>DASRDS010000063.1:0-42533 GCA_035652495.1 Gemmatimonadaceae bacterium
GAAGCGTTGGCGGCCGTGCACGAATTTCTCGCCTTCCAACGGTGCGACCACCGCTCGGACTAGTCTGGAGCCCGAATGAAGCGCCAGTTATCGCATCGCTCGTGCGATCGCTGGTCCCGAACGCCGGGGCGCGACGGCGACGCGTCAGACCTCAGATCGGCTGTTCGCTCGAGAGCGGTGGCCCATCCAGGCCGCCGCTCATTTCGACGAAATGCGGCGATAAACGATCATCCACGACCAGCGTGACGCCCAGCTCGTCGCACCGTTTGCGGTAGGTGGTCTGCATCTCGTTCGGCAACATCGTCCACCAACTCCGATTGACGGCGATCCGAGTGATGGCGTCCACTGACCCGGTCTCAATATCACTCAGCGCCACACTGAGCGACTGACGTCGATGCGTTGTCATGAAAGTTGCCTCAATGCGCGATCGGTGTTACATTCGGCGTGCGTAGAGTGATTACGACGCCCTCCAAGACCAGTGAAGAAGCCGGGATCTGGCCGTTCGAGCCGATCCCGGTTTTTGTTTTCGGTGGTGTTGCCCGGTGCCATCGTCGCTCATATCCGACAACACTTCCGCACACAGGTACAGACCAATGCGTATGACCGGAACAGTCAAGTGGTTCAACGACGCCAAGGGCTTCGGCTTCATCACTCCGGAGGGCGGCACGAAGGATTGCTTCGTCCATCATTCGGCCATCAACGGCAGCGGCTTCAAGTCGCTGGCCGAGGGGGAGCGCGTCGAGTTCGAAGTCGTGCAAGGACAGAAAGGTCCCGCGGCCGAGAACGTAACGAGGCTCACGCACTAGCCGACCTTCAGGCATCGGTTCGCACCGGCGGGTCGGGCGTACGCTCGATCCGCCGGCACGCATCGAGGTACAGGCGATGGGCGCCGTCGGCGACCCGCTGGTGCAACGCCCCGCGCTCGAGCGCGCGCAACTCATCGGCGCAGGCATTCAGGTCGATCGTGGTCATTGCGCCACTGGTGAGCAGAAGCTCCAGTGTTGGAAGCGGTTCCGTCATCCGCAGTGCGGCGTGCCACGGATTGCCGTCCTCGCCCCCTTCGCGCACTCGTCCACCGAGACGCACCAGCCAGCGCACGGCGCTCAACTTGCGTCCCACTACGGCGTCATAGAGCGGCGTGTGCCCGGTGAGCGGAGATACCTCGGTCACCACGGCTTGCAACCGCACCCGATCGCGCCAGATCACTTCCCCAAAGTCGGCTTTAATCAGCCTGGCGAGCTCGGAGTGCAGGTCGGTTGCCATCATAAAGAAAGGGAGCCGGTCGCGCACGCTGCGACAATGGGTCAGGCGAAATAGTTGAGCCGACGCCTGATTGCCGACCGGGCCGTCCCGGCCCACGTCCGCCATACCGGGCTCAACGCTCACCACTCTCAGAACGCGATCCACGCCATCAAATAGAGCGTATTGTTGTTCCAGGCGTTCCGACCGAAGCCATCATAGCCACGCCCGCTACCATTGAATTGCGTGAACTGAATGGCCTGCACGGCCAGCCGCGTATTCTCCCACGGGTTGAAGTCGAGCTCCTCGATGGTCCCCGTCGTCCGCGGACGGCCACTGCCGCTGCCGAATACCGCGGCCGGCGCGTAGAGCACGGTGTCCCGTGACCCGTCAGTCGAGAAGTACCCGATCGTCCCACCATACCGAGCATTCGGCTCGTACGTCGCGTTGACCCGAACGGTGTTCAAGTGGTTCCGCACGTTCGCGGCGCCCGGCGCGCTCTCCGCGACGACCGCATCGAGCCGTTGCCACTCGTGGATCCACGTCGCCCGAAGGATCGCCGCGCCGCCGCCCTTGGTCGGCCGCTCGAGCTGCGAGTCGAATCCAAGATCCGTGAACGTATTCGTCGCGCCGCTGACACCCCCGAGGAACTGTCGACTGCTCAACCCGTACGTGCCGACCATGCCGTAGAAGGTCGTTCCGAATTGGTGCTGCAGCGCCGCTCGCCAGTACGGCGTGATGCCGTTGATGGCCCCCGTGGCCGTCGAGTCGAGTGGCACCGGTGCCCCTTGTTGCGCCGATCGATAACCCGTCCCTTCGAGATACAGCATGTTGTTCCAGAGGGCATAGGCGCCAACCCCCAAAACTTGCTGCGCCAACCCGCCGTCGATCATGGATGCCGCAAGGGAGCCCGGCGTCGCATCGGCGCTCGCGAACGGATAACCCCACGCCGGTGTCGTATTCCACACGTCCTGCGCGGTTGGATTGTTGTGCGCCGTAACGCCGAAGAGCAGATCGGATCCAGCCAACCGGAAATGGTTCACGAATCGGATATCGGAGTTGTCGATGCCGAACGTGCCCGACGAACCCTCGTACGTCGCCTGGATGAGCGCCCCAACGTGCGGTGTCAACGACCCGGCCAAGAAGAGACTGAACTGCTGAGGAAATTCGGTCGCATCGTTTTGCGTACCGGGCAGCTTCTTGGCGAGACTCGTCGTCGACGTCATCCACATGAGCGACAGCGGCGGAAACGGAATCAGATTGAGCCCGGCGCCCTTGCTTTTGTCGGGCTCGACGATCGCCTTCACGCCGAACAGCGAGTAGCCATTGAGCTTGAACAACCGGCCGAATGGCGTCAGCTGCGGGAATTGATAATGACACGCGCTGCACGCGAGCCCGGTCTGTCGAGAGAAACTCGGAACACCATTGCGCGCCACTTCGACCGCCGTCGCGAGACCGGCCGGCATCGCCGCGTGGCGCGACGACACATAGGGCGCAGGTCCAGCCGTGCCACCCAAAGTGACGGCGACGAGCACTCCGGTAACGAGCATCATGGCTTGGCCTTCTTGTGGCTCACGGCCCATACATAGGCGGCAACCTGCTTCAGCTGCTCGTCGCTGATGCCACCAGGGTGCGACACCATAGCCGTGCCCGGGACGCCGTTGGTGATGACGCCGACGATCGCGTCATACGATCCATCCTTGGCATCCTTGAACGTGCCAGTCGCGAGCGCCGGCGCGATCGGACCACCTTCGAGATTCCCGCCGTGGCACTGGAAGCAATTGCCGTCGGCGTGAAAGATCTTGCGGCCCGCGTCGATGGCCGCCGCGGTGACTGATGCTGGCGTATCGCCGGATTGAGCCGCGAGCGGCGCGGCGATGAGCCCAAACAGGAACGAACAAGCCAACGGCAACGGTCGCATGGTGTCCTCAGGAGTCAGTTCCCACACAATACGACCGGCCGAATGCCTCGGTGGTCGGTGGAATCCCCGCTCTTCGTCGGGGATTCCCCTACATCTTCAGCGGAGGAGCGAGCTGAGAGATGTGCCCAGGTACAACGGCCACGCGAAGAGCGCGAACACGCCCTTCCAGAAGGCGAGATGCAGGAAGCCGATCGTGAAGAGCCACCCACCGAACCACGCGAGCCCGACACCGCCATGCTGCTCGATCCGAATCTTGTCCGTCATTGGGGTTTCTCCTCCGCGTGGACAAGTGGAACAACCAGTACCGAGCAGCCGGCATGACGCAGCAGCGACTCGGCGACACTCCCCACGATCACGCGGTCAGCCAACCCCGGACGATAGGTCCCGAGCGCAATGAGATCAGCATACTCCTGCTCGGCCAGCCGGCGAATCGCCTCAGCCGGTTCGCCATACAGCACGTGACGTTTGACCTGCGCGCGCGGCGGCAATGGCAGCGTGTTCGTGAACTGCTCGAGCAGCTCGTAGGCGGCCCGCTCATAGCGCTGTCGTCTCGGGGCTGACCCCGGCAAATAATCGACCAGGGGCGAGACATGCACCACATGCACCGCCGCCCCGTCGGACGCGAACGCCAGCGCGAGTTCCGCGACCCGCGCGGCCGCCGGACTGAAGTCGAACGCGATGACTATCGTGTCCATCAGTCCCTTCGCGTCATACGCGACCGCTAGCACTGGCACATCACAGCGATGAAGGACGCGAATCGCCAGCTCGGCGCCAATGAGCCGCTCCACCGTCGTATGCGATGTGAGACCCAGCGCAATGACCGACGCGTGACGCGCCATCGCCTCGTCCACCAGCAGAGTCGTGACATCACCGGTTCGCACGTCGATCGGCACGCCTTCCGCCGACGCCCGCTCGAGTTGTTCCTCAACGCACTCGATGATCCATTTCGCCCGCCCGGGCTGCATCGCCTGCGGTTGCGATGGAGTCGGCGACAGGACTCCCAGGACCGCCATCGGTACCCCATGACGCGTCGCGAACGCCCGCGCGACGCGCGCGGCCGCGTCGGAGTCCATCGTGCCATGACTGGCCAACAGAATGCCGTGGGCTAGCGTTTCCGCGACGGGAGCAACGTGTGACTCTGACATGATTCCGTCTCCTGAGAGCGAGGCCGAAGCGCGAGGGTGATGAGCGCCGGCCCAACGATGAGCACGACGAGGGCGACCGGGATCAGATGCGCTCTGATGAAATCGCGCTCGAACAGCAGGATCGCGGGAGCGAGCGCGGCCATGAGGACCACCATGCCGCGCGCAAACGAGATCAGAATGATTCTAGCGACCGCACGGTCTGGCGTTTGGTCCATACATCCTCCGTTGCCGCGGAGAATGCAGCCGCGTGGCTCGCGGCGTAACGGCAAAAACACCGACGCCGCTGTCAGGGCATCCCTGACGGCCCATCATCCGCTGCCTGACTTACGCCGCGGCGGCACGGCTGCAAGTTCTCGCCAATCACACTTCCGACCGAACGAGGATCCATCATGTCAACGACCGCACCGTCGGCCACACCCACTGCCACACCTCGCGCGACCCGCACGCTCCCGCTCGCGGGCGGCGTTCTCCTCGCCTCGCGGGGCGGTGCCGCATCAGAAGGTGCGGCCCGGCTCGCCGCCGTCTTCGCGGCGCGACGACATGTCTCGATGGAGGTCCTGGGCGTCATGGAGCCGATTCCCTCGGACATTCGCGACTATGCACCCGACGTCGACCGGGTGCTCCGTGACTATCGCCTGCAGTTGAGCGAGACACTCGAGGCATTCCTGGTGCGCGCGTCGATTCCAACCGCGACTCCAGTCGCCATCGAGGAGGGCCGGCCAGCCGACTGCATCGCGCATCGTGCGCAGGCTCGTGGCGCCGCGCTCATTGCCATCGGCATCGGGCGACACGCGGCGCTCGATCGTCTGCTCGGCGCCGAGACCGCGATCGGCATCTCGAGACGCACGTCGGTGCCCGTCCTCGCGGCAACATCTGACGCGACGGCGCCTGCCCGCTCGATCGTCATCGCCACGGACTTCAGCCCCGCATCACAACGGGCAGCCGAACTGGCCATGGCGCTGGCCGCGGACGACGCGATCGTGCACCTCGTGCACGTGTGGCCTTGGATGAATGAAGTCGAACGCGCCGCCGATGCCGCGACGCGGCGTCGCGTCTACGAAGCAGGCACCAGGCGCATGTTCGATGAGCTCATCAAGAGTCTGCCCACGCACCCGGCGGGATGCTTCGTCACCCATCTCCGGCACGGCGAAACCGAGACCGCCATCATCGACCTCGCGCGCGACGAGCGCGCTGATCTCATCGCCCTGGGCAGTCATGGACGTGGCTTCATCGACCGACTCGCCCTCGGCAGCGTCGCCGAAAGCGTTCTCCGGACCGGCGCCTGCTCCATTCTCATTGCCCCGCCAACTCCAGCGGAGAAGGAATCATGAGCACCCACGACGCTTCGGCCTCGCCGACGGGCGCCGGCGTACTGATCGCCGTTCACGGCGGCCCCACGTCGGTCAAAACGATCCAGATCGGCGCGGCCCTCGCCGATCGGTGGCGCGTCGAACCGACGGTCCTCACCGTGGTCACTCCCGCGCTCGAGTCCGTGCGACGCTCCGCTGTCGAACGGCGCATCGGTGACGCGGTCGGCGACCGGAAACTCCCACTCGTCGTCAAAAACGGAGCGCTGGGTCCAACGATCGCCCAAACAGCGGAGTCCACGGGGGCGGCGCTGGTCGTGATCGGCCTGGGACGCGGAAGCCATCGCACAGCCGCCGCTATCGTCCGTTGGGCGCGCCGCTCCGTGTTGGCCGTCGCGCCACGCGAGTCACAAATCATGACGCGCGTGATCCTCACCGCCGACTTCGGCGGATCGAACGTCCGGGCCGATGAGTGCGCGCTGTCGCTCCTCGAGGCCGATGCACACGCGGATCTCGTCCACGTCATACCGGATCTGGTCCATCTGTCACCAGAGAAGAAGGCCGTCTGGCGCCGGATCTACGACAACGTGGCGACAGAGCTCCTCGACTATACCCGGAACCGCCTTCCGCGCCGGGCCGGTCATACCATCCCCACGCGGGTATTCGTCGGCGATGCGGCGAACGTCCTGGTTGACATTGCTCATCAGGAACAGGCCGATCTCATCGCACTCGGCCGCCACATCCTGCCCGCCACCCCGAGCGATGACGACTGCTTGGGGCCGGTCCTGGAATCGGTTCTCGAGTCGGCGCCATGTTCCGTGCTGGTTGCCCCATGAGCTGGGTCGCCCGTCAGCACAGCCGACGGGCGACCCTTGATCACTTACACGTGCATCATGCGGGCATGGGCTGCGTGGCGATCTCCACTTCACTCGAGATGCCGCGCACGCCGGGGACGCACTCTAACACTTGCTCCACTGCCTCGTAAGCCGCGTCGGTCGGAACCTGTCCACCCAGCGTCACCCATCCATCTTCCACACGAACCGTAACGGACGGACGACCAGGGATCGTATCAAGCGCCCGAACAATCGCGTGCGCGATCGTCGTATCGCTCAATGGGCGCACGGGCTCGCCGATCACATGTAGACCCTCGGCGATCGCCCGCACGCCGGGCACCGCGGCGACGGCCCGCTCGGCCGATGCCTTTTGCGCCGCGGTCGTGACATAGCCCATCAACGTGACAACGCCGTCGGCGATCGTGATGCCGACTTTTCGGCCCACCGCCCCGAGCTGCTGTTGTACCGCCGCCTGGGCGGCGCTGAAAATCTCGTGATCTTTCGACATGGTCGGGCTCCGTGCTTGAATTGGGTTGACAGAGGGGGCTTTGCTCTCATGTGTCCAGCGAACCAGATCGCCACATAATCGGCACTGAGCATGGCCGAGTCGAAACTGTCGCTCGACCAGTTCCCCGAGACCCACATGAGGATGACGGCAACTGAAATCACGAGCGCGCGGTGCGTGCGGCCTGCCGTCAGGATACGCATCCATCGAGTCATCAGCGTAAATCCACGCCGAGCGCGATCGGCACCACGTGCAGCACCGCACCGCTGTGCATGAGCGCCATGTAGTTGACGCCCAAGAGCCAGCCGACCCGACCACCGTACCGCAGACCGGTGCCAGCCATAACGGCGACGCCGAAGTGGGACACGCCGTCCAAGATGCGATCATCGGTCGCGGTCCCACGGGTCCACGACTGGCCGATCCCGCCGCGTAGATACGTCTCCCACTTTGGTCCGAGTGGTATCATGCGCGTCATGCTCAGCGCCGACACGGCTACGGTTGCGTGTTCGGCTCCGCCGGTCGCGAAGGTCGTGAATGATTCGCCGATCTCGAGTGAGGTCCGCGACCGGCCCCGACGGAATGCGAGCCCGATGTAACCGGTCGGCGCCGGCGACATCGTCGAGGCCAGTTCGCCGGCCGGCACGGCCACACCGGCCGTGACCAAAAAGATCGGATGGAACGTGCTCGCGTCCTCTTGCGCACCGGCGCGGAGCGCGGTCGCGAGCATCAAGGCGACACCCAGTGAACGAGTCATGGGAGGATGATCGCGCATCGCAGACGTGCGGGGTGTCGGCGAATCCCTGAATCGACGTGGGGAGTCAGCCGACGCTGCGCTTCGACCTCGGGTCGTATCGTTAGCGACAAATGCTCGTATTGCCTCTGCTCGTGGTGATCATGAACGCGCTGCGCGCTTCGTCGACTCGAGGTGACCGTGCCCTCTCCTCATGAAGTAGTGGCCATGTCCGCCGGCCTCAGCACGATCTCGCCCGCGCCGCATACCGGTGGTGTGCTCCTGGCATCGTTGGGAAAGCCCGGCTCCGACGGGGCCCTGCGAATGGCGTCGCTGTTCGCGCACCGGCGCCATGTCCCCATGGAAGTGCTCGCGGTGCTCGAACCGATCGCACCGTACCTCTTGATCCCCGAGCCGCGCGAGGTCGAGATCGATCACGAGCGGCGCGACGCCATGTGTCGAGCGATCGAGCAACAGTGCCGCCGCGTGTCGACCGGGGGAGGCAGTGCGATTGCCATTGACGAAGGAGACGCGGCCGATCGCATCGTGAGCCGAGCCGTCGCTGGAAGCGCCGCGCTGATCGCCATGGGCATTGGGCGCCATGACCCTGTCGATCGCCTCCTCGGCGTCGAGCTCACCGTCGCCGTCCTCCGCCGCACGGCTACGCCAATCCTCGCCGCAATGTCCTCCCTCACCGCGCCCCTACACTCCATCGCGATAGCGACGGATTTCAGTCTGGCGGCGGACCACGCCGCACGGCTTGCGCTCACGTGTGCCGCGCACGACGCTACGGTGCACATCATACACGTCGGACCGCGGCCGGCGCCCACCGGATCCGACCAGCGAACCTGGTCACGGGTCTACCGTCGGGGCGTTGACGCCCTGATCGATCGAACGATTACGTCATGGCGGATCCCGCCCACCGTTCGCGTCGCCACCCATATTGGATATGGAGATGTGATCGATGTCGTGCGGGAGTTCACCAGCATGCACTGGATCGACCTCATCGCCCTCGGCAGCCACCGACGCCCGATGGTCGGCCGATTCAGACTGGGCAGCATCGCCGAGCACGTGCTACGCACCGCGCCGTGCTCGGTCCTCATCGCGCCAGGCTTTACGCCGGCTTGACGACCAGCGCCGTGACCATGCCGAACATGCCCTGCTCTGATTCGGCGTGCGCCAGGATATGACAGTGGAATGCCCACGTTCCAGGGTTGGTGCAGTGCACCAACACGTCCCAGCGCTCGCCGGGGGCGATGTTCAAGGTGTCGCACTTCCATGGCGCGGGCACTGCCCACCCGTCCTTGGCGATCACGGTCATGGGCATACCGTGCAAATGCATCGGGTGGATCATCATGCCTTCGTTCATATACCGGATCCGAATCGTTTCGCCCTTCGTCGCCACGAGCGGCTCGGTCGCCGGGAATCCCTTCCCATTCAATGAGAAACCGCCCAATCCATCGTTCAGGATCATGACGTAGTCGAGGGCCACCTTCGGCTCGTTCGACGCTTCCTTGGGCTCGACGATGAACGCGCCGAGCAGCCCTTTCATGACCTGCGTCGTCGCGTTGTGATGCGAGTGGTACATGTGCGAGCCCGCGTGCGGAACCGTGAACTCGTACGTGTACGACTGGCGCGGTTTGATCGGCGGTTGGGTGATGAACGGCACGCCGTCTTGGTCGTTCGGGACGGACAGGCCGTGGAAGTGAATGGCCGTGGACTGATCGAGCTCGTTCTTGAGGTTGATCCGCACGCGTTCGCCTTCTTTCACGCGGATCTGAGGACCCGGGATCATCCCGTTGTAGGCGAACGCCTCGACCTTCTGCCCTGGCGTGATCTCCCACTGAATCTTGGATGCGGTCAGATCGAAGATCTTGACGCCGTTCTCGACGCGAGGCCTCATGACCACATTCCCCTTCCCTTCCGTCTTCGCGGGAAAAGCTTTGACGCCCTTCTCGCACATCGCGTCCATCGCATCGGCCGCGGCTGTCGGCGACGGCGGCGGTGGGGGCGGCGCTGGCGGTGTAGGAGTATCGGCTACGGTTTCTGCCTGGGCGCGACACGCGACGAGGACACCGGCACTGAGAGCGGCGGCGACGCCCTCACGGAGAAATGAGCGACGTGAAGAGTTAGACATGAGGCACTCGATGAGAAGGCGATAGGTATTAGGCGAACACCGCCAATATCCCATCAGCGAGCACGACCGACTGTCAGCCCCACCCCGGACGTCCTGTCAAGGTTCCCCTGACAAAGCAGTCATCGTCCGCCGTCCACACCCCACGGACGCCGCGCACCGACGCCACGGCGGCGCTGATCATTTCACGATCGCCGGGCTGCCTGAATTGCCCGACCACCGTCACAACGCCTTCCTGAACATGGACGCGGTACTCGCCATGGCCTTCGCGCTCCAACACGCGCAGCACGTCTTCGGCGAGCGTCGTGTCGGTCGGCCCGCCCTGGAACGTGCGGCGTACGCGCAACCGCTGGGCGATGCCTCGCACCTCCGGCACGTCCCAGATCGCGTGCTCGACCGCCGCATACTCCGCCGGCGTATCCACGACGCCGCTCACCTGCACGATGCCCTGCTCGACGCGCACGTTCACGCTGCCGATCCCGGCTCCGATCTCACGGCAGACGGCGACCAACACGCGCTCGTGAATGGCTCGATCCTTCAACATGGGACCCTCTCCATTGATAGTGCCGTCAATGTGACGATCCGCAGGGCGTCATGACGTAGGGTACTCCCTGACATGACATGGGGGAGGGCCGGACACGCGCCGCCTCGCATCGATCGTAGTCTCTCTGAGGACCGAATCCAGGAGCCAGGATGTCGACGAATCGGGATGCGACGCTCGAATACGACGCGCGGAACGCGCTGCAATGGTCGCCGAATCTGACCACACACGGCGTTCGGGTCGCCGTTCACGACGGAATCGCCACGTTGCGGGGATGGGTATTGACCGACGCCGCGAGAGACGCGGCCGTCCGTGCCGTGCGACGGGTGCGAGGTATTTGGGCGACGCAGGTTGAGATCGACGTCAAAGATTCCGGGATCGAACAGCAGGCCGCCACACCATCCCGGGCATGGTCAGCGGAAATGGCCGACGCGATCTGGGCGGCACTGGAAGGCCGGGCTACCCCATGACAACACGTAAAACGACACTCCTAGCGATCGGGGTCGTGGTCGCCGTCTTGAGCGATGTCCTCCTCTCGCATGCCGACACTCGTCGGCGGAAGACGATCGATGCCGTGGACTTCGGCCGTACCGTCCACGCCACCATACCCGTCTACGATGCACGCCTCACCGTCGCGTCACCGGCGCACATCAAAGCGTTCCGGATCCCTATCCGCGAGACCACCGTCGAAATCGCCTCAGGCGTGAAGTATCACGCGTGGACCTTCGGTGGCACGGTCCCGGGACCGGTCCTCCGGGTCCGCGTCGGCGACGAGGTTCGGATCAGCGTGGTAAACGAGTCGCCGATCCCGCACTCGATCGACTTCCACGCCGCGCGCATTCCCGCCAATGTCGCCTACCGTATGATCCTGCCGCACGACTCGATCGCGTTCAGCTTCATCGCGCGGGACGCCGGCGCGTTCATGGTGCATTGCGGTACGCCGCCCGTCCTCATGCACCTCATGCAAGGCATGTATCTCCCGATCATCGTCGATCCCAGCGGCGGCTGGCCCACCGCGGCGGACAAAGAGTTCGTGATCGTGCAGAGCGAGTTCTATAGCAAAGGGACGGACGCCGACTGGTCGGCGGCCCTCGCCAAGAACCCGAGCTACGTCGTCTTCAATGGCAACGCCTTCCAATACAAGAGCACCCCACTCCAGGTCAACGTCGGCGATCGCGTCCGCTTCTTCGTCCTCAACGCCGGACCCAACGCGACGAGCGACTTTCACGTCGTCGGCGCCATCTTCGATCGCGTCTACCCCGATGGCGATCCTTCGCATGCCCTGACCGGCGTCCAGACGTACGCGGTACCGGCGGGCAGCGGCGCGGTGTTCGAGACCGTGTTCGACCGCGAGGCCAGCGGCGAGGGCCTCTACCCCTTTGTGACGCACAGCTTCGCCGATGCCGAAAAAGGCGCGGTCGGCATAATTCGCGTGGGCTCGCCGAAATTCTACGCCACCATGTCGCACTAACATGACCATGCCTGCCTTGCCGGTGGAGCTCCACGTCGAGCCAGCCCTGTCGAACCGCAATCGCCTCACGACGCTGTTTCGGTTCTTCCTGGGACTCCCGCACATGATCCTCGTCGGCGCGCCAGTCGCCGCGGTGCTCACCTGGCCCTGGCGACCCGCCGCCGGCCAGGACCACGCGACCTGGGCGGGCGGCGCGGGTCTCCTCGGCGCGGTCGCGGCCGCCGCCGCGGTGATGGCGTGGTTCGCGATCGTGTTCACCGGCCGCGCGCCGCAGGGACTCTGGGATCTGGCCGCGTATTATCTCCACTGGCGCGCGCGCGCGATGGCCTATCTCGCGCTGCTGCGCGATGAGTATCCGCCGTTCGGCGATGGCCCCTACCCGGTCACCCTCGATCTCAGTGGGCCGGACTCGCCCCGCGATCGGAGCACGGTCGCCTTCCGCATCATTCTCGCCATCCCACAACTCATCGCCCTCTGGATGCTCGGCCTCGCGTGGGCGGTGAGCACGGCGATCGCGTGGTTCGCGATTCTCTTCACCGGTGAGTACCCCGAGTCCCTCTACCAGTTCGGCGTCGGCGCGCTCCGATGGAACTTACGCGTCGAGGCGTACCTGTTGCTCGTGACCGACGACTATCCACCATTCTCACTCGACTAGCCTCGCTCGGTCCGATTTTGGCCCAGTGATCACCACCGGGTGTCTCGGATGCCCAGCCACAGAAGGACTGTCACGGATCCGGGGCCACCCGTCTCGACCTCGAACATGCCACCGACCCGCGTCTCCAAGCGGAAGGATGCTGACCCGGCGCCCGACATCCTGTCGACACGCCGACAGCAGCTACGTCGGCGTCAACAACCCGAGCTTGAGCGCGAACCGCACGTAGTCGGCGCGGTGCGTCAGTCCCAATTTCTCGTGGACGCGCTGTTTGTAAGTGTCCACCGTTTTCGAGCTGATCGAGAGCTTCTCGCCGATTTCCGGCGCCGTGTACCCTTCCGCCGTCATGCGCAGCACATCACGCTCACGGTCGCTCAACGCTTCGTAGCGCTCACGATCCACTTTCGCCGGATCCTTCTTGGTGAGCCCCTGCGCCAGCACGCGCGCCGCCGCCTGGCGCACATAGAGATCACCGTTGGCCACGGCCCGAATCGCATCGACGAGCTCGCGGTCGGCGGCCGTCTTGACCACGTATCCGCCTGCCCCCGCTTGCAGAATCGGCACCAGATATTGCTCTTCAGTATGCATCGTCAACACCAGCACGCGCGGACGCGGTCCACGCGCGACGATCACTTTGGTCACCTCGAGACCATCGCCCTCCGGCATGTCAAGGTCGAGCACGATGACGTCCGGATCACACCGCTGCGCCATCGTGATCGCTTGGGCGCCGGTTGAGGCCTCGCCAACGACGGTCATATCCTTCGCCGCCGCGATCATGGCCTTCGCGCCCGCGCGAACCACGGCATGATCGTCGGCTAACAGCACTCGAATCGTGTCGCCCGGCATCACATCCCCCTGGAGAGTCCTGTCAGAATACTGATGGGCAGCTCCTGTTCTTGTCAGGGTTCCCCTGACATTGCCCGGGCTTCGACGGACAGGTGCGTCAGGGAGACCCGGACACGGACGGCGGGGTCTCACCACATCTATTGCACGTGCCCATTCTCGTAGCGACCGACGGACAGGAATCATCGGCCGGCGCTCTGCGGCTGGCGAAGCGACTCGCCGACCTGCACCACCATGACGTCGAGCTCGTCACCGCCGGCGATCGATCATCTAGCCGGCGCGTGAATAGTCTCCTCGATGACCTCTTCACTGCCCCGCCGATTTGGGCGCACACGATTCTCCCGGGGGATCTCGCGACAGCGCTCGGGCGCGTTAGCGGCGAGCGTCGTGCTGCGCTTGTTCTCGTGGGAGCCAGCTCGGCGCGGCGCGCCGCATTGGATGTCGTCACCTCGGTGTTGACAGCAGTCCTATCAGTACCGGCCGACGTCATCGACCTACCACACAAGGTCCTCATGGCGCTCGACTTCAGCCAATCGAGCGTCCGGGCCGCACAGGCAGCACTTGGAGTCATCGCCCGCCCTGCTCGCGCCTTTATGGTCTCGGTCCGACCGCTACGTTCGGGCGGCGAAGATCTGGTTCCGCACGAGGAGCTCTTGTTCGATGCCGTCGAAACCACTGTCGTGCCACCGCCTGATGTGACCACCTCTCGGCATCGCGTCGCCGGCGAGGTCCCGACGAGCATCCTGCAGCTCGCCGCCACCCACCGGGTGGACCTCATTTCCATAGGTCGCCGCGGCCTGTCTACCACACAGCTCAAGCACCCGCCGATCGGCTCCGCCGCGCGGGCGATCCTGTCGACGGCACCCTGCACGGTACTGGTGGGTGCGTCGTCCGGCTCGTTACATTGAACCTCAGTAGTGCTAGGTCGTTACCCCACGGTCTCTTGCGGGATTTGCCGGCGTCCGACAGAATGAAATCCCAGGCTTCTTCCCGCAACTAGGACGTTTGTGTCCGACAGACTCGACGCAGACGAGGCTCCGCTGTCTACCTCAGCGTTCGAGCAAGCACCGGTCGCGATACTGGTGCTCGATCCGGACGGGCGTGTGCGCAGCGCCAACGCGCTCGCCAAGCAATATCTCGAGGTCGAGTCCGCTAACCCTGACGCCGTCAACTGGTGGCGTAGGGTCGTCGAACGTCGCGGTAACGGTAAGGGGCGCGTCGAGACCCGAGACGCGGTCGTCGATGGCGCAACCATAGAGTGGACGGCCCGGCCATTCTTCGACGCCGACGGCACGGTGCTCGGCGTATTCGCCGAAGGACGCGATGTCACCGAGCAGCGCCGAACGGAGCACGAATCGCAGCTGCTCCTGCGCCTTGCGCTGGCGATCGGCCATACCGACTCCCTGGAGTTGGCCATAGCGGCCGCGCTACGAACCGTCTGCGAAACCTCGGGTTGGGCGATGGCCGAAGCGTGGCTGCGCGAAGGTGAAGACGAAACGGCGCGACTCGCACGCGGCGCCGTTTGGACGACGAGGGACCCAAGGATCGAGGCGTTCGCGGCCCAAGGCATAGGATTCCAATTTGTGCGAGGCGAAGGCCTACCGGGAAAGGCGTGGGAGCGCGCCGAGCCGGTGTGGGAGGGCAAGCTCACGACGGCCGAGACGTTCACTCGCGCGCCCCTCGCCGCCACGGCAGGCCTCAAAGCCGCGGTCGCGATTCCGGTTCTTGCCGGCGACGATGTCGTCGCCGTGCTCAGCTTCTATATGAAGGAGGCCAGAAGCGAGGATACACGGTTCGCGCGAATTACTACGGCCGTAGCGAGCCAGCTCGGTGCACTGATCCTTCAGAAGCAGGCGGAGGAAGCCCATCGCGTTGCCGAGGCGAAGCTCGGCGGTATCGTCTCGATCGCCGTCGATGCGATCATATCCATCGACGAGGATCGTCGCATCACGATGTTCAATTGGGGCGCCGAACGCATCTTCGGGTACAGCGCCGAAGAGATCCTCGGCCAGCCGCTCGACATCCTGCTACCACCCGCCGCCCGGGCACGTCACGGCACGCACATCGCCAACTTCGCCACGTCGTCCCAGACCGCCCGACGGATGGGAGAGCGCTCACCGATCGCGGGTCTTCGGAAGTCGGGGGAGATCTTTCCCGCCGAGGCATCGATCTCCCGCTTTCGAGCCGGCGGCCGGTGGACGTTTACGGTGACGCTCCGTGACATCACCGATCGGCAACGGACGGAAGAGGGTTTGCGCTTCCTGTCCGAAGCCGGGGCCCTACTCAGCGACCTCATTCGCGACCCGACCGCTCTCGAGCGCGTCGCCCAGCGGGCGGTCCCGACGCTGGGTGACGTCTGCGCGATTGACCTCTTGGATGGCACCAGCATCGCGACGGTCGCGACCGCCGCCTCGGATCCCGCGCTTCCGCCCATGCTGAGACGCGCGCCCCTCACGTGGGACGCGGATGATCCGGTCGTCGTGACGCTGCGTGATGGCACGACACGTCTCTTGCCAGACGATGGCGAGCCTCAACCCGGGTTTGGCTCACTGCTCATCGTGCCGCTCGTCGCCCAAGGAGCCGTACTCGGCGCGATGACCTTTGCGATGGCGCGCGGCGGCCGCCGCCATGATGCGAGTTATCGCGCACTCGCCGAGGAGCTCGCCGTCCGCGTCGCGCTGGCGGTGAATGGCGGCCGGCTCTATCAGCACACCCGTCGCGCCGTCAGCGCACGCGACGAGGTGCTCGCGGTCGTGTCGCACGATCTCAGGAATCCCCTGAGCGCCATCAACATGTGCGCCGGCGCCCTCCGCGAGTCCCAGGCGGACGCCGAGACGACCCGTGAGCTCCTCGCCACCGTCCAGGAGTCGACCGCACTTATGTCGCGGATTATTCAGGACCTCCTGGACGTCGCCAGCATCGATGCACGGAAGCTTTCGATCGAGCGGCGGCGGCGACCGCTCGGTCCGGTGCTGGGTCAGGCCATAGCGATGTTCGAATCCGTGGCGGCGGAAAAGCAACTCACGCTCCAGAACGCCGCGAGCGCCTCACTGCCCGATGTCTCGATGGACGGGGATCGCATCCTGCAAGTGATGGCGAACTTGCTGCATAATGCCTGCAAGTTCACGCCGGCCGGCGGCGCGATCTCCATCGAGACCACGACCCTGCCGGATGCCGTTCAAGTCGCGGTCTCGGACACCGGCCCCGGCATCGCCCGCGATGATTTGCCGCGTGTCTTCGATCGGTTCTGGCACGACCGGCGCGAGTCGCAAATTCGCTCGACGGGGTTAGGCCTCGCGATCGCTCGCGGTATCGTCGAAGCCCACGACGGCCGCATCTGGGTCGAGAGCGCGCCTGGCAAGGGCAGTACATTCACGTTCACCCTTCCGATCGCGGCCGCGTCAGTCGTCGTCGGCTGACGGCCCGGCGGATGCCGTGCAGCACACTCCGCATATACAGTCGGATCCCGGGCGATAGGGCGAGCCAGTATCGACCAAACCGGGTTTGCGCGTCGGCGCCAAGCGAATGAATGCGCGTCTCGGTTCGAACGACCGTGCCATCGTCGCGCGCATCGTCGAACCAGAAATCCGTGACCACTTTCGTGTATCCCGGCTCCTCGAAGGCGATGAACTCGGACTCGTCGCGCAGGCGGGCAATGCCAAAGTCGCGCTGCCAGAACCGGCCCACGAGACCGCCGATGACCTCGTGAGACTCGGCGCCCGTCGTGATCATCACGGCGCCAAATTGTCGGGTGATCTCGGGAAACGGCAGATCCGGCTGTGGGCGGCCGATGGTGCGAATATTCGCGAGCAACCGGCCCAGTGGCATATCGGTCGGGCGCATCTGCTCCAGTCCGAGGCGAATTTCGTCCGGCGTGGCGGGAATCGTGAGCCGGGCGGTCGTCCGCTGCTCGAACACGGGCATTAGACGGTCGAGGCTTCGAGCCGGAAGAGAGATCGCCCTGGATCGAAAGGGGCTGTCCAGGACATCATCGTGGAGGTGATCGGCGAAGCTGACGACCTCGTCCCAGTTGGTCAGGTCGTGATCACGTGACGTGTCCGTCGGCCCACCATTGCTCGAGGCAATGCGGCGCATGATGAGACGGGTGAGCGGATCGTACCCGCGATAGCGAATCGCCCCGCCGAAGCTCGCGATCCACTCGGGCGTCCAATCGATGTCGCTCAGGAGCTCCCGCAACGGCCCCAGCGACTCGATGTGGGCCGCGATCGTTGACCTCGCGGCCGTGAGTGAGACCGAGAAAAATCCGGTCGACGGATGCCGCATGAGTTGAGTGCGATGCGCGCGCAGAAATCGCGTCACCGCGCGCGGATAGCGCCGGATATACAGCGGCGCGCCGATCAGCACGATATCGAACTCGTGCACTCCCGGCGGAATCCTCGGATCGCTTTCGAGATCGGTGATCGTCACATCGTGTCGGTAATTCGCCAACCGCTGTCCGATCCGCTCGGCGATGGCGTGCGTCTGACCGTGATGCGAGACGAAGTAGAGGCCAATGCGTTTAGGCATGGCGTCATCGTACCGCATCGGTGGCCTCGACGTTGTCAGGGATCAACGGACAGCGTGTCCGTCAATCCACTCTCAGCGACACTTGAACGGCGGTACGATACTCCGACGCATGGGGTCAGACATCGCACTTCACAACAACGTCAGGAATGTATTGGGAAGACTCCTGGGCCCGTTGGCCCAACGACTCTGCGTGATCGTCGCGAATGGCGTCGTGACTCTGACGGGCGAGCTCGACTCCGTCGACGAACGGATCGTGGCATCGTCGGCCATCCGCCAGTTGCCCGGCGTACGAGCCCTGGCCGTTGGAATCCAGGTCTCGCCTCGCCCGTCCGGTAATCCCTGACGACGATTGGGGCGCTACCCGACTTCGGGCGCGACAGTGCTGGGCCATGTTCCTCGTGTCTGATCCTTCTCCCTCATGAGGACGACCCCCAATGCCCGCGACTGACACACTGATCCCTGACACCGCCGCTCCTAGTGAAGCCCGTCCCCTTGCGCACGGCGTTCTGCTCGCGACACTCGGCGGACGCGACTCGGATACGGCCGCGCGACTCGCCTACCTCTTCGCGATGCGCCGTGACGCACCGATCGAAGCACTGACGATCCTCGAGCCGCTGCCGGCCGATCTCATGGCGTACGCGCCGAGCTATGTCGACCTGGACAAGGATCGTCGCGAGGCACTCACGGAATCCGTGTGCGCACAGCTGAGACGCGCGGCGATGGGTGACACCGTGCCACTGGCCCATGGAAACCGGCCCGGCCGCCGAATGTATCGCCGGGCGCGCCAAAGCACGCGGTGCCGCCTTGATCGCCATGGGTATTGGCCGCCACGACGCCGCGACCCGGTTGTTCGGCGTCGAACCGGCCATTGCCGTACTGCACCGCACCACGATTCCCGTGCTGGCGTCGACCGCGAGTACCCGGGTACCGCCGCGCTCGATCGTGATCGCGACAGACTTTAGCCCCGCCTCGGAGCGCGCCGCGCGGCTGGTCCTCGAACTCGCCGCGGACGACGCCACGATCCACTTCGTGCACGCGTGGCCGTGGATGGATCTCGGCGGCTCTGGTGCGCCAGTGTGGTTCCATGTGTATGAGACGGGTGCCCAAGCGCTCGTCGATGAGCTCGTACGGTCGCTGCCGATACCACCGAAGGCCCGCGTCATCACCCACCTCGAGCACGGCGAGGCCCTGCAGGTGATCCAGCAGATCGCAACCACCAACTCCGCTGACGTGATCGCCCTCGGCAGCCACGGGCGCGGTCTCCTCGACCGGCTGACGCTCGGCAGCGTCGCCGAAGGGACCCTCCGCAAAGCCACCTGCTCGGTCCTCATCGCGCCGCCGACGCCGTCCGAGAAGGAGTAGGCCCTATGACGTTGCCGTACACCGCGCGTGCCGCGCGTGGCTTCTACTTCTCCGACCGCCGCGAAGCCGGCGCCGCCCTCGTTGCCCATCTCACGGCGTACGCGCGGCGCTCCGACGTGATCGTGCTCGCGCTCCCGCGCGGCGGCGTGCCGGTCGCGGCCGCTGTCGCCGATGTACTCCAAGCACCGCTGGATGTCCTTTTGGTCCGGAAGCTCGGCGTGCCGGGACACAAAGAGTTCGCGTTCGGTGCGCTGGCTTCGGGCGGCACGATCGTCCTCAACCGCGATGTCGTCGCTGGCATCGGATTGAGTGACGCGGTGATACAGTCCGTCGCGAAAACCGAGCAGCGAGAGCTCGAGCGCCGTGAGCGCGCCTATCGGGATGACCGGCCGTTTCCCAAGCTCTCCGGTAAGACGGTGATCCTCGTCGACGACGGCCTCGCGACCGGGTCGACCATGTATGCGGCCGTGGTCGGCGTTAGCAAGCTCGGGGCGACGCGCATTGTCATCGCGGCGCCCGTCAGTTCCGGCGAGGCGGTTGACACGCTCAGGGCAATCGCGGACCACGTCGTCACGCTGTCGACACCGGACCCCTTCGTCGCCGTCGGTGCATGGTACGAACACTTCGCCCAAGTGAGTGACGACGAAGTCCGCGCCCTCTTGGCGGGGAGGAAGTCATGAGCGCGACCGCGATCCGCTCGCTGGTCCACTCCGTGGCCGATCACGCCCGTCCCTTACACGGCACCCCGTCAGATTTCGATCTCGTCCTCGACATCATCGCCGACGCGAGCATCGTGCTGATCGGCGAGGCCTCGCACGGCACACACGAATTCTATCGCATTCGGGCCGAGATCACGAAGCGATTGATCACGGAACGCGGGTTCATCGCGGTGGCCGCCGAAGCCGACTGGCCCGACGCCTATCGGATCAACCGCTACGTCCGGAACGCTAGTGACGATGCCGACGCCACGGAGGCGCTCGCCGGCTTCCGTCGATTCCCGCAATGGATGTGGCGGAACGCCGATGTGTTGGATTTCGTCGGCTGGCTCCGTCAACACAACGACGCGCACGCGAAGATCGCCGACCAGGTCGGATTCTATGGCCTCGACCTCTATAGTCTGCATGCCTCGATCGAGGCCGTGCTCACCTACCTGCGTATGGTGGACCCCGATGCCGCACGACGTGCCGCACAGCGCTACGCGTGCTTCGACCACGCTCCCGGTGAGCCTCAAGAATACGGGTACGCCGCCACGATGGGTCTCACGCCGTCGTGCGAACGCGCCGTCGTTGAGCAGCTGGTCGAGCTGAGACGCTCTGCCGGCCGCTACGCCTCACGCGATGGGCGAATCGCGTCCGATGATCTCTTTTACGCCGAACAGAATGCCCGCCTCGTCAAGAATGCCGAGGAGTACTATCGCGCGATGGTGCGTGATCATGTCGGCTCCTGGAATCTCCGCGACCGACACATGGCCGAAACGCTGGAAGAGCTGCGCCGGCACACCAAGGGGAAGATCGTGGTCTGGGCCCACAACTCCCACGTCGGTGACGCCCGCGCGACGGGCATGACGGATCGGGGAGAGTTGAACATCGGGCAACTCGCGCGCCAACGCTACGGCGAGGCGGCGCGCACCATTGGATTCACGACCTATAGTGGCACGGTCACCGCCGCCTCGGATTGGGACGGCCGGGCTGAGCGGAAACGCATCCGTCCAGCGCTGCCCGAAAGCTATGAAGCACTGTTCCACGCCACCGAGATACCGAATTTCGCGGTGGACCTTCGTCGAACGAGCGGCGCCGCGCCCGTGCTCGAGCGCCGACGCCTCGAGCGCGCCATTGGCGTCATTTACCGCCCGGATACGGAGCGCCAGAGTCACTACTTCCCGGCGTCTCTGCCGCGCCAGTTCGATGCCGTGCTCCACTATGACATCACGCGGGCCGTCGAGCCACTCGAACGCACCGGCACCTGGGATCGCGGCGAGCTCCCTGAGACCTACCCATCAACCCTGTGACCCGAGGATCGGACCATGATCGCGCGCGACGTAATGACTCGTAAGCCGAAGACCGTGCCCCCCGACGCCACCATTACGGCCGCCGCCGACATCATGCAGGAAAGCGAAGTCGGCCTCCTCCCGGTCGTCGATGACCCCCACACGATGCACGTCGTCGGCGTCATAACGGATCGCGATATTACCGTGCGCTGCACAGCACACGGTCACGATCCCCGCTCATGCACAGTCGGCGATCACATGACGCGGCCACCCCTCGTCACCGTCCATGGGGACACCGAGATCGATGCGGTGATCGATGCGATGACCAGGGGCCAAGTTCGACGCGTGCTCGTCGTATCCGGGAAGGATCGACTTCACGGTGTCCTGACGCTGGCGGATCTCGGCGCGAAACTCGGGCACTGGGCACCGGCGAAAGTCGGCCGTGCACTGGAACACGTCGCCCTTCCAGTCGTCACCGATGCTCGGTGAGTCTCCTTACGGCACGAAGAGCACGGAGCCTCGCGCGTGACGCAATACCATCTCGCCGAGGCTCCGCCGACCGTGGCTACCGAGCGCGATCAGCTCAACCCCGGTGGCGTCACAGAACTCAATCAGCGCGTGCGCGCGATCGCCGGTGAGAAGATGCGGCCGGAGCGTACCCCATTTCGGCACTGGCAATGTCTCGCCGAACACCGCGAGCTCGGTGGAGAGGGCTGCGTCTGAGCTCGGCGCGACGTGCAATAAGTGAACGCACGCATCGTCCATGGCCAGCTCAGTGACGAGATGAGCCGCCCGGCTCGTCGATGCGCCAAAGTCGGTCGCAATAGCGATGGCCGTCATCCGGACCTGTGCATCGGCCGCGACCGCCAGCACCGGTACGTGCGCCAGCCGCATCACACTGATGGCGGTCTCGAGGCCCAGTACCCGATCGATCGCCGCGTGTCGCCCCACGCCAAGCACGATCATGGATGCCGCAATGACCTCCGCATGATCGACGATCCCGTCGGCCGGTGCGCCGATTTCCACGGTGATGGCGGCCGGTATGGTCGGCACCGCGGCCGACACCTGCGCGCGCACGCGTGCGCCGATCGTGTCGCACGCCGCGTCCGACACCATCTGAGCAGACGCCCCGACCGCCCCATACCCCGGCGCCGGCGCGATGACCGGCGGGACCACCGCGACGATTTCCAGATGGCGGTGCTGGCGTGCGGCGAACATCCCGCCAACCCGCACGGCGGCCGCGGAGCTCGGATCGCCACGAGTCGCGATCAGGATCGGCCCCGGTGCTACCATATGGCCCCCGACACCGGCACGGTGGCCAAATGGCGCGTAAACCAGTCGCGAGTGAGGCGCGTGACCTCCTCCATGGCGCCTGCTTCCGGAAAGAGGTGCGTCGCGCCAGGGATGATGACCATCTCCTTCTCCTTCACCCCACGCATCCCCCGGAACGCCCGCGCATTGAGCTCGATCACCTCGGTATCCGCACCGCCCACGATAAGGAGCGTTGGCGTCTCGATCGTCCGCAGCGCGGCGCCCGCCAGATCCGGCCGCCCACCACGCGACACGACCGCGCGCACCACACCGGGTCGCCCAGTCGCCGCACGAATCGCCGCCGCCGCTCCCGTGCTCGCGCCGAAATAGCCGATCGGCAGCGGCTCGAAGCGCCGCTCGTGACGCATCCAATCGGTCGCGGCACCCAGTCGGTCGCCCAAGAGCACGGGGTCGAAGCGGAGCTCGCGCGTCATCTCATCGATCCTCGCCTCGTCTGGCGTCAAGAGATCGAACTGCAGGGTCGCCAGTCCGCCCTGCTCCAACGCCTGCGCTACATAACGGTTTCGGGGCGACCGACGATTGCTCCCACTGCCATGTGCGAAGACCACGAGCCCCGATGCGTTCTCGGGAATGCGCAAGTCGCCCGCGAGTCCGAGGTGGTCAATCGTGATCGAGATCGCTTGCGTCTGCATCGTATCCTCCCTCAGCGAGCGCGCACAGCCACGGACTTCGGCCACGGCGCCGCCGTCGGATAGCCTGGGAATTTCTGCATGACCGCTTCGACCATGTGGTCGAGCGCCAGGATCTCATCATTGGGGTCATCCGGCATGTCCATCGTGCCGGTGCCGCGCCACAACAGGCGTTTCCCGTCGCCGTCCAAGACCGCGACCGTGAGCGTCGCGCGCACCACGACCGTCACTTGTCGTTCAGGCCAAAATCCCCACTTCGGGGGCGCGGCAAACGACGGATCCTGAAAGTCGTCGTATCGAACATCAAGATGCTGGCTCATGGCGAGCGAGTAATCGACAAACAGGTCCGGACTCCGATACGTCTCGGCATACCCGCGCATCCCGAGCGCCCGGGCGATGTCCGATCGCACGGCGCGCCTTGGGGTCTCGCTCTCAGGCGCGTCAGACAGAAAGCGAAATGTCCGATCGCGTGAGAACGTCTCACTCGGCGACGGATTCGTCTCGACACGCACGGCCGGCGCGCAACCGAACGCCACCATGGACACCACGCCCAGCAACAAATTTCGGTTCATGACACCCTCAGGTTGGCCTCGTGTAGATGGTACCGCCAACGATAATTCGAGCGTGTCAGGTGAACCGCGAATCTGTGTCGTCGATTCGCCTACGCGTGAGACAAATGATCAGGTCGTGTCGGCCGCGCTCTTGAGCGATTTCCAGGCGGCGAGCGCATTCGGCGGCAACGAGTCCTGGTGCCGCAGGAATGACGCGATGGCCCAACGCTGCGCCTCGGTCAACGACGGCGCGTACGACGGCATCCCCGTAAAGCGTATGCCGTGCGTGATTTTCCAATACGTCTCCTCCACCGGATCGTCGCTGACGTCATGCTTCGCGAATTGGGGCGGATCTATGTAGACGCCCTTGGCTGTCGCCGACGGCTTCGCATCCGCGGCGCCATGACACACCACGCAGTGCTGACCATACAGTCGAACACCGGCGGTCATCACGGAATCGGTCGCCGGAATGGGATCGTGCAACGGCTTGATGCCGCGCTCGATGGCGGTATGAAGCGAGGTCTTCGCCGCCCACGTTTCGAACACCCCGGGTTTGACGTCGGCGTTGGCCGGCATGAGGCCAGCTTCCACGCCGATGAACGCCAGAATCGCGAGCACGAGGAGCGTCCCGATAACGGAGCCAACAACGATCTTGAGCAGTGGAGTATCGCGCATGGGGATACGATAGCCTGAGCAGGCCGGCCGCCGCTACCTACCGCGCTGTGGGGTGCCCGATGCGGTTAGCTGATGGCTCGGGCGATGACGAACGCCGCCGCCGCAGCCAGTCCGCCGATCACGAATGTCTGGATGGCGCTCCGAATCGCGGCCGCCCCCGTGAACCGGCCCTTCGCGTATCCGAAAAGGAGCAAGGCTATGCCAGTGACCACTACGGACGCGCGCAGTGCCGACCGGCTGTCACGCATGACGAGATATGGCCCGAGTGGCACCAGACCGCCGACGATGTAGGAGACGGCGATGGTGAGTGCACTGCGAAGCCCTCGACGGGGATCCGGCGCCTCGAGGCCCAACTCGAATCGCAACATGAAGTCGCGCCACTGATCAGGGCGCGCGGCCAAAGCGTTCACGACGCGTGCCGTATCAGCCTCGCCGAGGCCATACGCGCTGAAAATCGTGGCCACTTCGGCACGCTCGGCGTCGGGTTGTTCGACAATCTCGCGCGCCTCGCGCGCCGATTCACTCGCATAGTGCTCGGCATCGCTTCGCGCGGCGAGATACCCACCGAGTCCCATGGCAATGGATCCGGCCGCAATCTCCGCCAGACCTGCTGTGACAACGATACGCGACGCTTGCACTGCGCCGGATAGTCCAGCCGCTAGGGCAAACGGCACCGTGAGCCCATCCGACATCCCGATGACGATATCGCGCACGACATCGCCAGCGGTGAAGTGGACCTCGCGGTGAACGGTCACGTGCCGGCGGCGGTAGAAATGAGCATCGAGTAGGTTGACTGCAACTTAGGTGGCAGCGGCCGTGATCACCACTCGCTACAAGTTCCTGCTCTCCATGCTGGGCCACCGAGACGCCCAAATTGGAGCGCGACCGCCAGATCGTCCATACTTCCCACATTGGCGCTTCGCCGGACTCACGTGAGTCAGGAATCCCCCGACAATGCGCGATCGCATTCCGTTCCGCGTGCAACCGATGCTGGCCACCCTGGTCGCGCAACCGTTCGACAAGGCCGGTTGGGTCTACGAAGAGAAATACGATGGCGTTCGGATGCTCGCCTACAAGGAAGGCACACGCGTTCGTCTCCTGTCGCGCAACGGGAGAGATGACACCCGTCATTTTCCGGAGATCGTCGCGGCGATCGCCAATCTTCGGCCCGCGACCCTGCTGCTCGACGGCGAAGTCGTGGTGTTCGATCGAAAGAAGGTCTCGCGCTTTCAGTGGTTGCAGAAGGCCACCGACAAGCCCACCTACGCCGTGTTCGACTGCCTCTTCGCCAAGGGCAAAGACTTGCGCCGACAACCGCTTTCGGCACGCCGAGCCGCCCTCGAAGGCGCGGTCGTGTCGACCGGCGTCCTCTTGTTGTCGCGCCGCCTCGCCGTGAAGGGGCTCGCCGCTTTCAAGGTCGCAAAGCGGCGTGGCTACGAAGGGCTCGTCGCCAAAGACCTGTCGTCGCCGTATATCGAGGGCCGATCGCGATCCTGGCTCAAGGTCAAGGTCCACCAAGAGGACGAGTTCATCATCCTCGGATACACAGCGCCCGAGCGCTCGCGACCGTATTTCGGCGCCCTGCTGCTCGGCGCCTATGATGCCGGCGAGCTGCGCTACGTTGGCAAAGTCGGCACCGGCTTCGACCGACCAACGCTCGCCAGTCTCTATAAGCGGTTCCAACCACTCGTGAGACGGACGCCTCCAATGGCCGATCCACCACGCGAGCGCGCGGTCACGTATCTCCGACCACACCTCGTCGCCCAGATCGCATACCAGGAGCTGACCGCCGATCGCAAGCTGCGCCAGCCGGTGTATCTCGGCCTACGCGATGACAAACGCGCTGAGGACGTGACGCTGCCGGAGCCACAATGAAGCACGCCGAGCGCCTGGCTGATACGCTCTAGGGCCCCGAACGCTCAGCGTGTCGAGCCCGGGCGCTCGCGCATGCGCCTCACGATGCGCCAGGCGAGGGTGCTCACGAAAAACAGGCCAACCGCCGACAGCAGGAGTACGCCGATATTCTGTAGCATGACATTCTCCGTTTGGTTGCGCGGAGGATATCGCGGCCCGACATGAAGACGTATCGGGAACCTGCACGACGGCTCGTCAGGGATCACCCGACAACCGGTACCGCCGAAGACTGACACCGCCCAGTGCCCTGACCGCGCATCATCCCAGGGCACACCACAGCCAAGAGGGCGGAACAGTGAGTCGATCCTTGAGTGATGTTGCCATCGGCGACCCAGTCCAGATTCGCGACATCTGCTTCGAGCTCATCCGAACGTATTGTGGAACGGTTGGCATCCGACCGGGCACGCGCGTGCGACCGATCTCCAGCGCATCGCACGAACTCGTACTCGAAACGCCGAGTGGCGCGCGGATCGGCCTGGATCGCTTCTACGCCTGCTTCGTCGACACCACGCCATGCGAGGATATCGACTGGCGTCGGCCGGATGCCCGCGCCTCACAGCCGCCAACCACTCCGGCTCCCGATCTGTCATCGCTCTTGGATCTCCGCGTCGGCCCGTACCGTGACGTCGCCATCCGGATACGCGACGAGAAAGACTCCCAGCTCCGTTACGAGTAGTCGCTACGGCAGGAGCGGTGTCACTAACACCGAGCATCGTGCGTCGCGCACGAGATCGGCGGTGACGCTCCCAAGGAGCCAGCGGCTCAACGGACGATGGTGCTGCCGTCCCACCGCCAGCACATCGGTATCGCTGCGTTCAGCCAGCTCGAGCAGCGCGGGGGCCGGCGCGCCGCGAAGAGGAACGGTCTCGATGGTACCTCGCAACGGAAGCGGCAACCGCCGCATCAGCGCGGTCAGTTTGGCCTCCACCCCATGCTCGTAGATTCGGGTTGCGCCCTCCATATCCTCGTCTGCTGAGGCGAACGACTGATCGCCGTGCGCCAACACGAGCCTCCCTCGATCAGCCAGAATGCGGCATGCCATCTCCGCCGCGTGAATGCTACTGCGGCTGAAATCGATGCCGACCACGATCCGGCGCGGGACGCGATGCAGCCAGTACGCGACACCGAGCACGGGAATTTCACTGCGAGCGATGATGCGGAGCGCGGTTTCGCGCCGCGTCGCACGCTCCAGCCATCCGTGCTGGCGCAGCCCGATCATCAGCAGCTCGAACGCTCCACGCTTGGCCTCGCGCGCGATCTCCTCGACGGGGTCTCCGGCGCGGACACGGAGCGACCACCCGGACGCGCCGGTGCTCTCGAGCATCTGATCGAGCTCCGAGCGACGTTTCGCCAGCGCTTCGCCGGTCGGTAGTGGGGTCGGGTCGACGACGATCGCGCTCGGGACGATGCGAGCCGCGTCCATGAGGGCCGCGGCGATGCGAGTGGCTGCGCAGCCGGGTTCGTTTCCATCCGTCGCGACCAACGTCGCCAGCGCACCCAAGTTGTGGGTGACCACCGGCTCCGCTTCGAGTATGTCGGTGTGTTTTGTCATGGGACCGAATCTGCGATCCCAATGCTTCACCGACTGTCGGTGATTCCCTGACGGTCCGTCCGGCGAAGCGCGACATCGGGCGCGGCGCCCGCCGCGCTCCGCTCGCGCAGGGCCCGATCGAGTCGTGCATCGTGCCCGTAGATATCGGGATAAAACGCCACCCGGCCATCGGGCCACGCCACGGCCGTCGCATAGAACACCAGCACGGGAATCGACCGCCGGAGCTCCACCTCGAACGTCTTCGTCCCCTGCATCGCCGAATCGATCCGAGCCAGGGTCCATCCGAGATTCCCACGCAGCACATACTCCGCTAGCGCCGCGGGATGCTCGAGGCGGATGCACCCATGGCTGAAGTCACGGCGCGTACGCAGAAAGAGCTGCTGCGCCGGCGTGCTGTGCAGATAGATGTCACGGTCGTTGGGAAAGACAAACTTGATCAGCCCGAGCGCATTGTCCGGTCCGGGCCGCTGCCGAACGCGCGCACGACCGGCAAGGAGCGCCGCGATCGCCTGACCAGGCGGCGTCGACGGCACGAGCTCCATATCGTTCTTGGCGAGATAGTTCGGATCGCGGCGTAGCTCCGGGACGATCTCGCGTCGCGTGATCGGGGAAGGCACGTCCCAGTACGGCCGGAAGACGACCGACTGCATGGTCTGCTCGAGAACTGGTGTCTGCTTGCCGAATGCCTGTCCCACGATCGCGTTCATGGCCAGCGTCGGCGCCGCGCTCGATCGGAGCGAGTCGAGCACCCACAGTCGAAACGCCGGAATATCGACTACGACCACCTGTCCGGTGTCGCGATCCGGCAGCCAACGCAGACGCTCCAACGCCAGTTCCAAGCGTCGCACATACCACGAGACCGGCTGCCGCAGTGCGGCGACCGTCGCCGGGTCGAGCATGCCGCTCGAGTCCAACCCGCGCCGTTGCTGAAACCCCCGCACGGCGCGCACCAAGCTTTCATCGTACACATCATCGGACGCCGGCGGACCGGCACTCGGCAGATCCCCGAGCGCGGCGAGCCACCGACGGAGGATCGGCGCCTCGGGCAACGGGTCTCCTGAGCGTGTCACCCCCCGAATGGGCGGAACCCGCACGAGCGTCGAGTCACGCGCGAGGATCCGATACTGCGCGAGCGCCACCTCGATGTGACGATACTGCAGGAGGCGGGGCTCGGCGTCATCGAACGCGTCAGCAATCCGACCGCTGGTCAGTGCCCGGCCAGCAATCGCCGCTGGATCGAACGCCTCGCGGCGAAGGTGCAGTTGATAGCCGAGTGCGGCCGGATCGATGCGCCCGCCATGGAGGTCGGATAGCGCCTCGATGAACGCCACCGTGAGGCCTTGGTCGAGCTCCGCGATAATCGAGTCGCGGCCGACAGACGCGCCTTCGAGCTCGGACGCGAGGGCCTGCCAATGTGCCGCACTATAATCCGCCGGGTCGAGCCCTCGTTGTCCGACATCGGCTAGCGCGCGGATGAGCTCCCATGATGCGGGATTCGGCCGTCCGTCGGGATCGACCCACAGTGACTGGCCGTGTGCGAATGCCGGCGTGAGTAACAACGCGAGAGCGAGACGACGCATGTGACATCAACCCGTAGCGGTCATGGCCGGCCCAGGCCCGGCGCGCGTTCCATGAGCCTAAGGATGGGCGGCGCATGGTTGAACGGTGTCGGGCTTTGCCTCACATTCGCCGATAGGATCCCTGACGTGCCGGCGCCGGCCAGCATTGGATATCGGCGACAGGATGTGCATTCACACCGGCTCGCCCACCGGTCCCTCGATGCCGATGACGGTCGCCTGGACGCGTGGCACCGGTACGGCGGCCGGTCGCAACCAATCGTAGGCGCGGGCCGCGGCGAGCATCCCTGTGAGCGGCGCTACCCAATAGATCCAATGCGCTCGCCACTCGCCACCGATGACCGCCGGCCCAAGCGACCGGGCCGGGTTCATCGATGCACCGGTGAGTGGCCCACCCATCAGGGCGCAGAACCCTACCGTCAGGCCGACCGCGATCGGCGCAAACCCGGGCGCCACGCGGTCGTCCGTCGCCACCGCCATGATCACGAACATGAGGGCAAATGACATCACCCACTCGAGGCCGAACGCACCGGCGATGGAGACGGACGGCGTGAGCGATGGCAGCGTGGCGCCCATGTGCCCCACCACGCCGAGCACGGCACGCGACAGCGTCGACGCGCCGATCGCGCCCACGCACTGCGCGACGAGATACGGGAGCACGTCGGCGCGAGGGAACCGCCCGGTGGACCAGAACGCGACAGTCACCGCGGGATTCAGGTGCGCGCCCGACAGATGCCCGACGGCGTACACCATGCCGATGATGACGAACGCGAACGCCAGCGCGATGCCGCCAACGCCCAGCGCGCCGTGTGTCGCCGCATCGACCATGGCGGCGCCCGGTCCGATCAGCACGAGAAAGAACGTGCCGATCGCTTCCGCGCTCGCCCGTCGCCAGCGCTGCGCCACGTGTTAACGCCCCGCGGCGACGGTCTTCGCCGCCGGTCCGCCGCCGGTGCGCAGATACTCCGCGAATTCGCGCGGCAGCTCGCTCGCCCGAATCGCCTGCATGGCGCGCTCGACGTCGTACTCGACGCGCACGAACTCCACGTGCACATCGGCGGCGCCAGCGTCGAGGAGCACATAGCCGGCCCGCCAATCCCCATCCTTCGGCCGTCCGACGCTCCCGGTATTCACGAAGTGCACCCCCTCGACCACTCGGTGCCATGGCTTATGGGTATGGCCAAACGCGATCACGTCGCCGGCCCGCGCTCCGACCAGTTGCGACATCTTCGTGCAGAAGTCATCGGGTCGATCCTCCGTCCAGTACACGGTGTTGAGCGTCGGCGTCCCATGCACAAGCGTGATCGTCGGCCCCGCGAGGTGCCCGCCCAGCGGTCGCACGTCGATGCGGAACGGCAACGTGCCGAGATAGGCTTTGGTCGCGGGCGACGTGTGCGCGAGGGTCCAGGCGAAGCTCTCGTGCGAGAGCGCCTCTTGATGCGGGTCCTCGTACTTGCACCCGCAATGCTTGTAATTCGTCGCGACCGTGGAATCGTAGTTCCCGTTCACGCCGTCGATCCCATGCATACGAAGGAGCGCGACCGTCTCGTTGGGCCACGGCGCGTACCCGACGAGATCGCCCAGATGATAGGTCGCGTCGACGGCTGTCCTACGCCCATCGATGTCGCGCAACACCGCCTCGAGGGCAGGCAGGTTTGCGTGGATGTCGGAAATCAATGCGTATCCGACGCGCTGCGGCGTGGCCTGGTTCAGCACGGATTGCTCTCCCGCGCGCGGATACGGTCCTCCGCGGCCGCGCGCTCATCAACCAACGACTCGATGCCCTTGAAGCAGCTGCGCACGCAGTTGAGCAGCGTACGATGGACCGGGTGGTCCGGCGCCGAGAGACGGTAGTGCGCGAACTGCTGCGCGCGAACGACGTCGACGAGCCGCGCGTGGCGGAGCGCCGCGAGATGTCGCGATACGGTGGGCTGCGGCAGCTCGAGCAGATCGACGATGTCGCATACGCAGAGCTCACCGGCCGCCAGCACATTCAAAATCCGTAAGCGGGTCGGATCGGCGAAGGCCTTGAACAACATGTCGAGTTTGGCGACGCCAGGTGCGACGGTCGGGCCGCGCGTATATTCGCTCATCCGCATATGCGGATGATAGTATGTTATGAGGCGCTGGAGGTCAAGCCGCGGGATTCATCGCGCTGAGTGCGGTCGCGATTTCCTCAACCGTTGATCGCGCCGAACGGCCCACGCCGATCAATGTCGCCGACGCGTAGCCCGTCCAGTTGCCGTACCCCACGAGCCACAGAGCGGGTTCGATGGTTGAGCGCGTCCCGTCGGTTCGCACCTGACCGTTGGACTCGATTACTCCGAGCGGTTCCAGATGCGCGAGCGCCGCTTGAAACCCCGTCGCCCAGATGACGGCGTCCACCGGTCGGTACGTTCCGTCCGGCCACGCGACGCCGCCCTCGTCGAATCGCTCGAACATCGGCAGTGGATCGAGCACACCGCGCGCTCGAGCCGCGCGCACCGGCGGGACCGCGACGATGTCGCCAAGGCTGCGCGCCGGCGGCGCCGGGCGCCCGTCGCGGACGGCGCGATAACGCTCCGTCGCCTGCGCGAACAGCACACGACCATCCACCTCGTCCGGCAGAAACCGCGGCACATCGCGCGTCACCCATCGAACGTCCGCCACGTCCGCGAGCTCCGCGACGATCTGCGCGCCCGAGTTGCCGGCACCGACCACCAGGATCCGCCGTCCACGAAACACGTCGGGGCCGCGATAGTGAGCGGAGTGCAGCTGCATGCCGCGAAATGATTCGCCACCAGCCATGAGCGGCATGACGGGATTGGTCCATGTCCCCGTGGCGCTCACCACCGCGCGGGCTTGCCACGTGCCGCGATCCGTCTCAATGCGCATCGCTTCGCCTGAACGACCAACGGCGTGCACGCGAACGGGCCGCTCGACCGGCAACGCATAGCGCGCCTCATACGCGCTCAGGTACGCGATCACCTCGTCGCGCGAGGGAAACTCACTACCGCTCCCGGTCGGCATTATCCACCCCGGCAATGAGCTCCATTGGGCGGGCGAAAAGAGCCGGAGCGACGGCCATGTCTCGCGCCACGCGCCCCCAGGCCCCGGTTCCGCGTCGAGCAGCACGAACGACAGACCGGTACGCCGGAGATAGTACCCGACCGCGAGCCCTGCTTGGCCGCCGCCGATCACGACCACGTCGACCACCCGCGCGATCTCAGCGCTGGCCACGCTCGTCCGTGATCGAGCGCACCATCACCACCGCCGACGCCGGGCACGCACTCCGAAACTCTTCGGTCGCCGCCACATCGGCGGGCACCGCCTCGCGCGTGGTCTCCACGAATCCGAATTTCGGGAAGTAGTGCATCGCGGTCGTCGTCAACAAATACATCGCGTGCAGCCGCCGCTCTTCTGCTTCGGCGATAACCCGACTGACCAGTGCCCGCGCCAATCCACGATTTCGCCAGGCGGGGGCAACCGCCACGGATCGGAGCAACCCGTTATCACAGCACAGCTCGAGTCCCGCGACGCCCACGACTTCGCCCCGATGCTCCGCGATCACGAACGTCGTGATTGCATCGGCGACGCCCACGACTGGCAGATTTTGGGCGGCGAGCAATCGCTCCACCGCCGGCAGATCCGCGGCCGTCGCCGCCCGCATCGTCGGACCGTCGATGCGCGGGATGACCGTCTCATTGGTCGACATCGGCAGGCTCCGACTCAGGCGGGTTTGCGCGCGCGTACGAACGCACTCATGATTCGCCCCGACACCTCGCCGGCGAGCGCTCCCGCATCCAGTCCCGCGCTCGTCAGAAAAGCCTGGGCGTCCTCGAACTCGTACACGCGCGTCGGCTCAATCGACGCCTCGACGAACCCCACGTCGCGGAGCAACTTCAGAAACTCGTCTTCGTGCAGCGCACCCGCGATGCACCCCACCCACAGCTCCATGCTCTGCTTCACGGCATCCGGAATCTCGCCGCGGATGACGACATCCGAGACCGCGAACCGGCCACCCGGCTTGAGGACACGGAACGCTTCGGCCAGCACGCGCCGCTTATCGCCGGACAGATTGATGACGCAATTCGAAATGACCACGTCGACGGTGGCGGTCGGCAGCGGTACCGCCTCAATCTGCCCTCGCAAAAACTCGACATTCCGGAGACCCGCCTTGCGTTGGTTCTCGCGGGCCAGCGCCAGCATCTCGTCCGTCATGTCGAGGCCGTACGCCTTGCCGGTCGGTCCGACGCGCTTCGCGGAGAGCAGCACATCGATCCCGCCTCCCGAGCCGAGGTCGAGCACCACCTCGCCTTCTCCCAGCGTCGCGAGCATGGTCGGGTTGCCGCAGCCGAGCGACGCGAGCACCGCCTCCTGCGGCAACGTCGCCGTCTCATCGCTACCATACAGGTTGGACGTAATCGGATTGACGTTCGCGCCCAGACTCTCGGTGGCCGACCCGCCGCAACAGGTCGGGCCGCAGCAGCTGGCCGCCTCGCCAGAGGCGACACGAAGCGCCGCCTTGCCGTACTTCTCCTTCACCGTCGTGGTAATCCCTTCACCCGCGCTCACGGCTACCTCCGTCATATAAAGAATAATTGATGAATCAGACCTGAGAAAGGGCGCGCCATTCCTGGACGCACCCCGTTACCCGCAGCAGCGCGCGGCGAGGACCGCGAGCCGTTTTGACGGCAGACCGCCGACGAACTCCTCGAGTTGAGCGAATGCGTCGGTGTTGAGCGTGTAATACGCCCACCGCCCTTCCCGCCGGTCCGTCACGAGACCGGCGTCTTTCAGCGTCTTGAGATGGAACGACAGCAACGACTGTCCGATATCGAGCGCGCTTTGCAGGTCGCAGACGCACTGCTCGCCAACCCTGAGCAGATCAACAATCCGGAGACGGCTCTCTTCCGAGAGCGCCCGAAACTGCCGAGTGACGACACTGAGATCGGCTTGTGTGGTCGTTGCCATTGGTTGGAATGATAAATCAATACACATTGATGTGTCAAGTCCGCTGTTGCCTGCTAAGAAACGGACCCCAGAAAAGTTAAGCCCGCGCGCAGTGTGTCAAAGCGTCCGGCGAGGTGCGTAACGCGCACCGGCTACTGGGCCGCGAGCTGCTCCAGACGGCTCTCACGTGACTCCAGGCGATCGCGGTCAGCGAAGACATCGCCGGCACCCGACATGACGGTTGCACGTTCGATCGCCCTGTCGAGCGCATACTGTACACTCTGCGCGCGCGGCCTCCGTCGCCACCCCTGGTTCAGGATTGAGGCCGGAGGGAAACAGCGACCGGAAAACGTGCTGGCCTTACTGCGTTGTCTGACCGCGGGCGAGCGCATCGAGGGCCTGCAAGGTCTTTCGCTCGTACAAAGCGCAACTGGCTTTCCTGAGTCCGGCCTTCGCTGAGGTGCTCTCAGATGCGAAGTCTAGATGGGAGTCCCGGCTGTCGATCGGGGGCCAATTGGGAAGCCCGACGGAGTTGGGGTTGCCCGAGCGCGCGAACGTGGTCCAATACGTTTGCACTTCTTCGACCAAGCCTGCGTCTCGACCCTGATCCGCTGGCGCTTGTAGCCAACCGAACACGTACTGCATGTCCCACAGATGCACTGCGCCCAGGGGCTCGTACCCATGAGAGAACTCGAATTGCCACGTCGGCGCGACGCGAGCATGCATGCGCGCAACGAACGATGAGCCGCACCGCATCCGTATGTCCGTGTAAAACGCCGTGATGACATCGCCGTACGGCGGGTCTGTCGAACTCACATCTTGGTAATAGCTCAAAGCGCGCCGCGCGAGGTCGGTGTTGGAAGCATAGAAAGCACTGAGTTCCCGCGCCTCAGCGGTGGACAAGGCCGCGACCTTGTGTCGCGTCGCGAGGGTACGCGCCGGATCAGCGGCCGCCGCGGCCGCCTTGGCGGTGCCCGACACGCCCATGTTCTCGAAGTCACCGTCCCGGGCGGTGCTGCCGATTATCGTCGGTATCGCCATCTCGTGATCTTGCCGGAAGACGAGCGCCGGCTGCTGGGGCAGCACGTATCCGTCGACAATCGGGCCTCGAGGCTCGGCGCCCCGCAGGCTCGGATTCGCCATCATGGCGTCGATAAGCTCTTGAGCCGAGCGCCGTCGTAGTTCGGCGATGGCTCCCACCTTGGGAGCACCGAGACCGGTAGCGAACATGCTTCCCGCGGACTCCGCATCATGAAGTGCCGGCTTTCCCACAGCATCACCGATGACCGGGCCGCTCTGCAGGATGGCTCGGGCGAACAGGCCTCGAGCCAATGGAGAGGTCATCAGCATTTGCACACTCCAAGCGCCCGCGGACTGGCCAACAGCGGTGACGCTGTGCGGGTCACCTCCGAAGCGACCGATGTTGGCCTGGACCCACTGAAGGGCCGCAATGTTATCCATCAAGGCATAATTGCCGGAGCTTTTCGAGGGCGCCTCGGCCGTCAGCTCCGGATGCGCCAGAAATCCAAACATGCTCAGCCGGTAGTTGGCGGTGACAACGACGACGCCACGGCGGGCGAGCCTGCCGCCGTCATAGGACGGCTCGATCGCGCTCAGTCCACGGGCTGAACCACCATGGTAGTTGCCGCCGGGAAAGAAAATGATAACGGGAAGGGGTTGGCCGTCGTGCCTCCGCGGAACCCACACATTGAGGTACAAGCAATCTTCGCGGCTCTCAGCTGCGACCGCACGATTCCAGTCGAATGCCGGTTGTGCGCAAGGCGGCCCGTACCGCGAGGCGTCCCGCACACCCGACCATGGGTCCACTGGAGTCGGAGCCCGCCATCGCAGCGAGCCGACCGGTGGAGAGGCGAACGGAATGCCCTTGAAGCTGTACACGTCCTGGACGAGCTGTCCGCGAACAGATCCAGACGCCGTCTGAACAATCAGGGACTCTGGCGTTGCTTGCAAAGGCGTGTTGGCCCGGATGGAGCCGATGAAAATCACGCTGAGCGCCAGCAGGCCAACATCCCTCGACATCGCACTTCCCTCTCGAGGCATCGTTGCGAACGCCCTGCGCATTAGGGGGATCGAACCTTTGACCTCCTGGTTGCAAACCAGCAACCCGCTCAAATCGAATCTAACAATCTGGCGGCGTTCAGAGGGAGACCGGGCATCGGTGCCATGAGTCCCTCCCCTTTCTTGATCGAGTTTGTTAGACGAAACGGGGCCGACAAACGGACCGAGTGAAGTCGACGCCATAGACAGTCGCGATGCACAGCTCTGTCCAACCGACGCGCTCCGCTCGTGCAGGTAGTGCTGATCCGGCCCCTCGCCGAGATACATCGAGCGTAGGGGAGCCTGTGGGATTGTTCTTACACAGGATTCCAGCTGCCGATGCCACTCCCCCGCTGGCGATCCATGAGAACATATCGCATCACAGACCGTGAAGGACGCCTCTTCGCCTTCAAATCCGGTCGTATGCGGGTTCCTGACGAATATGCGGCTGCCGCACGGAAATGGTTGTCGCGCGGCAGCCCTCAACGCGATCAGTACGGTAACGTGAACAAACCGTACACGACCGCGGACGACGCCCGCAAACTCCGTTCACCGGCGTAGTCGGGGTATCTCTCCCGCATCGCGGTCTTAAACACCGCGGTATCCGGAGACGCCGCGCGGAGCGAGTCGAAGACGGCGATGTAGCGATCTGTCGCGTCGAGGACATCCGGCGTATCCGGCGTATCGAGGCTCGCCTTATGCGAGGCGATCACGACGAGCGGGTGCAACGATGCGATCAAGGCAATTGACTCACGCCAGCGCCGGTGGTCCGCCGCAGTGTTCACGCTAGCGAGATAGACATGGACCTTGTTGAACACGATATCGTCGGCGAGGACGGTGCGAAGCGACGGGATCCAAACGAAGCTGTTTTGCGCCTCGATGACGTCGCCCTGCAGGTCGGGGTAAATCACGAGTTGCTCGCCATCAACAGTCAGTGTGTCATGGGGCAACGGCTTCACGGTCACCAGGCTGTCGGGAAACCTGACTTTGGTCGCGATGTTCCCGTGACTAAAGCCGAATGCATCATTCCTGACTCTGTTGTACCGATCGAGCGCGCGCGGGGTCATGTACACCGGCGTGCCGGGAAATCGCTCCACGAACTTCGCGCATCCGAGGTAGTGGTCGATATCCGTGTGCGTGATGTAGATCAGCTTGAGGTGCACGCCCATCTTCGCGATACTGTCGGCCTCTTGGGCCGCGTCGGGGGCGAAGGCGAGGCAATCGACGACGATCGCCTCCTTGGAACCGAGGATGACCGTCGAGCCGACGCGGTTGCTCAACTCACCTGACGTGAATTGGATCAGGCGTAACGGCGGTCGTCCGGCCGGCGTCGGCCGCACGCTGACCATGGTGAGGAGGCAGAGGGCAGATAGACAGCGAAACACGAAATCTCTCCTGTGAGATGGGGAGGCCATATGCCGCGGATCAAGGCCGCCGGGCGGAGCCCACGGTGTGGCGATGCTGGCTGCCGCGCAACGCATCTGGCGCCACACGCAGGATCTGGTCACTGACCCGCAAGAAATGTCGTTGGCGCGAGCGGTCGTTAAGTTGAAAGCACATGGCAACCGTGAACAGTGTTGGCGCGTCGGGCATGCCCGGCGCGGCCTCGTCGGCTCGCCTTGGCTCGCACCTGCTGATCGCGTCGGGGGTCGCGATCGTCTGCACGGTGCTGCTCACCGTCCTCATGACCATCCAGCAACACGCGGTGTCGATGGGTGTCCAGACGTCGCGCATCCCGATCGCGAGCGTCTTCGTGGGTGGGTTGATATTCTGGTCACCCTGGGTGGTACTGGCTGCGGCCATCACCCTCCTCGGGTGGTATCAGCGTCTGGGCACGGGCAATCTCGCGCGGCGCGTACCGGTGTGGATCGTGGCCGCGGTCATCGCGTGCGTCGTGGACCCGATGACCATGACCGTGTTGAGTCGACTACTCGGTGTGCATGTGGCGCCCGAGGCGCCGTCCGGCGCATCGTTTCTCGCTGAGGCCCGATTCCGATTCGGTCGCTCGATCGCGCTCAACGTCGTCTTGTTTCTCATCACGGCGCTCCTGTACCACGCGCTCGTCTACTACAGCGCCTACCGCGATCGATCCCGGCGCGAGGCGGCGTTGGAGGTCGAGCTGGCCCGGTTCCGGCTACATGTTCTGCAACAGCAACTGCAGCCCCACTTTCTGTTCAACGCGTTGCACACGATATCGGCGCTCATGGCCGAAGACGTCGTGACCGCGCGCCGCGTCCTGGCGCAGCTGGGTGATCTCTTGCGCACGACGCTGGACCGGATGGACGAGCAGGACATCGCGCTCGAGCAGGAGATCGATTTCCTGCGTGGCTACGTCGACATTCAGACCGCTCGCTTTGGCGACCGGCTGACCGTCGAGTGGGCAGTCGACGATGAGGCGCGCTCGATCCTGGTCCCGAATATGATTCTGCAACCCTGTCTGGAGAATGCCATCCAGCACGGTATCGAACCGCTCGAGCGTGGCGGCAGCGTCACCGTCGCCGCACGAGTCATGGATGGCTCACTGCACATCGACATATCCGACAACGGACAGGGCACCGTAGCCCAGGACGGTCGGGTGGCCGGGCGTGGCTTGAAGAACGTTCGGGAACGACTCGAAGCGCGGTACGGGCAGCGCCAATCGTTCGAAGCCGGTAACGCGCCCGGTGGAGGCTTTCGCGTGCGCATCGTCCTCCCGCGATGAGTCCGCCCTGCCGCGTGTTGGTCGTCGACGACGAGGCGCCGGCCAGGCGTCTGGCGCGATCGCTGTTGGCCGAGATGGGCGACGTCGAAGTCATCGGCGAGGCGGCGAGCGGTCAGGCAGCCGTCGACGCCATCCGACGGCTCCGGCCTGACATCGTGCTCCTCGACGTGCAGATGCCGGCCCTCGATGGCTTCGGTGTCGTCGCCGCTGTTGGCGCGCCGAACATGCCCACGGTCATCTTCGTGACGGCATACGAGCGGTATGCGCTGAGGGCGTTCGACGTGCACGCGGTCGACTATCTGCTCAAGCCCTTTGACAACGGACGGTTTCGAACGGCGATGGAACGGGCGATCGTCCGCGTCCGAAGCGGGCGATCGTCAGAGCTTTCGGGGCGACTCGAGACATTGCTCAACCGGCTCGCCCGCGGCGGTTCACCCGACCGTATCGCCTTGAAGGTCGACGACCGGCACATGCTGATCGACGCGGCCACGATCGACTGCATCGAGGTATCCGACAAAGTCGTGCTCGTGCAGACGGCCGAGCAGACCTATCGGGTGCGGGAAACGCTGAACGGGATCGAACGACGGCTGCCGGCCGAGCAGTTCGTGCGGATCCATCGATCGGTGATCGTGAATATCAAGCGCATCAAGGAGATCCAGTCGTGGTTTCAGGGTGACTACGTGCTGATCCTGAACAACGGCAAGCGATTGATATCCGGTCGAGCCTATCGCGATGTCGTGCGGCGTTTCACCGCGCGGTCCGATTAGATAGCACGCGACACCCCTTGGTGGGCCACGGAGCGAAAGCATCTCGCGCTGCCCGACGTGGCGGAAGCCGGCGGGTGGATCAGCAGCGTGCGCGACGTTGCAGTGATCAATCGCGCGTGAAGGTCGCGAGTAGTTTTCCGGAGAAACTGCCCCACTAACTGCCCCCCGAAAAACGTAAGTCCATGGAGCGGAGGGGGATCGAACCCCTGACCTCCTGGTTGCAAACCAGGCGCTCTCCCAGCTGAGCTACCGCCCCCCTGCGCGTGCAGAGTTAATATACGGTGGGAGGAGAGCTGATGACCACGACGAGCCAGCCGGATACCACCGCCAAAAAAGTCACCCTTCGCTGTCAGTTCTGTCAGAGCTGGAATAGGGTGGATGCCGCGAGGGCCGCGGATCGGCCGAAATGCGGAAAGTGCGGGAAGCCGCTGCTGCTGGATCGGCCCCTGCCGCTATCGGACGAGACGTTCGCCCGGACGATCGAGGATACGGGAATCCCGGTCGTGGTCGACTTTTATGCGGACTGGTGTGGGCCGTGTAAGATGATGGCGCCGGGGGTGGACGCCGTGGCGGCCAAGTATCAGGGGCAAGTGCTCGTCGCGAAGCTCGACACGGATCGGGCCCCGCAAACGTCGGAGCGGTTTCAGATTCGGAGCATTCCGACGCTCATCGTGTTCGAGCATGGGCAGGAAGTGACGCGCCAGGTGGGCGCGGTGCCGCAGCCCATGCTCGAGAAGATCGTCGCGACGACTATTCGTGGGCCGGGAGCGGCTCCATAGTCCGAGGGTCCACGGGGACCTGGACTTCGTCGCGGTACGGTGAGGCCTGCATCACGATGCGCATCTTCGGGAAGGCATCCATGAACGCGAGATAGCAGAGGCCCCACAGACCCAGGTACAACAGGGTAACACCGATCTCCATCCAGCCAAAGGGGAGACTCTTGGGGAGGAGATAGATCGAGGGATACACCTCGCCGTAGCGCTGCAGGTACGTCCCCAAAAGGCTCGAGCACGCGAAGAGCACGAACGTCGGCAGATACACCTTCGCCGCCTTCGACATCAGGCCGAAGAACGGCAAGAACGCCAGCGCGACCGCGATCGTCGACGTCCAGAACCACGGATGCACGAAGCGCGTGAACATGAAGTGCGTGTCCTCCGGCATGTTGCCATACCAGATGACGAGGTACTGGCCGAACGTCAGATAGCCCCAAAAGCACGTGAACGCGAAACACAGCTTGCCGAGATCGTGGAAATGCTTCGTCACGATCAAATGCTGCGCGCCGAGCCGATTCCGCCACCACATCGTGAGTAGCGACACGGACATGATCGCGCCGAGCCACGCCGTGATGAAGCTCCACCAACCGTAGAGCGTGCTCGTGAAGTGCGGGTCGAGCATGAGCGCCATGTCGTTCGAGTAGATATACCACCCGTAGGCGAACGCGAAGACCGTCAGCACCGCGATCCAGCCCTGACGCGAGTGCGTCGTATGCATCTCGCGACGCTCCTCCCCGAACCCCGCGCGCATGCGCGCCCGAATACCAGCTGCCCACGCCGCGCCCGACTCCGCCATGCCGCCGACATCGAGTCGCAGCGAGAGGTAGACGAGCGAGATCGAGAGGCCCGAGATCACGAGATACGTGATGATGTCGCGCAGATACCAGAACGTCGGGCTCAAATAGAGGCGACGCTCCGGGTTCCAGGGCGGCGTCACGAGCCACGTGAAGATGTGGCGGCCGCCGACGAAGAGGATCAAGAGCAGGAAGAGGAAGCCGATCGGCAGGAAGGCGACGTACCCTTCCATAAAGCGCACGACAGGACGCGACCAGCGCGCGGTCGTGATGCGCTGCACCGCGGCCCAAGCCACGCCGGCCGAGCTGATCGAGGCAAAGAAGTACCAGTTGTACTCGAACGCACGCCAGGCGCGGTCGGCGTTCACGAAGAGCGCGATCAGGAAGGCCACCACACCAATGGCGGTCGCCCACAACGCCGCGGTCCACGCCGTCCGCGGCGCGGGGCGCGTCGCCATCGCGATCAACTCGGCGCGATCAGGCGCCGGGGCGCCGTGCGCGCTCATGGTTTGGCTCCCAGGTCCTGAGCTTGGATCGGGCGGGAGCTATCGGGGAACACCGGACCATTCGGCCCATAGTACGGGAACGACCGGTTCGGTGCCGTCAGCGTGTACCCCGGCAACGCATCGCCGGTCTGCCCAGGGTAGCCGACCGGACCGGTCGGAACCGGCTTGTCGAGTTTACCCTGTAGACCACGGACATAGTTCACGATATCCCAACGATCCATCTCTTCGATCCGGTTGTACGTCGGCATGAGACCGCGACCATTGCGGATCATGCCGAAGATGTAGCCATCGGTACGATTCTTCGTGATGTCGGCCGTGAGGTTGATACTCACGATCCCGAACTTCGTGTTCGGCGAGTCGCCTTTCCCGGCGTCACCATGGCACACGGCGCAGTTGATCTGGAACAGTTTGCGGCCATTGACCAGCGACGCTTCGGACGGCGGCACCGGATTCTTGAGCGCCGACATCGAGTCGATCGTGCCAGGCAGCTGCGCATACGAGACTTGGTAGCCCGCGACGAACGTCCCCGTGATCGGGACTGAGTTCTGCGGATTACCACGCTGCGGCGTTTTAAT
>DASRDS010000064.1:0-9489 GCA_035652495.1 Gemmatimonadaceae bacterium
TTTGGCTGATCGTCGGGTTCGCCGTGTACTTCGGGTATGGGCGCTATCATTCGAAGTTGGCCAACGGACGCGAACCTAGCCTGGCTGCGGCAGACTGACGGACCTTCTCGCTGTACCCGCCCGACGGGCGGCGGCCGCTCATCGGCTCGCGCGCGAGCTCGGAGCGGGACGGACAGTCGCACTCTCGACCCACATCAACGCCGACGGCGATGGATGTGGGTCGGAGGCCGCGCTGGTGCACCTGCTGCGCCAGCTCGGCCTCAATACTCGCATTGTGAATCCCACGCCGTGGCCTTCGGCCTTTGATTTTCTCTGCGAAGGCGTGGTCGATCGTTCGGCCGACGGTCAGAGCGCATTGGCCGGCGTCGATGCGATTCTCGTCGTTGATATTGGCGACGTGCGCCGGCTTGGGGTCCTGACCGACGCGGTCCGCGCGGCCACGGTACCGAAGCTGGTGATCGACCATCACGAGACGGGCGATGAGCCGCCGGGTCCGATCCAGATGATCGACACGGCGGCCTGTGCCACCGGTGAGTTGGTGTACGATCTCGCGGTCACACTCGGCCTCAAGATCGACACGGCCACCGCGACCGCGCTCTACACGGCGATCCTGACCGACACCGGTGGATTCCGCTTCAGCAACACGACGCCGCGCTGCCACGCGATCGCCGGACAACTCTTGGCGGCCGGTGTCGATCCCGAGGACATGTATCGCCGCGTGTATGCGTCGGTACCACTCGGTCGCCTCCAGCTGTTGAGGGATGCGTTGGAGACGCTGCAGGTCGATCCTGAGTACGCGATCGCCTGGATCTCGGTCCCGGCGGGCGCGGTCGAGCGCTACGCGCTCCGTTCCGAGGATCTCGATGGCATCGTCGAGCATCCGCGCTCGATCGCCGGCACTCGCCTGGCGCTCTTTTTCCGCGACCTCGGTCACGGCAAAATCAAAGTGTCATTCCGCTCCACCGGCGACGTCGATGTGAACCGGTTCGCTCGCGCATTTGGGGGCGGAGGCCACGCGAAAGCCGCCGGCGCGCTCATCTCGGGCAGTCTCGACGAAGTTCGCACGCGGGTGGTCGACGCCGCGCGCGCATTCGTACACCCAGCGGCCGTCGCGCCGCATAACGGCGTCCCTGCGGACGATCGGCTAGCACTGTAGTTTTCGTCTCATGGGGCGAGGCGAGCACATCGAAGTCCGTATTCGCGAAGTCATCACGGCGCTCAGGCCGTTGCTTCGCATTGAGCCCGCGGCCGGCTGCATCGAGCTCGTGCGCTTCGACGCCGAGTCCGGCGTGGCGAGCGTGCGCGTGTCGGGCGGCTGCCCCGACTGCGACATGTCCGCGACCGCGCTGATCAGCGGCATCGAAGCGCACCTCATGCAGCGCGTGCCTGAGATCCGCGCCGTCCGGGCGGTCGGGTCCAATGGCTGAGAATCTTCAGGATCGCATTCGGTCGGCGCTCTCCGGGGTCCGCAATCCGCGTCTCGGTATCAATGTGCTCGACGCCGAGATGATTCGAGACATCGCGATCAACCCTGATGGACGCGTCCGTCTCACTCTCTTGTTGTCGTCGGAAGACGACGCAACACTGGTGCGGGACGTGTACGCCGCCGTGGCCGCGGTCGAAGGGGTCGTGGATGTGCGCGTCGATCCCAAAGACGCGTCATCGCAGCCGCCATCGCCGCCGCGTCGGATGCTGCCCGTGATGGACGCCGCGCCGAAGGCGCCGCCGCGCCCGCCGGCGCCGACACCCAGTGCCTATCCAAACCTCGGTCGCATCATCGCGGTCTCGAGCGGAAAGGGTGGAGTAGGGAAGTCGACGGTCGCCGTGAATCTCGCGGTGGCGTTGAGCAAGCATGGCGCGCGAGTGGGCCTCATGGACGCCGATATCTACGGTCCGAACGTCCCGCGCATGATGGGCGTCGGCACGCCGCCGCCCGTCGTGGACCAGCGCATGATCCCGCCAGTCGTCCACGGGATCAAGGTCATCAGCCTCGGTCTCTTGATCCCACGCGATCAACCCGCGATCTGGCGCGGGCCGATCGTCATGAAGCTGATCGGCCAGTTCTTAAAGGATGTCGATTGGGGCCAGCTCGATTTCCTGATCGTCGACATGCCGCCAGGTACCGGCGACGCGCAGCTGTCGCTCGTGCAGTCGACGCATGTGCACGGCGCGCTCATCGTCACGACGCCGCAGATGGTCGCGACCGGCGACGCGCTGCGCGGCGTGAAGATGTTCGAGCGCGTGAACGTCCCCGTGCTCGGCATCGTCGAGAACATGAGCTACTTCGAGTGCCCGCACTGCGGGAAGCCTTCGCCGATCTTTGGCCAGGGCGGCGGCGAGGCGCTCGCGACCGAGGTCGGCTTGCCGTTGCTCGCCCGCATCCCACTCGATCCACGCGTGGTCGCGGGCGGCGACACCGGTGTCCCGATCGTCGTCTCCGCTCCAGAGTCGGGCGCCGCCGTCGCGCTCTCGAATCTCGCTGCTCGCGTCACGGACGCCGTTAACGCCGCCGTGCCGGCGTGAGTGGAGTTGCCCCCTACGATGGTGCGGTTGCGGTAGCACCATCGGGGAGCTCGCTCGTCAGCGACCCGATCGCGCGCGTCGTCTGGCGCGTGGGCTTGCCCGCCGTCGGGTCGAATCTCCTGATGATCGTCTTCAGCGTGACCGACGCGTTCTGGGTCGGCCAACGCCTGGGCGCGATCGCGCTGGCGGCCGTGACGACCTCGCTCTTCTGGATCTGGCTCTTCATCTCGGTTGGCGAGATGATCGAGGTCGGCCTCACGGCGCTGGCCTCACGGCGCCACGGCGAGGGCCGGCCGGAGGAAGCGGCGCTCGCCGTCGGCGACGCGCTGATCTACGCGCTCGGCCTCGGCTGTCTCGTCGCCCTCGCCGGCACGATCGCGCTGCCGTCATTGTTTGCGGCGATGCACACGCCCGCCGAGGTGACGGCGCTCGGCAAGATCTATCTCGGCACGTATCTCCTCGGCGCTCCCGGCATCTTCTGTTACTTCGCGGTCGACGCCGGATTTCGGGCCAGTGGCGACACGCGCACGCCTCTGCTGCTGCTCGCGTCGTCGGTCGCGATCACGCTCGTGCTCGATCCGGTGCTGATCCTTGGTCTGGCGGGCGCGCCGCGATTGGGGCTCGCGGGCGCGGCGATCGCGACGGTGTCGGTCCGCGGCGCCGCATGTGTGGCGGGCGTGGTGTTGCTCGTCCGGCGCCGGATGGTACGATTTCACGGGGAGCGCGTCGCGCAGGCGCTTCGCAAGCTCGTCACCATTTCGAGCGTTGGGGCGCCGACGGCGCTCACCGGTGTGCTCTTCAGTCTCATTTATGTGGTCATCACTCGGACCGCGAGCTTGTTTGGGACACCGGCTCTGGCCGCCATGGGGCTTGGCTTTCGCGTCGAGAGCTGGATCTATGTGATCGGCGTGGGTTTCGGGGCCGCGGCCGCGGCGATCGTGGGCCAGAACCTTGGCGCGGGCGATACCGCGCGGGCCGAGCGAGCCGGGTGGATCACGGTGGGGTTCGCGCTCGTTCCCGCCTCGCTGGCCGCGGCCGCCGAGCTACTGGTTCCAACGCATCTGGCGCGCTTCTTCACGCCTGATCCCACGGTGATTCAGGAGACGGCGCACTATCTGCGGATCGCGGCCCTGTCGCAGCTTTGTGTCGGCGCCGAGGTGATTCTCGAGGGCGCGATGGGCGGGGCTGGCGACACGGTGCCGCCCATGATCTGGTCGACGACGTGCACGGCATCTCGCGTCCCGCTCTGTGCCTGGGCGGCCGCGCGGTGGGGCACGGGTGGGCTCTGGACGGTCATCTCCGCCACGGCGGCGCTCCGAGGTCTGGGCATGGCGACTCTGTGGAAGATTGGCTGGTGGAAGAAGCGTCGAGTGTGAAATAGACGAGCATGATCATCACGCTGCTGACCGACTTCGGCACGGCCGACGGGTATGTCGGCGAGATGAAGGGCGTGCTCGCGGAGCTCGCCCCGGACGTCGAGCTGGTCGATATCTCGCACGACCTCTCGGCGCAGGACATCGAGGGCGGCCGGCTCGCGCTCGCGCGGTACTGGCAGCGGTTTCCGCTCGGGACCGTGCATCTCGCGGTCGTCGATCCCGGTGTCGGCGGCACGCGTGCCGCCATCGCCGTGTCCGCGGCTGGGCGCTTTCTGGTCGGTCCCGACAATGGGTTGTTGTCGCCCGCGTTGCTCATGCCTGATGCTCGCGCGGTGGTGCTGCCCATTCCTCCCGGCGCTTCGGCCACCTTTCATGGCCGCGACGTGTTTGCTCCAGCGGCCGCTCGACTCGCCATCGGCATGGCGATCGACGCCCTGGGTCCGTCAGCGGCATCGCCCGTGATTCGACGGACACCGGAGCCCAAGCGCGGCGTAGACGGTGGACTGCATGGCGTCATCATGACGATCGACCGATTCGGCAACGCGATCACGAATCTGGTGGGCTTAAGAGGCGGCTCGATCACGGTCGGCGATCGACGGCTCGATATCGTGCGCAGCTATGTCGATGTCCCGGCGGGCGCCGTGACGGCGCTCTGTGGGTCGAGTGGGCTGGTCGAGATCGCGGAGCGCGATGGGAACGCGGCGCGCTCGCTCCGGCTCACGCGCGGAGCGAGCGTCGTTTACTGGCCGCCGGCGAGCTTGTGATCGAAGGTGATCTCGCCTAGGGTCGCGCTCCCCACGATGTGGAGCGTGAACTTCGGTGTGGCCGGTGTTGGCGTCGGCGAATTGACATTCACGGTCGTCACGCCGTTCTTCTTGGTGACCTGAACACTGCCTTTCACCGCGGTTTTCACGGCCGCGGCGGTTGCTTTGGCCGTGGCCTTCGCGGTCGCGGTTGCGGCGTTGTCATCCGCGTTGTCGTCACTCGAATCCGGCGCGTCGTCATTGTCGGATGTGTCGATCGTGACCGTCGCGTGCTGCCCGTTCCCGTCGCCCGACACGTCGCCGAGCACGGCGTTCGCGTTCTGCTCGACGCGCACGTAGTCGGGCACGTGGATGTTGAGCGAGCCCAGTCCCACCTTGGCGTCGAGGGTGATGTCGTGGGTCCACTGGCCGTCGAAGTACAGGTCCCAGTCACCGATCCCGGCACGCAGTCGGATGGTGTTCGCGTTGGCGTTCGCGAGACCGGTGGCTTTGAAGCCCGCGGCGCCGACGTTGAGGTTCATCGACTCCATGCGCGTCGTGTTCGGCGAGGAGAAGGCGAGCGTCGCGTCGGTCGCGCCGGTCTTGAGCATGAGCTTTCGGACGGCGAGTCCGCCAAGGTCCATCTTCACGTCGGCGGCCGCGACTTCGGCGGTGAGGTCGAGCGGGACGCCGCGCGCGAGGCCGACATGGAGCTCATTGTTGTCGGCGTCGCCACCGGGGATACTGAAGTTCTGCGACTTGATGCCGAGATGCAGGGTGTGAGCGCCCGCGTCGTATGTCGCGACCGGAGTGCTCCGACCGGAGGAATACCGCATGTGCATTTCGTACAGATCGGCACCGGACGCCGGTCCCAGCGAGAATGTGCCCGCGCCGTAGGTGATGTCCGCCTTGAGAGCGGAGGTGTCGTGCAGCTGGCGCGATACATCGAGCGTACGCCATTCCTGAGCGCTGGCGGTGCCACACGCGAGCGCGAGGGCCAGGAGAGTCAGTCTCATGATGACGGCGTCTGCGAAGGCGGTGGGGTCGGCCGACGGGCGGCCGCGACGCCGCCCACCGGCGTCGGCGTCTGCCAAGCCATGCCGGGCAGCGACGACGCGTCAGGAGTGCGCACTTCGCCGCGCGCGGCCCGTCGGGCATCATAGCGAGCCGCGACGACCGAGCCGAAGCCCGACGTGAGCGCGACGAAGGTGACCGCGATGGCAACGGCGTGGAGCAGGGCGCCAGCGACCGGTATCCAACCCGCGGCGGCCGCGAGGACCCAGAGTCCCATGTAGATCGAGATACCCGTGACGACCGCGCGGAGTCGGGCGCCGCGGTCGGTGAGCGCGTTGGCGCGCTTGCGATAGAACGCGTGTCCGGTCGTCTCGGCGACCGCCGTGAAGCCCAGTACGGCGACGCCCAGGACCAGCAGGACGTAGGCGATGGCGGCGAACGGCGCGACCACGATACCGATGATCGTGATACAGAGGAGGACGACGATGATTGCGAGCACCGGAATCACGGCCACGAGGCTAATGAGGCCGAAAAGCATCGAGCGGCCGAACTGATCCGAGAGTGCCAGCGAAGCCGTGTCGATCCGGTCGCCCGCGAAGGTCAAGACGCCGATGCCCAGCACGAGCGCGAGGCACAGCCACGCGATCGACAGCTCGAGCGAACGCCATGGCGAGCGCCCAGCTTTTGGCGCGGCGGCGATCGGAGAAGTCGGCCCGATGGCCTCAGGCAGTGACCGGATCTCGCCATCGACGACGCCACCGGGCATAACGTGCACGGTCCCGTGCGCGGCAAAGGCATTACCCGTGATATGGGCAGTCGAGCGAACGAAGATGTCACCATCGACCACGTCCACGTCGCCGTTCACGCGACCACTGATGTCGACCGGACCGTCGACCGTGGCGACGTAGCCCATCATGGTGTCGGTCGAGGCCACGGTGCGCGCACCGACCGTGAAGATCTTGGTCTCGGGGATCAACAGCGACGCCGGGTCATGCCGCGCGCGATCGATATCGCGACGCATCGCATCCGTCATTCGGCTTCCGGGCATCGCGGGCGGCATCGGCGGTACGCCGGGGACCGGCGGGATAGGGGGGATAGGCGGCACCATGCCGTGATGGCCGCGCTCCCTCTGTCGCTCTGCCCAGCGGTGCACCGCGTCGTGGAACGCATTCCTCGCGTCGTCCGTGCGCGGATCGTGGCGGACTTTGTAATCCATATACCGCTGGAACGCGGCTTTCACGTCCGGATCGGCCATCACATCCCCGTACCCATAGCCGTAACCGAACCGGTTGCCCGAATCCTGGAAGGCCTTGCCGAGGGACTCGCCCCAGCGTCCCATTCGTTCGCCGTATTTCTGGCCCCACTCGCCCATCTTCTCGCCCCACGCGGCCATGGAATCCGCGTTGCCGGGCACGGGTGGTGGGGTGGGGGGCTGCTGGGCGGCGGCAACGGCCACAAACCCCACGAAAGTCAGTCCGGCAATGAGGGCCCGCATCTTAGGCACGCCTCCGCCGCGACACTGCCGCGGCCCGAAGAGCAAATGCTGCCGCCAAAAAGACGACAATATAGAGACTTATAGACGCCACTATAATGGCAGTAGTGTTTCCAGCGAGGGCTTGAGAGGCGGATCGGCCCAGCAGGGCCTGCACCACGGTCGCGCCGGTCGTCGCCAGGGCCCGGACAAAGGTCGTCCGGACCAGCTCGGCGAAGAACAGGGTCGCGTCCGCGTGGGCTATGAGCCAGATAGACGCCACGGACAGGAGGCCGGCCAGTGATACGGCGGCGGCGCCCAAAGCCAGCCGTACGGGCTGTGAGCGGGGCGCCAGGGGGCGAACCCAGCCCACCACGCTATCCCGGGCGGCCACATGCCAGGGTTCGTATATCTGGACCTGAGCCATAACGCGGCCCGCGAACTCCGGGGACGGGGCCAGGTGCGGCAAATGTTCCAGCGCCTCGACCACTTCACGCTGCTCCTCGAACGCCGCGCGGCACTGCTCGCACTCGCGCAGGTGCGCCTGGAGGGGGGCGACACCGAAACCGGTTTCGCCGTCCAGGAGCTGGTCGATCTCGTCGGGGAGTAGATGGCGGTGATTCATGGCTCTGTATCTGGTGTACGGGTGTCCGGGTCTTCCGGTTTCAGGACTCGGTGTCCGGCTTCGCCGGCTCCCGCTCGTGTAGCCCGCTGGCTTCGCCTTCGGGGTTCAGAACCTTTCGAAGCTCCAAACGGGCCCGATGGATGTACGTCTTTACGGTGCCGAGCGGGAGGTCCAAGGTCGTCGCGATCTCCTCGTAGGACCGTCCCTCGACGTGCCGCATGAGGATGCACGACCGGTACTCGGGACGGAGCGCCGCGATGGCCCGCTCGATCGCGCTCCCGAGCTCGCGCGACTCGAGTTGATCGAGCGCGCTCGGCGCCTGCGAGGCGATCTCGAACGACGTCGCCTCCACCTCGGCCTCCGTCGACGCGTGCGGCGCGCCAGAAACGCTGACCGTCGCGAGCCGCCGCTTCCGGAGATGGTCGATCGCGACGTTGTTCCCGATCTTGAACAACCAACTCGACAACTTGAAGTCGGCGCGATACCGATCGATATGGTTCAGCGCCTTGAGAAACGTGTCCTGCGCGAGCTCCTCGGCCGTCTCCCGGTCGCGCACCATCCGGTAGATCAGCGAGAACAACGGTCGCTCGTACCGTCGAATGATCTCCCGGAACGCGGACTCGCGACCTTGCTGCGCGAGTGCGACGACATCCGCGTCCGGTAGGTTGGCGAGATCGAACACGGCCACAGCGGGGAAGCTATCGGTCCCTTACTTTTCGCGCATGTTGGCCGCCGACAAGCGCCAGTACGTCCAGCGCATGTTCTCGGAGATCGCGCCGCGCTACGATCTCTTGAATCACCTTCTGAGCTTCAACGTCGATCGGTCCTGGCGTCGCCGCGCCATCGCCGCGCTCGCTTGGGAACGCGCACCGGGCGGGATCTATGTCGACCTGTGCGCTGGCACCCTCGACGTGTCCCTCGCCCTGGCTACCCAGCCACGCTTTGCGGGCCACGTGTTGGGCGCCGACTTCGCGGAGCCGATGTTACGGGCAGGAAGCTCGAAATCGGCAACCGCCTCCGGATCCATTAGCCCGGTTGTCGGCGATGCCCTCCAGTTGCCGCTCAGAGACGCGAGCGCCGAAGGCGCGATCGTCGCATTTGGGATAAGAAACGTCGCTGATCTCGATGCCGCTCTCGTTGAGACGTTCCGGATTCTCAAACCGGGTGCCCGATTCGTCATACTGGAATTTTCGACGCCCGAGTCGCCGGTTATCCGAGCCGGCTATCACGCCTACTTCCACCATGTGCTCCCCACGATCGGTGGCGTCATCAGCGGTCATGGCAGCGCCTATCGCTACCTGCCGGATTCCGTCGCCCATTTTCCAAACGGTGAGGATTTGGCCGAACGGATGCGAAGCACGGGGTTTACCGACGTGACGTGGCAGTCACTGACTTTTGGCGTGGCGGCTTTGCACGTCGGCCAGCGTCCGTAAGTGTCGCTCGACACACTCAACGCGTTCATCGCCGCCATCGAGGAGGCGGGGGAGCTTCGACGCATCGGCCAGCCAGTGGCCGCGCGTCTCGAGCTCTGCGAGATCGCCGATCGCGTGATGAAGCAGCCGGGCGGTGGTCCGGCGCTCCTGTTCGAGCACGTGTCGCTCGACAACGGCGCCCGCTCGCCCTATCCCGTCGCGATCAATCTCTTCGGCTCCCACCGCCGCATGTCGCTGGCGCTCGGCGTCGGCCATCTCGATGAGCACGCGGCCCGCATTACGGAGCTGCTCGCGACCCAGGTGC
>DASRDS010000065.1:0-9062 GCA_035652495.1 Gemmatimonadaceae bacterium
GTCATCTAGCCGATGGGAGCGCGAGTTGGTCCAGGGTCGCCGCGGGTGTTTTGAATCACCCATTGGTCCGCGTCGCGAGTGCTGCGCGATCCATGGCGTAGCTCGGGCTGGTCGGCCACCGCATCGTCACGCCGGTGAATGAATGTCGCTTGGTCGGGAGGTGGCCAGGGGAGCGCCGCCAGGCGCTCGTAGGTCCCCGCTCGACGCTTCGCTCGGCAGGAAGATTGCGCAATCATTCGTGAACGCGACGACGCCGACGTACTCGGCTGGTTTGCTCACGAACATGATCTCGCGCTCGTCGGGGCCCGCGCTGGTCATCAGGCAGTAGCGCTCGAGGACGGTCGCGCTCGGGTCGTTGATCTGCTCGCGGACGGGCTCGAACTCGTCGCGGCGATGTAGTGGTACCCGAGCGCCGAGAACGCGGCGAGGTAGCCGGCACGGAGCTTTCCGATCGATGCGGCGCTCGGGCGAGCAGCGCCGGGAAGGCCGCTTCAGCTAATGATCGTCCGCTCGAACGATTTGCGCTGTCTTGCGCCGTCACCCTGGTCGCCTTCCCGGCGCGACTACCTCCTCAATGCGGCGTTCCTGCTTTCCTGCTTTGTCAGACTTGGGAGCTCGACCGCCGGAGCGTGACCGTTCCGCGCCTGCTCGAGCCGCTCGAACTTCGTCCGAGGCTCTTGAGCGTTCATCGTGACCGCAGCGCAGCCGCGCTCGGCGGTGTTCTCTCAGCGTTGGTGGCGTCCTTGAGGATGCTGCTGGTCGAGTGCTGCCCGGGCTTCGCCGATCTTTTCGACCACGACGTACCTGTCGTGTTGTTGCACGGGGCGTTCCACCCGCGGGTCGTCGTGGCCGGGGGCGACGACAAAGCAGTAGCGTTCGTCGACAATCCTCTGATACTCGGCCGGTTCAAGGTGGATGCGCTCGAAGCACGTCTCGCGATCGCACTCGCAGTGAAACGGAACCGGGCTCTTGACGTCGTGCTTTCGAGCACCGGCCCCGATTTGCTGGTTCACCGTGCGAAAGGTCTCTTCATTCCGTGCCGCGCGCTCAGAAAAGTCCATTTGACTAGGTTGCCAGTCCGTGAGTTACCCTGACGCCGCTGTCGTTGATGTGCGCCGTCGAAACTCGCACGGCTATGTCATGGGGCCCGTTTGCGGACGACCGCGCTGATCGTCATCGCGACAGGACAGCTCGGCGTCCGGTTGCGCCCGGAAGCTGGTCGTTCCTGTCGCATTCGACGCCTCGACTCCTTCCTGCGGCTTGAAGCCGCAAGCATCGAAGTGGCAACCGAATCGAGTCAAACCTCAGCCTCAAGCTCACTGGCGCGTCAAACCATCGGAATGACCCTCGTCGGCTCGTGCTTCCGCCTCCCGAAAGGACGCATCGGCGGCCGCCTGTACGAGCTGCACATGCGCCACCATTCCAAGCTGAGGAGCGCGGCTTGGCGTTAGTGCACCCTGGTGGGACATCGTGTTCCGGACGCGATCCGATTCCAGACGTGCCGCCCGCTGACGGCGGCGAGCCGTTCCGTCATCCGCCTGCCGGCCACGTGAGAGTGTCGCGTTGATGCTCGCCTTGTTGTTGCGGTGTGCGAGGGCGGCACGGAATGCCTATCTGGCCGCCGAGGAGAAGCCCCTGCTCATCGTGTTGGTTGCCGCCGGCGCGACGGTTGCGGTGGCAGTCGTTCTCGGTGCGCTTGCGGGTTGGCCGCGCGTTCGGCACGTGATGTACCAGCGGCACTCGTGGTCGTGGCTTCTCGTGTGCCTCCTTGGGGAGCTGGTCGCATACGGCGGATATGTGTTGACCGTGCGCGACATGGCGCGGGTCGATGAAGGCCCGGAGCTCGACCTGAGTGCGAGCGTGACCACGGTTGTTGGCGGCTTCGGTGTCTTTGCCGCCACTCGCGGTTCCGGTGGATTCGCGGTCGACTACTGGGCCCTCCGGAAGGCCGGCTCGAGCCCGGAAGACGCGACGCGCCGTGTGCTTGGTTTGACCTTCCTCGAGTATGTCGTGCTCTCGGTCGGCGCGCTGATCGCGTCAGCCCTGCTCTACTTCAGTCTCGACGGCCATGCCAGCGACGGGGTGACGCTTCCGTCGCTCGTAGTGGTTCCTATTCTCGGGATCGGCCTCTGGCTAACCGCGCCACATCGCGCCAAGCGCTTTTCTCGTCTGCGCGGAAACTGGTTCAAGCGTACGTTCGCAGACTCGGTCGCCGGAGCGGCGCGGGTGCGCGGACTCATGACGAGCCCGCGCGAGCACGGCTTGGGCGTACTCGGAAACGTCTGTTACTGGGGCGGCGACATTCTCTGCCTTTGGGCTGCGATCCAGCTCGTCAACGGACACCTGACGGTCGCAAAGTTGGTCGTTGCGTACTCGGGTGGCTACGTGCTCACCCGACGTGCGCTGCCAGCCGGAGGTGCGGGAATCGTGGAGGTCGCGTTGACCTTGGCCCTGGCCGGCCTCGGGATGCATTTCGGGCGGGCGCTCCTTGCCGTCGTTGTGTACCGGCTCTTCAACTTCTGGCTGCCGATCGTTCCCGCTCTGGCCTGTATGCCCGCTCTGCGCGAGCTACGCAGCCGCTTCGCAGTCGCGCGTACACGCACTTGAGGGAGACTGGGCAGACGGTCGAGAGTCGGTCGAGTCTCGATCACGTCGTGCCGTGCCCACGGAGTCCGACCAGAGCCAGCCCTACCACGAGTACGGCGATCGGCAACGCGCTCGCAAGACGGACTACGAGCCCTGTTCGCAGCTGCGAAGATGCGCTGTTGCGGGCGCGGGCGAACCGCGACATGCTCCCCGTCCCCGGAGCAGAAACCCTGGAGATGCCGGTATCGCGACCTTGGCAGATCTGCCCACGGCATCCTCGGCGAGCTGTGGACGGCACTCGAGCGAGCTGAGGCAGGCGACCCGCACGGGCATGAAAGCGAACGCTGCAAAAAACCGAAGTCCCGCGGCTGGCGTTTCGGTCTACGGGCGGTTGGTATGGAGCAGGGACACAATTGGAGGAGGGGTCTGTTTGATTCTTCGTATCGACCGTTTGCAGACGGCTTTGCCGCCGCCGTCGGCGCCCGACCCTGCCGGAGCCCAGCTCGTGCAGGAGCTGTTGGGCGGCAAGTTCGGGGAGATGTCGACATGGTTGAACTACACGTTCCAGTCGTTCAACTTTCGGTCGCGGCAGGGAGCTCGGCCGTTCTACGATCTGCTGTGCTCGATCGCGACTGAGGAGTTCGGCCACGTCGAGCTCGTTGCCGCGACTATCAACACGATGCTGACTGAGCCGGGGACGGGTCGCCGCGCAGCCGGTTTGGAGAGCTTCGTCGGTGTCGGCAACCCGCATCACTGGCTCGCCGGTGGTCGAGCGGCGCTTCCGCAAAACTCCCAGGGGCGTCCCTGGAACGGCGACTTCGTGTTCTCGTCGGGCGACTTGATCGAAGACCTGACTCACAACTTCTTCCTCGAAACGGGAGCGCGCAACAACAAGCTGAAGATCTACGAGGCAGTCGATCACCCAGCCGCCCGCGCGCTGACCGGCTACCTGCTCGTACGCGGCGGCCTGCACCAGGTCGCATATGCGCGGGCTCTCGAGCGACTCACCGGCTGCGACATGATGAAGCTCTTCCCGACGCCGCGAATCCCGACGGAGAAAATCCCCGAATCGAAGCTGCACATCGACCGTGGTGAGCACCTGCGCCTGTACCGCTTCTCGCAGGATGCGTTCGGCGAGGTCGGCGCGGTGTTCAACGGCCCACATCCGGAGACCGGCGAGGAGCTCGTCGTCGCCGACGAGCCGCATCCCGAGGGCGCCCCGGCGCACGACCTCCCGGCCCAGCCGGAGGTGTTCGCGCCGAGCTATGACCCGGAGGAGATCGTGCAGATCGCGGCGATGCTCCGCCAGCGGGCCGGGCTGCCGAAGGAGCCACAGGGCGAGGTCGCGTCGGCTCCGAAACCGACACGAACCACGAGCGGATCGAAGACCAAGACGCGTGCCCGCGCCACCAAGGCGGCACCGAAACGGCGCGCGGCAGCGAACGGCAGAAAACGCTGAAGGAAATCCATTGCGGCCTTGAGGGCGCAGTGAAGCAGAGGGGCGGCTTTTCCGCCCCTCTGCCATCGCTTCCGACTCGGGTCGTGACTGGCCGGCGCCGCCGCCCCGCCCTCGTCGTCCGCGGCTGTTTTAGACTTGCGACTCCAGCTCAGGGGGTCGAGGGATGCGTCTGACTGCGGGTGTCACGCTGGTCATTGTCGTCGGGACCGTTGTGGCGACGGTTGCGCAGGGCGGGACGTCAGCCTGGGCAAAGCAGGCTGACCGGGTGTGTTCGGTCTGGGACGCGAAGGCGAAGAAGGTGCTGGGAACGATGCCCCCGAAGACTTCGGCGAAGGCCTACAACTTCGCGGTCAAGGTCGCGGCACTCGAGACGGGCGAGCTTGCTGCGCTGAAGAAGATCCCGCACCCGACCACGGCGGGAGCGAAGGCGCTCCACGCCACACAGGCGGACATCGCGGAGGTCAAGGCGGCGATCCACGACTGGCGAGTCGGAAAGCGCGCCGCCTTCGCAAAGGTCTACACCGCGTGGGTCTCCGACCGGCGTGCGGATAACGCCTTCATTGCTGCTGGCGCAAGAGGCTGCAGCTGACGATCTGCTAAAACCGACGATTCGGTCAACACGTCCCTGCGCCAAACGAAGTGAGTCTTGTCGCGCTCCGACGCGGTGGACCCGGTGGTCAAGCGCCGAGGAGGAGCACATTCGTCTCAGCCTCTGGGACGCTGAGATAGTTCAGCAGTCCCACCCGAGCCGTCGCCTGTCTCCAACTCAACCCTTTCAGAAAGGGGTCACGAAGCTGAGCGGCCCACGCGTCGGGGTCGGTACGTGGGAAGACCGTCCAGCCTTCGCGTTTCAACCTCAACCACGTATACGCGTGTGTGGCCGCGCGTCGCGACGGTCTCGCGTCTGCCGGGCAGAGGGCGCCGTCCGTGAACCGGCGCACGCGCGTGATCGCCTCGGGAAGAACGCATGCGTCCTTGCGAAACCGAGCACGATCGGCAGCTTTCGGCTGCGCCAGAACGCAACGCAGCGGGTTCCGCTCGTTTGTGTACTGCAACGGATGGCGCCTCAGCAGCACACCGTTCTCGCGCACCCACACGTACGCCCCAGCCGCGAGCGGATCTGCTCGGCAATGCCGATGTGGTCGAAGTGCGCGTGGGTGAGGATGACCCCCAAAAGCAATCCACCCGAGTACGTTCAGCGCGGGTCGCTCCAACCGAGGGCTTTTGGCGCGCGGCCTCCGGTATCTGTGAATGCGCGGAGCCTGGCCGCCAAATCAGCTGTGAGTGCGTCTTCCTCGAGCCGCCATGACCAGTTTCCGTCTGCTTTGCCAGGCGTGTTCATGCGCGCTTCGGATCCTAGGCCCAGTAGGTCCTGCGCCGGGATGAGCGCGAGCCGCGCCGGCGAGGCGAGCGCGAGCCGGATCAGCTTCCAATGGGGCTCAGGCTCGTCGATACCCGCTGATTTGAGCGCACGCTCTACATTGTTGCGCTCTGCAGCGGACGCCGCCTCCCACCATCCCACGGTTGTGTCGTTGTCGTGCGTGCCGGTGTAGACAACGCAGTTGGTTCTGTCGTGGATGCGCTGAGGGTTCTTCATGCCCCGCGCGAAGGCGAAATGAAGCACGAGCATGCCGGGCAGGCGTAGCCCGTGACGCAGACGTTCGACCGCGGGCGTGATCGTCCCGAGGTCTTCGGCGATCAGCGGTAGTTCGCCGAGGGTTGCGCGTACCGCCTCGAATAGCTCGCGCCCTGGACCTCGTCGCCATACCCCCTTCCGCGCGGTCGAGTGACGGGCATTGACGGCCCAGTATGCAACGAAGCCTCGGAAGTGGTCGATGCGGGTGGCATCGACGAGCTCGAAGGTGCGCCGGAAGCGCTCGATCCACCAGCGATAGCCGATCCGGCGCTGGGTCTCCCAATCGTAGATCGGGTTCCCCCACAGCTGGCCCGTCGCGCTCCAGTCGTCGGGCGGCACGCCCGCGACTGCACCCTGCTGAAAGAGCTCCGGCCAACCTCGATGGTCGGCTGCCTCAGGGGCGACATAGATCGGCAGATCGCCGATCAGGCGAATCCCACGGTTCGCCGCGTAGCGGCGCAGCGCACTCCACTCACGCTCGAAGCGAACCTGATCGGACAACGCGTCGTCGCCGCCGAATGCCGCCCAGGATCCGCTCCAATAAGGATGACGCGCGACGAACTGCTCGACCTCCTCACGTGAAACCGAAGCGTTGGGCTCGGCCAAGAAACCGTTCCAGCACGCAAACGCCGAGTCGGCTCGGTAGGGCGACCCCGAGTCATCCGGCGGCCCAAGAGGAAGGACCTGCCACCACGATTGACCCGCGTCGGCGAGCCAGTCGACGAACCGGTACGCGGTTTCGTCGAGCCGTCCGGACGGAAGGGACGTGAGATGGAGCAACACTCCGCTCGAGCGGGGCAGACGCATGAAGAACTGCCCTACCCGAGGTGAGCCCGAAGAATCCTCAGCGTCAAGCGGCGCCTAGGGAATCGGCCAGAGGTCCCAGAGGTTCCTACGCATCTCGAAGAGCGTCCATTTTCGGTCGAGATGCTTGACTGCACGCTCATTGCTCGTTGATTTCGTCGTCATAGGGTTGGTGAGTGAGGTCGCTGCTTCCTATGGCGGTTGTCCTGGCTTCGGCTGTTCTTGCGCTGCCTGCAGCGTCGTTTCCTGGTAGAAACGGCGACCTGCTGTTTGAGGTTGTGCCTGCGCAAACGCCGCGTGAAGCGTTCGGCGGAGGTCCGGTTCATCTTGTTGCGATGGACGTGCACGGGGGTGGTTCTCGTGACCTTGGTGTGGTGGCCGGGGACGAGGTTGAGTTCGTCGAGGCGCGCTACACGCCCGATGGGCGCCGGATTGTGTTCCTGCACGCGATTGACAAGCCAAACAGCCCGGAGGCCCGCTACAGCCTCGACTTGATGAACGCCGACGGCAGTCGCAGGCGAGTCCTCATCCGGCAGCCGTACCTGGCGCAGTTCGCGATCAGCCCCGACGGCAAGTCGCTCGCCGTCCTTGCGATTGTCGGGCACTCGCGATGGTCGATCTATCTGAGCTCAATCGCCCACCCTAGGCTTCGGCTGCTCTCTCACACTGGGCCGCTTGGCTCGATCAGGTGGACGAAAGAACACAACCTGATTGTGTTCAATGCGTCGTCTCTCTGTTGGACTGGGACGTGCCGTCTCGACACGACGACAGGACGCGCGCAAACAGTTTCCATCAACGACCGCAGTTACCAGACAGCGGCGCCTGCGGTCTCGCCCGATGGCAAGACAATCGCCTTCTATAACCCCCACGGCCCGGCCGGCGTGCGCATCTTCGGACTCGACGGGCGTTTCCACCGAACGATCAGGGGCTTCTATCCCTGTGTCGGGCCGTTCGCTCCCGACGGTTCCGAACTCGCACTCCAAGACCGTTGCAGCGGCCCCGGACTCGGCATCTCACTCTTCGACTTTCGCACCCGCCGCACCCAGCGGCTTCAACTCAACGTGCCCGTCCCGGTCGGAGGCGAAGACCACCTAGTCGACTGGCAGCCACGGCACGCAACCTCCTGACACACGCCCCTCCCGAAACACGTGACATCACTGCCAACACGCCAATGAGGCCACCGAAATTAACCCACCAGGCAAGGACGTGGGCGCAACCTGCAGCGACTGGGTCAACCGCCGACTCGCGCGTTATGAGCGAGGGCCGCCGTCGGGCGGCCCTCGCTCAAAAGGGTGGTGCGGGTTACCGATTGTTCTCGTAACTGGACGGCCGGGTTCTCACCAAGACGCCTGAAACCTGACACTGGTGCGGGGATCCGGACGCCAATTTGCTTGTGCTTAGGCTTGTGCCGAGGCTGTTTGTGAGCGTTCGACGGTACTCGCGGCCTCTGCCCTACGGAGGGAGAGCAGGAGGCTCTGGACGATGATCCAGACTCCGGTCAGAAGGAGCGCGATGAAGTCGGCGAACGGGATGAACAGGGCGACGCCCAGCGGAAGCGCGCACCAGGCAAGCCACCTCGGCGTGCTCCGAATGCCCGTCAAAAGAACGCCTGCTGCGGCGAGCATCATGACTCCGAGCGCACCGTTGAAGGCGATCCAATCGTCATTGTCGAGCGTGTTCATGGCACGGATCCCGCTGCCGCCGACACCGTTGTTGCCGGCGTCTGCGAGCGCGAAATGAACAAGTGCGTTCATTAGGAAGACCGCAGCGACGACCCCGGCGCCCGTCAGGAGCGCAATCTGCCACTGCGAACTTCGTTCTCGGGATCCCGCTGCAGAGGCAAGACTGAGGGCGAACAACACGATGAACGGAGTCGCTGCCGCCAGCAGGACGGCCATCACGAACTCTCGTGTGCTGTGTGTGTTGTAGAACGAGGTCACTTTCGCCGCTGAATCAGTCGCGTCGGGCGTACTACCGCTGCCGACAACGGTCAACACGACCAACGCAACGAACACGATGCCGCAGAGCGGCAACCAACGGTCGATACGCATGAACCCCTCCTCGTAGGAATACCGATTACTGAGAACCCCAGGCTCGCGATGACGATCATGAGGGGGTCGCTTTTCGTGTGTGGTCGTCATTTGGCGCGTGTCCAGGTGCCGGTCCAGGTGGTGCCGCGTTGGTGGCAGCCGTCTTGGCCGCCGAGGGGTGTGAGTGTGAGGGTGTCGCCGCTTACCGACCAGCTGTAGGTCGCCGGGGGGCCGTCGGTGTTGCACCACTCGCCGCCCTCGGCGGCCCAGCTTTGTTCTGGCTGGAACTGGACGCCTCCCCAGACTCTGAAGGTGGTGGGGCCTGGGACGTAGTCGTCGTCGAGGATGCAGCCGTAGCAGATGGTGTTCGAGGTGTCGTAGGTGCCGGGAAAGTGATCCTGGATGAACTGCTTGGTGAAGGTGATCGTGTAGGTGCCGGCCGGGTTCGGCTGGAAACCGGAGGCTCCCGAGTCGGGAGGGACAGGCTTGCTCAGCGTGCGTTGCCAGCTTCCTGCGAGCGCGCTGGGGACTTCCGGCGCGGGCAGGA
>DASRDS010000066.1:0-7681 GCA_035652495.1 Gemmatimonadaceae bacterium
CAACTCCGCTAATAGCGAGTTAACTCTTTTTAAGACCGCACGTTACGCGAACGACCTCTGCTGTTATGGTGTGACGCCCTAGTCTCGGGGCGTGACGGTGCGATCGTCCCAAATCCCTAGCTTGGACCTCGTAACAACGGGCCTCTCATCTCGGGGGAGCCCGCTTTCGAGTCTGAGGGTTTCGACAGGGATTTCTTATGAAACAGCGCCGCGGATACACGCTGCTCGAGATCATACTCGTCGTGGTGATGATTGCGATCATCACGGCGACGGCCATGCCGAAGGTCGACTATCAGGCATGGCGTCAGGACGCAGCCGCTCGCGCGGTTCGCGGCGCGATGATGCAGGCGCAGGCGTATGCGGTCAGCTCGCAGCACAATGTGTTCGTGCTGCCCGACATGGTTCATGGCAACAAGCTGTACGTCGTTTACGATTACAATGACAACCTGGCGCTCGACGCGAACGAGCACTGGATTGCGGTGCCGCTTCAGGATGGCGCGATCATCAAGCAGCCACCCGTGGCATTGCCAGGTGGCGCGCCGGCCAACGGACTCTCGGTGCCGGCGTCCACGCCTCCGATCCAGTTGACCGTGCCCGGCTCGATGACCACGTCCCAGGTCGGATGGGTTTTCCGTTCGGACGGCGCCGTGAGCTCGGCCGCTCAGATCTATATCGGTACGTCGCGCGGGTTGGCGAAGGATTTTCGCGCCGTCTCGCTGACACAAGCGACGGGACGCTGCGATTGGTGGAAACTCGTCAATAACACGTGGGTGAGGGAGGGCTTCTGATGCGAACGGCCGTGAAAGGGCGCGCCGGGCGCGCCGGAATGACTCTCGTCGAAGTGTTGGTGTCGCTCGTGATCCTCGCCGGATCGCTGGTCGCCATGGGCAACTTCATGGGCAAGTTCAGCCAGAACCAGCGTTTCGCCTCGCTCCGTCAGGACGAGATCGACCTGGCGACGGATCTGGTGGACTCGGTGGGGCACGCGTCGACCTATGCGTCGATTCCCGGCTATGCGGGGACGACCTCGATCACGCGTGATGGCGCCACGTTCTCCCGGGTCGTCACGGTCAAGCAGATCGGTGGCGGCCCCACGTCGGTCGTGAACTACTATCTCGTGACGGCCGCGGTCTCCTCGACCGCGATGAGCGCCATCGCGAATTCGACCGTCAAGAAATCCATCGCTATCCGGCAATTCTAATGCGACTCTCGACCTCCTCCCCCAGAGCTGACCGCGCCCCTCGCGGCTTCACGCTGGCCGAAATGATCATCGCGATCACGATGCTCGCGATGTTCGGCGCGAGCGCGATCACGTTCTATCTCCGCAGCCTGCGCTCAGTGACGAATACAGCGGGCCGCAACGATGCCCAGCAGACGGCGTCGTATGCGCTCGACTTCGTCGATCACGATATGCGCGTGGCCGGGATGAACCTGGCGCCCAACCAGCCACGGATCGTGGCGGCCGGGTCGTGGTTCATCGTCTTCAATGGCGATCTCGTCACCGCGGACACGTCGGCCTCGGCGGGCGGCGCGTACTATGACGCGAGCGTCCAGGATACGTCGGCGCTCGCCTGGCAGGCGAACCGGGCGCAGAACCTGCCCGGGTCGTCGATCGCCTATCCCGAGACGACCTATACCGCCAACGGGGTCGTCGGTGGTCCGCTCGGCAACGCCGAGACGATCACGTACTATCTGCGCGCCGATTCATCGGCACCGGCGAATTCGAACCTCTATATCCTGTGGCGACAGATCAACTCGAACACGCCGACGATGGTCGCCAACAATCTGTACTCGTCGACCAACGGGGTACCCCCGGTGGCGTTCACTTACTACTACCAGAATCCGGCGACGAACGCGTTGGTGCAGTTCCCGTCGACGTCGATTCCCGTGTGGCGCAACTCCAAGGCGGCCCAGGCGCGGATGGACTCGATCAAGGAAGTCCGCATCACCTTCACGGGCGCGTTCAAGGACTCGCACAATCAGAACCAGGTGACGTACCGGCCGGTCAACGAGATCGTCAAGATCCCGAACACGTACATGTCGCAAATCGCACAGTGCCCCGGTCCGCCGAACGCGGTCGCCAGCTTGACCGCGAATCCGAGCACCAATGGCGTGGACACGGTCGGTTTGACGTGGCCTCAGGCGCCGGACGATGGTCAAGGCCTCGGAACGGACCGCATCTATCTCATTTACCAGAAGCGGCATGTCGACACGGTCTACACGCAGATCGGATCCCTGAACGCCCAGGCGACCGCTACGTACGACTACAACATCAGCTCGGGCCTCACGCTCGGGACGGCGTACGACTTTGCAGTGGCTGTCCGCGATTGCACGCCCTCGCTTTCGCCGATCACGACGAAGACGAACATCACCCCGAACTAAGCTCGGAGCCTACCATGACCCCCAACCGACTCCACCGCACCGCCGGAGCGAAGGGCCGCCGAGGCTCCGCGTTGATCCTCGTGCTGATGCTGACCTTCGCGCTGGCGGCCCTCGCCGGCTCGGCGATTCTCTTGTCGTCGACGGCCACGATGACCGTCAAATCGCGCGAGAGCCAGCACGATCTCCGCTACGCGGCTGATGCCGCGGTCGCGATCGGCGAGAGCCAGATCGCGAACAGCCCGACGGTCGTGCCTCAGACCTCGTACAGCCAGTTCGCGACGAACCAGCCCATGCTGGCGGCGGACTCCTCGCAGATCGGCGGCATTACTTACAATCTGTGGGCGGGCCTCACGGGTGAGGTCTCCCGCCAGAACGGTCGCTTCATTACGCTGGTCGCGCAGTCAATCGACTCGGCGCACCACAAGTCGTTCGTCCGGCGCGTCGAGCTCATTCAAGAGTCGTTCGCGAAGTTCGCGTATTTCTCGAACAGCGAGAACGGGATCTGCTTCGGATCGGGCGACGTGCTCGCCGGGCCGGTGTTCTCGAACGGCACGATCGCGAACTGCTCGGGTCAGAATGCGACGTTCGAAGACTCTGTCCAGGCCGTTGCCGGCGTAGATAGCCAACCGCCGGGCGTCTATCAGAAGAGCTGGCTCGCGCCGCCGCGCGCGACCGTGGCGTCGATTCCCATGCCGAACACCGCGGGTCTCGCGAACCTGTTCACCATCGCGGGCACGGGCAGCACGGCGTTTACTTCGCCGAACTCGAACACGGATTCGACGAGCAAGGTGCGAGCTCGGTTGGAGTTCGTCGCGTACAACGATACGACACCAACCCTCGCGGCGGACTCGGTGGAGCCCGGCGAAGGCTTCGTCAAGTTCTATCAGATTGACGAGACGAACGCCTATTGGACGACGAACTACACAGCGGCCCAGCGCGACTCAGCCGCGGCCAGCTACCTTCGCAGCGGAATACGGCACTACGCCGATCCGCGGAACTGCGGCGATTGGCATTTCGTGTGGGATTCGGTGCCAACGACACACGCGGTGTCGTATAGCTATCAGTTTTTCCCGGCGGTCGTGCATGACTCAGCGTGGTTCCAGACCGCGGAGACGAATGCGGCGGCGAGCACGGTTCACGGTGGGAAATACTGGTGGATCTCCGGCGACAGCGTGTACCATGGTTTCGTGAAGGACATTGGTACCGCTCCGTTTGCAGCGGGCTTGGACTCGAGCTTCGTGGTCCAGTATCACGTACCAGCAGGTGCGCACAGCTGGCTGACGAGCACGTATCTCAGCGAGACGAGCGCCATCGGTACTGGCAATGCTTGGAAGATCTGGTTGGCCGTGATCACGCCGCAGCGGGACACGAATCCGAACTATCCGGCGCCAGTGTGCTACCCTGCTGGCGATCCGCACCTCGTGGCGATTGAGCGGTACGGTTGGAACGACGTCCTAGGCGTGCCCTACGGACACAAAGGCGGTACGGATACCACGTTCACTTATGGGAACGGTGGTGGCCCTGGGAACGCCATGCCAGCGGGCAAGGGCCTCGGCCATTGGTCGGTGTATCCCGGTACGGTTACGTGGGCGAATGCCAACTTCACGAACAACCACGCCGATTACAAGGCGCTGTTCCCGATCGACACGGCGAAGAACCATTCCTTCCAGGGTGTGGTCGCGGTGCACGGCACGGTTGCCGTCAGCGGCAACGTGAATGGCCACATCACGGTGTACTCTGATGGCAGTGTCGGTATCCTCGACAACTTGCGCCTGGTGACGGGGACAACCGATACGTTGTGCAACCACGGCATGGGTATCGTCGCCGGGAACGACATCACGGCGCTGGACAACGCCATAAACGTCCCGCAGCACTGGACGCCGAACGATGCCGGCAACACGACGGTCCTGACGAACTATGTGACGCTCCGCCCGAACAATGCCGGCACCGCGGCGACGCAAGGTGCGAGCACCTTTGGCGGCTCGCTGTACGTGCAATCGACCGTCATGGCGCTCGGCTCGTGGGGCGCCGAAGGCTTGAACTCGGACACCAACTACGTCTCGACGGTGAACTGCAGCGCGGCCTCGCCGCCAGACGTGTACAAGCGCGGATGCTTGTACGTGTTCGGCAGCATCATTCAGGCCTTGCGGCAGACGGTGAACTCGGGTTCGGGTGGCCCTGGCGGTTACGGGTACGCGAAAGCCTACACGTACGACATTTGCGCGGTGCAGAACCCGCTGCCGTACTTCCCGACCACGGGCCGGTTGATCGAGAACAAGTACTACGAGGTCAATCCCAACACCTTCAGCGCGGCGGCGCTGTACAACTCATTGCAATTGCCGTAACGCAGGCGTCAGTAACTCTTCTCCAGAGCCCGGGCGCGGTTTTCGCCCGGGCTCTGTGCATCTGCCAGTGTCGCCGGACGCGTGTTGCGCGTCAGTGAGGAGATGCGTCTCGATCGCCGTTGGGCGCCGGTACTCATAGGCGCGGTTACCGCCGCGCTCCTCTTCATAGTCGCCGGCACGCTCCAGCGCATTCCCGTCGTGCACGACGAGGCGGCGTACCTGCTGCAGGCGCGTCTGTTCGCATCGGGACACTGGACCGCGCCCGGTCGGCCCGTGCCGGAGTTCTTCGAGCAACTCATGATCTTCGTGACGCCGTTCGTGGCGTCCAAGTATCCGCCTGGCCAGTCTTTGATGCTGGTGCCGGGCGTCTGGCTCGGCGTGCCCGGCCTGGTCCCCATACTCTTTGCGGGTGTGTCGGGCGCCCTGGTGTTTGCCATGGCGCGTCGGGTGGCTGGGGGCTGGGTCGCGGTGCTGACGTGGCTCCTCTGGATCTCGTCGTACCCGACCCTGTACTGGCGTGCCACCTACTACATGTCAGAGACGACCAGCGACACCGCCTGGCTGGTCGCCTGGTGGGGACTTCTTGTGTGGCGCGTGGACCAGCGCCGCTGGGGGTTGATCGTGACGGCGCTCGCCGTGGGTGTCGTGACGATCACCCGCCCACTCACGGGTGTCGCCCTGGCGCTGCCGGTCGGGGTCGTCGCTCTCGATGCCGCCTGGCGCCGTCATGAATGGCTGATCCTGGCCACGGCGGCGGCGGTTGGCGCGGCGGTCCTGATGGTCATTCCGATGTGGAGCGCCGCGACGACCGGCGACTGGAGGCAGACGCCGCTTCGGCTCCATGAGCGCATGTACCTGCCCAACGACCATCCGGGTTTCGGCGATGGCGTGCTCCGACAGCCGGAGCGACGGCTGCCCGCTGACCTCGCGGCCAACCAGGCCGCGTACACACCGCTCCATCTCAACTATCGACCGAGCGCTGTGCCGCGCACGCTGCTGCAGCGGTTGGACCGCATTGCGCACGACGCGTGGTACGACTGGCGGATCGTCTTCGCACCGTTCGCCGCGCTCGCGCTCCTGGTGCTGGGTGTCGAGGGATGGTTCGCCGTGGCCGGGGCGGCGACGATGATCCTGGTCTACTTGCTGTACGCGCATCTGCCGACGTACACGCTGTACTATCAGGAGATCGAGCCGGTGTTGGCGTTCGTCACCGCCGTCGGCCTCGCGACCGTCGCGAAGCGTGTCAGGGTGCTTCTTCCGGTCACGGCCGCGACACTTATCGTGGCCACGGTGCTCACCGTTCGAAGTCAGGTCGTACAAGTGCGCGACGACCAGCGCTACTGGGTCGCCTTCCAATCCGCTGTCGCCGCGATCCCGGACCGCAAGGCCATCGTATTCGTGCACTATGCATCGGGGCACAACAACAATCTCGCGCTGGTGCGTACCGATCCGGACCCGGACACCGTCAGGGTCTGGACCGCCTACGACCGTGGCCCCGATAACGCCCGCTTGATCGCTGTCGCACCCGATCGTACGCCCTACCGATTCGATGAGGCGACGTGGTCGCTCCTCCGCCTGCCGCAACGCAGCGCCTCAGTTTCATCCAGTCGACCGGCCGCGGAGTAGCAGCCCAGCGGGCGTTGGTCCATTGTATCCCAACTTAGCGCAGCCTGCTGTCCAGCAGTGGATACTGTAGCCGTATTGACATACAATAAGGCTACATTTATGCTTCTATATCGGCTACAGAGGCCACTAGTGAAACTCGTCAGTATACGCGATCTGCGGAATCGACCCGGCGCGGTTCAGGACGCCGTCTCGGAGCAATCCGTAGCGTTAACGTCCAACGGGAAGCCCTTCGCGCTGGTCATCGGCGTGGACCCCGACGAGGATCTGACTGAGGTCGAGGCGGCCGTCCGCGCGGCTCGCGCTCAGCTTGCGGTGTCGAGGATTCGCCAGCGCGCCGCCCGAACGGCCAAGGACCGGCTCACGTTGTCCGACATCAATGCGGAAATCGGCACGGCCCGGCAGGAGCGGCGGCGATAGCGCGTGGCGATCTCGCGCATGCGGGTGGTGGTTGACATGAACGTCCTCGTCTCTGGTTTGTTGCGGGCCGACAATCCCCCAGGCAGAATCGTGGATCTCATCGTTGGCGGACGGCTTTCGGTGCTGTTCGATGACCGAATCACGCGCGAGTACGAGGACGTGCTGTCGCGCCCCCGCTTCGACTTCGATGCCACTTCGGTCCACGCGGTGCTCAGGCAGCTGAGGGCGACGGGTGAGCATGTTGTGGCAGCGCCGCTGGCGGTTGTGCTCCCTGATCCCGACGATCTGCCGTTTCTCGAGGTCGCGGTCGCGGGTGGAGCGCGCGCTCTGATCACCGGCAATCGATCTCACTACAAGCCGAGGGCGGGCACCCACACCGTCCCAGTCAGGTCGCCGCGTGACTTCGTCACCGAATGGACTCACGCGTCATCGGACTGACAATCGGATCGCGGTCGCCAATGACCCAAGGGATAGCGGCGCGCTAACCCGCTGGACCGACCCCCGCGTGCTCTGACATATTCCGCGTAGCGCGCATGTTGCGGATCGCTGTGTTGACGATCTCTGACGCCGGATCACGCGGCGAGCGCGAGGATATCTCGGGTGACGCGATCGCGGCCTGGGCCGCCTCGCGTGGCGCCGCCGTCGGGGCGCGCGCCATTGTGCCGGACGCGTCGGCCGCCATTGTGGCCCAACTTATCGCTTGGTGTGACGCAGACGCCGCTGACGTGGTGTTGACCACGGGGGGCACGGGATTGAGCCAACGTGACATGACGCCGGAAGCGACGCGCGCGGTGCTGGACCGTGAGGCGCCGGGGATCGCCGAGCGGATTCGGGGATTGAGCCTGGAGCGCTTTCCGCGTGCCGCGTTGTCGCGTGGCTTGGCCGGGCTCAGGCGGCGGACGCTGATCGTG
>DASRDS010000067.1:0-38928 GCA_035652495.1 Gemmatimonadaceae bacterium
TATCGCAAAGTCACGGCGCTGTAAATACATGAATATCGTCTCGCTTTTGCCCAGCGGTACAGAGATCGTCGCCGCGCTCGGGCGTTCTGACTCGCTCGTCGCCGTCAGTCACGAGTGCGATCATCCGCCCGAAGTCGCGCGACTTCCGCGCGTGACATCGAGCGCCATCGATCACACGGCCGACGCTGCTACCGTGGATGCCAGTGTTCGTGCGCACGTTTTAACCAGGCAGCCTTTGTATAGCGTCGACTGGGATCTCGTCGCCTCGCTCGCGCCGGATTTGATTGTCACGCAGGCGCTGTGCGAGGTTTGCGCGGTGAGCGAGACTGAATGCCGCTCCCAGGCCTTACGTCTCACACCAGCACCACACATCGCGACGTTGTCCGCATCGACGTTGGATGGCGTACTGGTGGACATCGAAGGAGTCGCCCACGCGCTAGACGATGCTATAGCTGGCAGAACGCTAATTGCAGCGTTGCGTGAAAAAATTGAGCGTATCCATCAGCGCCTCAAAGCCGCGAAGGCGCCGAGGCCGAGAGTGGCGGTGATAGAGTGGACCGACCCGCTATTTATCGCGGGCCACTGGGTCCCCGAGATGATTCGCCGCGCGGGTGGCGAAGACGTCGTAGGTATCCCCGGGTCGCATTCCACGGTGGTAACCCGTGAAGCGATCATAACTGCGCGCCCAGACATCGTGCTCGTGGCTCCATGCGGCTATGATGTACACCGCGCGGCCGCTGTCGCGAAAGAGACAAACTGGGGTGTACCGGTTTGGGCCGTTGATGCAAATTCGCTGTTGAGTCGGCCGGGCCCTCGGCTCATAGATGGAGTCGAGACGCTCGCCGCGATTTTTCACCCTGCGCTGTTCGGCGCTCCACGGCCGGATTGCGCTCTACCCATATCCTGACATGCTGAATCACGATTCCGTCGCCTTCCTCAAGCAACTCCTCGACACGCCCGGGCCGTCGGGATTCGAATCCCGGCCGGCACGAGTCTGGCGCGAACGCGCAAAGGCGTTCGCCGATGTACGGGGCGACGTCGTCGGGAATAGCATCGCCACCGTGAACGCAAAGGGTTCGCCGACCATCATGCTCGCCGGGCACGTCGATGAGATCGGCTTGATCATCACGTACATCGACGACGATGGCTATCTCTACATCTCGGGCATCGGGGGATGGGACAATCAGGTGCTGGTGGGCCAGCGCGTGCTCTTTCTCGGACGCTCCGGTGACGTCATGGGCGTCATCGGCCGCCGGCCGATCCATCTCATCAAGGTCGAGGATAGGGACAAAGCGACGAAGATGACGGATTTGTGGGTCGACATCGGCGCGACCTCGCGCGCCGAGGCTGAGGCGCGCGTGTCCGTCGGCGACGCGGGCGTCATCGACGCGCGCGCCGTCGACTTTCCGAACGGTCGCCTCGTCTCGCGCTCCATCGACAATCGTATCGGGGCCTTCGTCGTGCTCGAGGCGTTGCGACGGTACGCCGAGTCACCCGGCGAGGCGCGCGTCGTTGCCGTCGCGACGACGCAGGAGGAGATCGCGTACCACGGCGGTGGCGCGCTCGTCGGGGCCTTCGGCGTCAGTCCGCTCGCGGCGATCGTCGTCGACGTGACATTCGCGACCGACCATCCGGGCATCGAGAAGAAAGAGCACGGCGACCATAAACTCGGCAGCGGACCGGTGCTGACGCGCGGCTCCATCATCTCGCCCGTCATGTTCTCCCTGCTCCGCGACACGGCCGAGCGCGAGAAGATCCCATACAGCCTGCACGCCGCGGGTCGGGATACGAGCACGGATGCGGATGCGATTCACCTCGCGCGCGAGGGCGTCGCGACGGCGCTCGTGTCCGTGCCGAATCGCTATATGCATTCGCCGAACGAGACGGTCAGTCTCGAGGATCTCGATCGGACGGCTTCGCTGATCGCGGCGGCATGCCGCGCGGTCACGTCAAAGACGGACTTTTCAGCCCGTCCGTGATCAGCTGAGCGTCACGCGCTCGCGCGGCGTCTGACCCAGCGCGCGGGCGGCGGCGTCGCGCACGTCCTTGTCGCGGTCGTTCGTGAGCTCTTGCAGGGCCGTGAGCGCGGCGGGCGTGCGGGCGTCGCCGAGCGCGGCGACGGCGGCCGTCCGAAACGCGGCCGGCTTTCGCTTGAAGAGCCGGCCATCGGGCTCGGCGGCCTTGATCAAGCGATCGACGGACTGCGGATCGGCCATACGCCCCAGCGCGCCGAGGATCGCGATCTGGACTTCGAGATCCGGCTCATCGTCGAGGGCACGGAGCAGCGTGGCGGCGGTCTCTTTGCCGTTCTTGCCGACGAGACCCGCGGCCGCCGTCGCGCGAACCTGTGGCGATGTGTCCTTGAGCGCTTTCTTGAGGGCGACGCGGGACTGCATCGTGCCAAGCTTTGAGAGCGCGTTGGTCGCCGCGCGCCGAACACGATCATCGTCGTGCCGCAGCAGGTCGGCCAACGGGCTTTCGGCCTCAGCGCAATTCAGCTCGCCCAAGAGATCGGCGGCGTTGCGCGCGACGTACCAGCGCGCGTCGCCGAGCATGTGGATCAGCGTCGTCGTCCCGGACTTGAGCGTCACGAGCGCATCGAAAAAGATGCGCCGCTCGGACAGCGACTGGGCGGCCGTGAGCTGCTCGATGAGCGCTTCGGCGCCTTCTTCGCCGGTCCGGGCGAGGACGGTCAGATAGTCGTTGAGGCGTTCTTTCCGCTTCGGCAGAATACCCGCGACCGTGCGCAGCGTCGTGGGTTTGCAGAGCCGACGGATGGCCGCGGCGTACGCGCGCTTGACCTCGGGATCAGTTTTGGTGCCTTCGCGCTTTACGATCTCGAGGAACAATTCGGCGACGCGGAGCGGCTTGGACTCGCGCGCCGCGCCTTCGATCATCCCGACAATGATGTCGAGGAGCCGCGACGTCGCGGAGACCGAATTCGTACCATCGAGCTTCGCGAACAGCTCCTCGGGCGACTCCTTCTGCCGTTCGAGCGTCGTGAACTCGCGAACGATCTCATTCGTGACGTCGTGCGTGAAATCGGCGACGCGGTTCGGCGCGGGCGGCGGCAGGGGTGGAGCAGCGTGCACGCCATTGTTGGACGCACCGTTCTGAGCAATCGCTGGTACGCCTAACGGAGTCGAGACCCGGCGCGGGCGGCGCAGTGAGACACGCACGGTCCGCGGCGCCAGCGCCCGGAGCTTGGCGTCGACTTCCTTGCCCTGCTCAGTGCCTGTTTGAACCGGGGCCGAACCGAGGATACGGGCCGTGCCGAGGATATCGGCCGGCAGCGCGCCCATATCCACGATCATCTCGTTGACCGCGTGCCCGGTGAACGTCGTGACCAGGTCCTGCACACCGGTCAACGCTTCCGGTAACGGCGCGCCGTTGACGACAAGTTGACCGCCCTCGGCACGGAGGGTGACGACCCCCGTTCTGGAGACCGTAACCGCCGCGCGTAGAGCGGCCTTCTGTTCGTCGACGGAGTCCGGCTCGTGGGCTAGGAGCCAAACGAGCCGGGAGAAGTGACGGGCGAATGTGACCGAGTAATCCATCTCTCATGAGACACGCTCGGCCACATATAGAAGTAACGGTTACTGGACGAGGGCCGTCGTCGTGACCTTTTCCGGCGCCTTATAGACCTTGCCACCCTTCATAACGAACACCGGGTGTTCCGTGACGGTGATATCGCTGGTCGGGTCCCCGGGGACCGCGACGATGTCGGCCAGCTTATTCGCCTCCAGGGTACCTAGCCGATCCTGCCATCCTAGCAGCTTGGCGGCGTTTGATGTGCCAGCAATGAGGGCCTGGGTGGGCGTCATGCCGCCCCAGTCGACCATGAGCCGGAACTCGCGGGCGTTCGCGCCGTGCTCGCCGACGCCGGCGTCGGTGCCCAGGGCAATCTGGATGTTCGACCGAACGGCGAGCTTGATCGAGTTACGAATGGCCTGAGCGGCGGCCAACGCCTTTTCCGCCCGTAGCCCCTTGAGCCGGCCGCTCTTGGCCGCGTTCTCGACGAACTCGCCGGCCGAGAGGGTCGGTACCAGGAAGGTGCCGTGGGCGACCATCAACTTGGCGTCCTCTTCGTTCAAGAAGGAGCCGTGCTCGATCGATGCGACGCCGGCTTCCACCGCGAACTTGATCGCCTCGGCGCCGTGCGCGTGCGCCGCGACTTTGCGCCCGAGCTTCGTGGCCTCGTCGACGATCGCTTTCATTTCGTCGAGCGTGTATTGCGAGGCGTTCACCGCGTCGCCCTCGGACAGGACGCCGCCCGACGCGCAAATCTTGATGACATCGGCGCCGTACTTGATCTGATAGCGCACGGCCTTACGCCCCTCTTCCGGCCCATCCGCGACGCCGTCGCGATAGTCGCGATCCTCGAGGCCCGGCTTGTACGCGTTTTCATCGCAGTGCCCGCCGGTGATCCCGGTCGCGTGACCCGCCGCTTCCATCCGAGGCCCTGGCACTTGATCGGCATTGATCGCCTGGCGCAGCGCCATGTCGTCGAAATTCGGCGCACCGACGTTGCGCACCGACGTGAAACCGGCGAGCAGTGTCGATCGCGCGTGGGCCACACCAAGAATCGCGCCGTAGCTCTCGTAGTCTTTGACGGCTTCCAGGTCGGCGCCTGGATCGCTGAGCGGGCGACCAATCAAGTGCACGTGCGCGTCGATGAAGCCCGGTACGAGCGTGGCTGAGCCCAGGTCAACGCGCTGCGCGCCGGATGGGATACTCACCTTGGACGCCGGACCGACCGCGGTGATATGGTCGCCGGTCACGACCACGACCGCATCCGTGATGGGCGCCGCGCCCGTGCCATCCCACAGTCGGGCTGCATGCAGAACCGTGACAACCGGAGCGCTTGGCGACTGTGCCATGAGCGCATTGGCGGCAAGGAATGTTGCCGCGACCAGATAACGAAGAGTCGGCATAGCGACAAGATACAAACCTTTTATTGATTTCGTGGGTCCAATCGTCGTGATCGGACTGAATGCGCTTCTACTCGTCCTGCAGGTTGGTGGGCACTACGTCCACGCAACGCCTCCGCCCGAAGTGCGGGCCGTGCGCCTCAAGGGCGAGATCACGCTCGATGGGAAGCTGGACGAGCCGGCGTGGCAGTCGGCGCCTCCGGTCACGACGTTCCAGCAAACGCAACCGCTCGAGGGTCCGGCCGGGACGCAACGGACCGAGATCCGATTTCTGTACGATGACGACGCGCTGTACATCGGCGCGCGCATGTACGACTCACTGGGCGCGCGCGGTGTCCACTCGCGGCTCGCGCGCCGCGACGATCTGCTGGACGTCGAGTGCGGACCGAACGCCCAGATTACATCGGACAAGCTGCAGATTACGCTCGACCCGTATCATGATCATCTGACGCGCGATGTGTTCGAGGTGAATCCCTCGGGGGTGATCGGCGATCAGTACGCGGTCGGGAACAACTGCCTCGACCCGTCGTGGGACCCGATCTGGCAGGCGGCGACACAGGTCGATTCGCTCGGCTGGACGGCCGAGATGCGGATTCCATTTTCGCAGCTGCGGTTCTCAAAGGACACGAACCAGACGTGGGGCTTGCAGATCGTCCGCGTCATCGACCGGCTGAACGAGCGCGATCAGTGGGCCTTCTATAGACGCAACGAAGCGAGCGGCGCGTCGCGATTCGGGCACCTGACGGGCCTCGTCATCGATCACCGGCCGGGGCAGCTCGAGCTCCTCCCGTATACCCTGGCGCAGGAAGAGGCCACGAGTCTCAATCGCGGCAATCCCATCGATCCGGTGAATCGACAGCAGTTCCGGGCCGGCGGCGATCTCAAATACCTGCTGACCTCGAATCTGACGCTCGACGCGACCATCAATCCGGACTTCGGTCAGGTCGATCTGGATCCCGCCGTGATCAACCTGAGTCCGTTCGAGACGTTCTACCCGGAGAAGCGGCCGTTCTTCGTCTCCGGCGCCAACGCGTTCGACTACGGCAACTTCAACTGCATGTTCTGCAGTAACGTCGAGGGGAACAGTCTCTTTTACTCGCGCCGCATCGGCCGCGTGCCGCAGCTCTCGGGCAGCATCATCGACAATCCGAACACCGCCTACTACAGCGTGCCGTCCAACACCCAGATCCTCGGCGCGGCAAAGATCACGGGGCGGACGTCAAACGGATTGTCGATCGGCACCCTGGATGCGTTGACCAACCAGGAGAGCGCGCATTTCGTCGGGACACCCGAGAACGCGAACCAGATCTGGCGCACCATCGTCGAGCCGATGAGCAACTATTTCGTCGGTCGCGTGAAGAAAGAGTTCCGGGATGGCGCGACGGTCGTGGGCGCGATGGTGACCTCGACGGTCCGACGCCTCGATACCGACACGCTGCGCGATAGCCTGCATACGCACGCCGAGGCGGGTGGCATCGACTTCCTGCACACCTGGAATAACCGGAACTACTCGTTGATGGGAAATTTCTCCGTCACCGATGTTGCCGGCAGCCCGACCGCGATCGAACACACGATGCAGTCGAGCGCGCACTACTTCCAGCGGCCGGACCGGAAGAACCTCGCCAACGGGTTTTTCGGCGATCGGTACGATACCACCATGACGTCGCTGCACGGGTGGGGCGGCTACATGCGCCTCGGCAAGGACAACGGCGATTGGTTGTGGGAAGCAATGACGAGCATGCGGAGCCCGGGGTTCGAGATCAACGATCTCGCGTTTCAGCGGCGCGCGGACCTCGAGTACTTCAACGTCAACGTCGGCCGGCAGTGGACGCATCCGCATGCGTGGTATCGCAACATTTTCTGGAGCATCGGCTCGCAGCGCCAGTACAATGCCGACGGTGATCTCACCGCGAACCAGTATCAGGCGTTCTTGAGCATCGAATGGCCGAACTTCTGGTCGATCCGCAGTTTCGCCATACACCGGCCGACGACGCTCAGCGATCAGATCGCGCGCGGAGGACCCGTGTTCGAGCAGCGGGGCATCAACGATGTCTACCTGAGCGTCACCACGGATAATCGGCGTGCCATCGTGCTGAACGCGGGCTTCGAGCACTCCGTGGGAGTGAATGCGCCCGCGCGGGAATGGAGCCCGTTCGCCAACTTGCTGCTCAAGCCAGCGTCCAACGTCACGTTGAGCGTTGGGCCGGCGTTGGACCTGTATTGGACGAACAATCAGTACGATACCACGCTGGCGGTTACGTCAAAGGACGCGTTGTCCCCGCGCGTGTATTGGGGCAATCGATATCTCTTCTCGTCGCTGCATCAGTCGACGTTGTCGATCGACATGCGGGTGAACGTGACGTTCACCCCATCGCTGTCGCTCCAGGTATATGCGCAGCCGTTGCTCGGGACGGGGCACTACTACAACTTCAGCGAGTTCTCGCACCGCCGGCAGCTGGCCATGACCGTCGATCCATCGACGATGCTGTCGGACGGGAATCTGCGCATCGATCCGGTCGGCGGCGGGGCCAGCTACGAGATCCAGAATCCCGACTTCAACACCCGGCTGGTGCATGGGAATGCCGTGCTCCGGTGGGAGTATCGGCGTGGGTCGACCATCTATCTGGTGTGGCAGCAGACGCGGTCGAATACGAACCTGTATACGCCCACCGCGGACTTCGCGCTCAACCACGGGACCAACGCGCTCTTCCGCTCCATCCCGGACGACATCTTTATCGTGAAGTTCAGCTATTGGGTGGGTAGGTAGTATTTTGCCGCGTGCCTTTGCCCATCCCTGCTCCTCGCGCCGAGGGGTTTACGGCGTCGACGCCCGTTCCCCTGTATTGGGCCTCGTGGGGCGCCGGATCGCGGTTGCTCGTGTTGCACGGCGGCCCGGGAGCTGACCAGCGGTACCTGCAGCCCCAGTTGCTCCATCTGGCGGAGCATCGAGAAGCGATCTTTTACGACCAGCGCGGCGGCGGCAAGTCGCCCGCGCAGGGCGAGATCACCTGGCGCACGCAGGTCGACGATCTCGCCGCCGTTGTTCGCGAATTCGAGTTGGGTACGCCAACCATCGTCGGGTTCTCGTGGGGCGCGCTCCTGGCGCTCTTGGCCGCGGGAACTGGGGCAATCCGCCCGCGCCGGCTGGTCCTGATTGACCCGGCGCCCACGACGCGCCAGTATCGTGCGCAGTTCGAGGTCGACATGGCGGCCAGGCAGAACGCCGTCGCGCCGGAGCGAGAGGCCCTACGAACGTCCGGTCTGGCCGCGACGGATCCGGATGCCTACCGCCAGCGGGCATTTGAACTGAGCGTCGCCGGGTATTTCGCCGACCCGGCGCGAGCGAAGAATCTGACGCCATTTCGAGTCATGGGACGCGTCCAGCAATCGGTGTGGGAGAGCCTGGCGGACTACGACATCCGGCCGGGGCTCGTGAACATCCATTGTCCGGCCATCGTCACGCATGGACGACAGGATCCCGTCCCGCTCGCCTCATCCGAAGACGTCGCCCGCGATCTCGGCGCGGAGCTCGTGGTCATCGAGGACTGTGGCCACAACCCGTTCGTCGAGCAACCGGCGGCACTTTTTTCGGCCCTCGATCGCTTCCTCGATGCCACGGAGTCGGCGTGACCATCTCGCACTTCGAGCAACCACCGCACGTCTCGGACATTACCGTCGACGGCAAGGATATCAACGTCACGCTGCGCGTCTCGCATGACGGCATCGAGTATGTCGGGCGCCTCTGGTTCACCGAGACGGCATGGGACGATGCCGGGATTCCCGATCGCGCGGCATTTTGCGGCCGCACGCCGGACGATGCGCTGACACTCGCGCAGAAGCTGACCGCTGACGATCTTGTCCACCGCTATCATCGCGCGGTGGCCGAAAAGCGGCGCTTTCACGCGCTGCGGAAGGTGACGGACGAGATGTTGGCGAAGGTGCGATACATGAATCAGCTCTCGATCTCGATCCGCGCCGGGCTGCTCGATTTGGAGGGGGCGGCGTCGGAGATCGATGGGGCCGAGCAGCAATTGCACGAGATGGTGAAACAGCTGCGGCATGTCGCGGGACTAGAGGACTGATGCCGGTCAAGCGCATTAAGGTGTTCAAGGGGAAGGCTCTCGAGACGCACGTCCGGGAAGTCGTACGTCGTCTCAAGAAGGCGTATCCGGACGCGCATACCGAACTGGATTTCAAGACGCCGTGGCAGCTCCTCGTCGCGACGATTCTCAGTGCGCAGAGCACGGATCGAACGGTCAATCTCGTCACCCCTTCTCTCTTCACACGCTATCCCACGCCCGCGGATCTGGCCGTGGCGAGTCCGGAAGAGGTGGAGACGATCATCAAGTCGACGGGCTTCTTTCGCAACAAAACGAAATCCATTATCGGTGCCGCGAAGGGTGTCACCGACGGTCATGGCGGTCAGGTGCCGGACACGATGGAGGCGCTCGTAGGATTGCCGGGCGTCGGACGCAAGACCGCGAACGTCGTCCTGGGCAATGCCTTCGACAAAAACGAAGGCATTGTCGTCGACACCCACGTGACGCGCCTCTCCAAGCGCCTGGGCCTGACCGCCAATACGGACGCCGTCAAAATCGAGCAAGATCTGATGCCAGTCGTCCCAAAACGCGACTGGACGATCTTCTCGCATCTCCTCATTTTCCACGGCCGCCGCGTGTGCTTCGCCCGCAAGCCCAACTGTGCGGGCTGCGTCCTGGCCGACATTTGCCCGTCGGCGTTCCGGGTATAGGTTTCGGCGCATGACGAAACAGGCAACCATCGAAACCAACCGCGGCACCATCGTCGCCGAGTTGTATGACACAGACGCGCCTGGGACCGTGGCGAACTTCGAGAAGCTCGCGAACTCGGGGTTTTACGACGGCGTGAAGTTCCACCGCGTCGTACCCAATTTTGTGGTGCAGGGCGGCGACCCGCAGTCGCGCGATCTGCCCGCCGGCGATCCGCGCATCGGCTCCGGCGGTCCAGGCTGGACCATCAAGTGCGAGACCAAGGACAACCCCCGCACGCACGAAGTCGGCGCCCTCTCCATGGCGCACGCGGGCAAGGATACCGGCGGCTCTCAATTCTTCATGGTGCTCGACGAAGGGAGCACGCGGCACCTCAACGGCAAACACACGGTCTTCGGCAAGATCACGCAGGGACTCGACGTCATGCGTCAGATCAAGCAGAATGACCACATGACCAAGGTCAGGGTGGCATGAGCGAACACCACGACGTCGCGCCCAGCGGCGGGCCCGACACGCGTCCCGCCTACACAGGCCTCATCCTCGGCGCGATCGTGCTCTTCGCGCTCCTCTATTCCATCGTCGTCGTCACGAACAAGCACTACGAGAGCGAGACACCGGCCGCGGCGACGTCCTGAACATGACTCGTAAGGCCGTGCCGATGCTTCACGTACCCGACGTCCAAGCCACCATGGACTGGTACGCGGGCATCGGCTTTACGGTCCAACGGGTCAACGAGCAAGACGGGCGAATCGACTGGGCGTTGCTGACCTTCGGCGCCAGTGAGTTGATGCTGAGCGGCGGCGGCACAACGAGCGACGCGTGGCGGCGTGACGTGGATCTCTACGTTCATACCGACGGCGTGGATGATCTGTATGAATCGCTGCGCTCCCGGACCGACGTCGTCGAGCCGCCGCATGACACGTTTTACGGCATGCGGGAATTCATCCTCCGGGATCTGAACCGCTTCTGGCTGACGTTCGCCCAGCCGGTGCCGGCCACTGCCACGTCCTAACGGGATCATTGGCGTCTCCGACCACGGCGGTTGGGCCGTGCTGGTAACGGTCGGACGTGACGGCACGCTCCTCGACCGCCGCCGTGTAGATCTGGTAGACGCTGACTTGCCGAAGCTGCCGCATCACAGCGAAGGCCAGCGACTACCGATCGACGAGGCCGTAGCACTCGTCAATCGTGTGCGTGCGTCGGCGGAACGATATGCGGCGCTCGCCCTGGATGCAGTCGCCGCAGCAGTACCAGATGCCGGCGGCATCGCGCTGCGTGAGCGACAACCACTCCCACCCACGATCGCCGAGCGGATCACGAACTACCGCGCGTCGAATGTCGCGGATTGGGTGATGTACCGCACCGCCCTCGCCACCGCGGCCGAGAAGCGAGGATGGACGGTGCACTGGTATAACCCCAAAAGCCTCGACACCCGTTCCCCTCAACTGCCAAACCAGGATCAAAGGCTGGCCATGGCGGCTGCGTTAGCCGTGGTGGGAACCTAAAGGGCCCAGATCGTACTAAATGACCCGTCGGTCACTACGGTCAACTAGGGCTTTCATTGACACTTACAGAACCCAAGTGGCGGCGGCTCCCCGAGGAGCGGCCCCACCAGATCATAGATGCGGCCATCGAGGTCTTCGGCGAGCGCGGGTTGTCGGGGGCGCGGCTGGAGGACATCGCCAAACGGGCCGGCGTCTCCAAGGGCACGATCTATTTGTATTTCCCGAATAAAGAGGCGCTGTTCAAGGAGATGGTGCGCCTCACGCTCATCGCTCGGATCGAGCATGAAGAGCGCACGCTGGAGCAGCATACCGGGAGCGCGGTCGAGCAGCTCGAGTCGTACATGGCCGAGCATTGGGAGTTTGTGCGGCAGCCCGCAGTTCGGACGATCTCGAGGCTCGTCATCGGCGAGCTCCACCGGTTTCCGGAGCTCGCGCAGTTTTACATGGACGAGGTGGTCCGGCGGAAATACGGGACGGTGACGCGGCTCATCGACCGATGCGTCGAGGCCGGCGAGTTTCGCCCGGTCGATTCGTCCGTCGCGGCACGACTCCTGTTCGCGCTGTTCCACGCTCACGGTGTGTGGTGCGGCATGCGGGACTACGTGCCGGAGATCGCGAAGTACTCCGACGAGCGCGTGACCGCAGAAATCCGCGACTTCTTTTTCCACGCTCTTCGCCCATGACTCGCCTCATCTCGATCCTCATCTTCGTCGTTGCACCGGCGCTCTTCGCGCAGGACACGATTGCGATCGCCCCGCTGACACTCGGCGCGGCCGCGCGGCTGGCCGCGAAACAAAATGCCGGCCCGCTCGCCGCGTATCAGCGCACGCAGCAAGCACATGCCCGCGTGGGCGAGTCCCGCGCGGCACTGTTGCCGTTCGTCGAAGGTCGTGGCACGCCGCAAAGCGAGCGGACCTACAATACGGCTCCGCTCTTCGGCTTCAACTTCGAGTTGAACGGCAAGAGCCTGTTCCCGCCGACCGGCGTGATCATCGGCCCCGCGCACGATATCACGTACGAAGCGGTCGCGGCCGACACGCTCTTCAGCTTTGGCGCGATCGCGCGGATCCGTGCGACGAAAGCAAGCGAGAAAGCCGCCGAGGCCGATGCATCCGATCAGGCGGACTCCGCCGCGAACGCCGCGGCGGCGACGTATGTCCGGACGCAAGCGGCCGAGGCGCTCGTCGGTGCCCGGTTCGCCGACTCGGCGCTGGCGGCCGATCTCTTGAGCATTGCGACGGATCAGTTGAAGGCGGGCACCGGGATCGCGCTCGATGTGACGCGTGCCCAATCGCAGCTGGCGACGGTCCGCGCACAGCTCATTCAAGCGCGCAACGATTACGATCGCGCCCGGCTCGATCTGCTCCGCTCATTGGGTCTCCCGCTATCGGCGCAAGTCACGCTCAGCGATTCGCTGAGCCGCCTGCCCTTCCTCGATACGCTGCCGCCCGAGGGCTCGGCGATCGAAGACGCCATTCGTCGGCGCCGCGATCTCCGCACCGCCGATCTCAGGCTCGACGCCGCGGAAAAGCAGATCTCGGCGATCCGCGACGAGCGGTTGCCGAGCTTCAGCGTGGCCGGCGCCTACGCGGCGGACGGTACGCGGTACGAGAACTTGCTGCGCACGTACAACTGGGCGCTGCAGGTCTCGATGCCGATCTTCGACGGTCTCGGACGCGAGTCGCGGCTCGAGGAACAGCACGCGGCCGTGCGGGAGATCGAGGTGCGGCGGCGCGATCTGCGGCAGAAGATCGCGATTCAGGTCCGGCAAGCCTACCTCGATCTCGCGTCGGCGCGGCAGCAGGTGGACGCCGCGCGCGAGCGGTTGCGCCTCGCGCAGCAGGAAGTCGATCAAGCTCGCGATCGATTCCGCGCGGGTGTCGCGGGGAACGCGGACGTCATCACGGCATCACTCGATCTCGACAGCGCGCGCACGGCCGAGATCAATGCGCTCCAATTGTATCACAGTGCGCGCGTGGCGCTCGCCAATGCGAGCGGCGCGGTGCAGGACCTTCCATAACTCGGAATCAGGACCATGGCTACGGTAGCTCGCCCGGAACGTATCGACCACAAAGACCCCTCGCCGGCAGCGGCGACGCCTACTCCTTCGACCCCGGCTCCCAAGAAGCGGAATTTCATGCTGCCGGTTGTGGCAGTGCTTGCCGTCCTGGGGCTCATCTGGGGCGTAAAGGCTTTCCTCTACTCGCGCGCGCATGAGACGACCGACGACGCACAGGTCGACGGCCACGTCATCCCCGTGCTCGCGAAAGTCGGCGGGTACATCGACGGTGTGAACATGGAAGAGAATGTGCACCTCGGCCAGGGAACCCTCGCCGTGTTGATCGACACGGCAGAGTACAAGGCGAAGGTCGCGCAGGCCGAGGCAGACTATGCGGCCGCGGAAGCTTCGTCGGGCGCGCGCGGTGTGACGGGCGCCGCGTTCGCGACCGTGCAAACCGCGCGGAATCAAAGCGCCGCGAGCGACGCCGAGATCGTGGCCGCGAAAGCCAATTATGACAAGGCGAAATCGGATCTGACTCGCCTTCAAAGTCTGGTCGACAAGCAGATCGTCTCACGGCAGCAGCTCGATGCGGCCCAGGCGGCGTCCGATGCGGCCGAGGCAACCTGGCTCGCCGCTCAGCGTCAGTCAGCAGCCGGTCTGGCCGGCGTATCGAACGCCGAAGCGGGTGTTCGACTCGCGAATGCACGGCTGGCGTCCGCGAAAGCGGCGCTCGACTATTCGCGGCTGCAGCTATCGTACACGAAAATCCTCGTGCCAGCGACCGGCGTCGTCAGAAGCAAGTCGGTCGAAGTCGGCCAGCTCGTGCAGCCCGGACAGAGCCTGTTCTCGCTCGTACCGGATACCGGTGCGTTCGTGACGGCGAACTTCAAGGAAACCCAGCTCGATCACATCCGCGTGGGTCAACCCGTTGATTTCGATGTCGACGCGTACAACGGTGCGACGGCGCATGGCGTCGTTCAGAGTATCGCCGCCACGACCGGCGCGCGTCAGGCGCTGCTGCCGCCGGACAATGCCACCGGAAACTTCACCAAAGTCGTCCAGCGCATCCCCGTCCGCATTCGCGTGACTCAGGGCCTCGGCCCCGATCGCCCGTTGCGGCCTGGCATGTCGGTAACCGCGAGCGTACGGACGCGATAAGCTAGGGCGATAGCTATTTCGGAAAGCGCACGCCGAGTTGGAGGCTCAGCATAGCCACCTGCTCGGCGTGCGCGCCGAGCGAGCTGCTCGGGAAGCTGTAGCGCTCGAGCGAGAACAGCACGGCGCCCTGAAGTTTTTTGCGCTGAAAGCGAAGGCCCGTGGCGGCGGAGACGGCGAAGTCGGGGTTGGTGTGATTACTCACCCCGACGAGCGGCAAAAAGCTCGCCCTGAAGACGGCCTGGGCCGCGTTGTCAAAGAGCGGCGCTCGGGCCTCGGCACCCGCTGACAGCGAGATCCAGCGCTGGTCACCGACCACGGTGGAGTACCCGCGCGCATCAGCGCCGAGTTGAAACGCCAGCCAGTTGGTGGCGAAGACGCTGCCGCCGAGTTGGATATCGGTCCACCCGCGGCTGTCGGTCGCGGGCGTGTCGCTATTCAAGTGTCCGGCGGAGATCTGCCCGCGAAACTCCGTGTTGCGCAGCGGCATCGCGACGATCTCGGCGCCGACCGCCACGCCAGTCACACGCTGATCGCCGAGCCCACCGAACTGGATTTCGTCGCTCACGACCATGAGGACGCCCGACGCGGTCCACGTGACCTGCGCGACCGCGCTCGCCGGCAAAGCGCAGAACAAGAGCAAGAAAAGGCGCGTTCTCATGGCCCAACGCCGGCGGCCGGCGTGATAACCAGCGCGGTGATCGCGACGCGCTGTTCGTTCCGCCGTTGGATGTCGCCATTCTTGGCGTCCCGCTCGGCCTTCCGCCGGGTGTTCTCCGCGATGTTGACGGCGATCTCATTGTGCTGGCGTCGCCAGACGAACCCGCCGACGCCGATCCCGATGCCACCCACCGCCATCACGCCCGCCAGACCGCGAGCCCCGGTGCCGAGGTGGTTATCGCCGACGGCCAATGGAACGGCGAGCGCGGTGACCGCGATGCCGAGTCCCTTGGCCAGCTCGATGCTGGCGGCCGAAGCCGGATAGTGCTCGGGCAGCAAGTCGGCGGCGCGGAGCGACGGCAGCGTGTCTTCGAGCGGCGGCCGGTCGAGCTCCACGTCGAGGAAGAGTCGCGCCGAGTCGACGTGATCGGTCAGGTGGCTCTGGCCGCGGACCACGAGCTCGTACCGACCGGCCGGGGCCACGTGACCATCCGAGAGCAAGCCGTCCCACTGGATCTCGCGCACGCCTTCGTTCTCGGACTCGAAGATCGTCGTGATCGCGCCTTTCCCGTCGCGAATCTCCGCGTGCAGCGCGCACGCGTGGGTCGAGAGGAGCACGAACGTCATGCGCTCCGTGCGCGGATCGATGCGGGTGCGCGCGATCGGCCGGACGGCGACCCCGAAGGTGCGTTGGCGCGCTTCGGCGAACGCGGCGCGTTCGACGGCGGTGAAGGCTTGCGCGTCGAGATCGACGAACGGATCGCGCTCGATCGCGGCGCGGAAGTAGACGGAGGCCGAGTCGGACTGGCCCAGGATCGCGTGGGCCGCGCCCAGGTACTTGTAGGCTTCGACGCGCTGAGCGCTCGAGACGACGAATGGGGAGCTCGGCGAGATCACTTGCCGGAGCAGCACGAGCGCTCGCTCGACCTGGAGCTCCTGGTAGAGCTCAACGGCTTTCTTGAGCGTCTCGTCGGTGTTGGCTTGTGCCTGAACCAGAGCGGGCGCCGCGAGCGCGACCCAGGCTGCGCAAGCGGCGAGACGAAGTCTCACGGTTTCGCGCCCGCGTCCTTCAGCGTGATCGTGCCCAGGTTGATCGTCTTCCCCGGCTCGACCGTAAGGAGTGTGTCGAACTCCTGATAGCCCGCCCCGGCCACACGGAGCGTGCGGCGGCCTGGCGGGATGGGCGCATCGAGCACGATACCGGTGCCGATTTGACGGCCGTCGACATAGAGCACCGCGTCACCCGGAAGGGCCCGTACGCGGACCCTACCCGGTGTCGTGTCCACCGGCGCCACCGTGGTCGCCGCGATCGAATCCGCACGTCGGCGCGCGGCGCGTGCGCGGCGCGACTGGGCATCGGGGTCAGCCACCGGAGTCGGCTTGGTCTCGACGGGTGGCGCGACGACCGGAGGCGGCTGCACGGGCGTGGTCACCGCCGGAATCACGGGGGCGGGCTGCACGGCAACTTGGGTACCTTGGGCACGAGGCGCCGCGCTCGAGCGACTGCGAAGGGCCATGTAGAGCACCATCACGAGCACGGTCGCGCCGGCGATGATGTACCGGCGACGGCGATTACGACGGGCGCGCTCGGTCGATCGCAGGAGCGCATCGTGCGCCGCCACAATGCCCATCGTATCGGCGAGCGGCGGCAGCTTTTGCGTCGCGATCGACTCGACGGCGCTGCCAGTGGCCAGCTCGCGGAGGGCCGCCTCGCCTTCGGTGCGCTCCGCCTCGGTGAGCGGAATGGCGTCGACCGCGACGAGCAGCTCGCGCGTCGTGCCGTAGCGCTGCGCCGGATCCTTCATGAGCATGCGCTTGAGGACGGCCACCAGCGCCGGCGGCACGTCTTTGCGCACACCCGTGATATCCGGGACCGGCGTGATCAAGTGGTGGTTCATGATCGCGGCCAGCGTGTCGGCGTGGAACGGGACGGCGCCGGTGAGCATCTGGAACACGACCACGCCCAGCGAATACTGGTCGCTCTGCGGTCCGGCGACCTTGCCGGCGCACGCCTCGGGGCTCATGAAGTACGGCGTGCCGATGACCGACCCGGTGGTGGTCATGGACGCATTTTCCACGGCGCGCGCGACACCGAAGTCCGTCACGATGACGCGGCCCGAGGTATCAATCAGGATGTTGGCGCCCTTGATATCCCGATGCACGATGCCGTGTTCGTGCGCGTAGGTCAGGGCCGCCACGGCCGAACGGAGGACGCCAATGACGGCGGGTACGGAGAGCGCGCCTTGCTGCGCGATGACGCTGTCGAGCGGGCGGCCTTCGACGTATCGCATCGCCAGGTACAGCATCGAGGCGGTCTGGCCGACGCGGTAGATCGGGATGATGTTCGGATGATCGAGCGAGGCGGCCATCTGGGCCTCGCGCTTGAACCGTTCGACGACTGAGGCGCCGAGCGCCAGTCCGGGCGGAAGCACCTTGAGCGCGACGGTACGTCGCAGCTCGCGTTCCTTAGCCTTGTAGACGACCGCCATGCCGCCGCGGCCGATCTCTTTATCCACGTCGTAGTCTTCGGCCAGTTCCCGACGGGCCAGCTCCAGCAACGCCTGGCGCGCGGCATCGTCGACCGGCACCGGATCGCCAGACGTCACCAGCGACGCTTCGGCCGGGTCGATGAGCTGCGTGGCGTCAGCCGGTCCGGCGAGCGCGGCGCCGCACCGCTCGCAGAAACGAGCGTCGGCCGCGTTCGGCGTCTCGCAGGAAGGGCAGTTGATCACTGACCGGTCGCCGTAAACACGATGGAGCCGAGTCCCGGCACGCTCGCCGTGACTCCGTTCGTGCCGGGCGTGGACGAGAGCGTGAGCGTCGCCCGCGCGAGCCCGTCGTGGCCCGTGGTCACCATCGCCGTGCTCCCGGACCCGTTGAGCGTCCCGGAACCGGTAGTCACCTGGAACGTAACCTGCACATTCGAGACGGGCCTCCCATTCCCATCGACCACGCGGACATCGAACGGCTTCGCCAACGTTGTCCCCGCCGGCGCCGTCTGGCCAGCCCCCCACACGGCACGCATCGCCGCCAACCGCCCGCCAGAATAGGACGGCAGGCTGTTGTACGGAATGAACGTGACTGAGCCAACAATGCTATCGCCGGACGCCTGCGGGTTGATTGACAGCCGCGGCCCCAGCGAGTCTCCCCAGAAGTTATTCGCGGCGTTCACGAGCGACGCCGTATTGTTGACGATGCCGGCGGTGTCATTGTCAAAAATGTCGTTTCCACTGCCCTCGAACGACGCCACGTTCCCGACCGCCAGTCCGAGCCCGTTCGCCGTCACGACGTTGCTGTCGACCCGGGCCTGGCCCTGGTCGACGAAAACGCCCGTGAAGGCGCCGAGCCCGTAAATGGTATTCCCCACTACGATAGACGAGTCGGCGGCCAGATCGAAAACGCCGCCGTAGACGCTGCCCGGATAGTTCTGCGTGGTCGTGCTGAGGAGCACCGTGTTGTTCCGAAGCGTGACGTCGTGTCCCTGCTTCTCGTCGACGGCGCGCGCCCAATCGCCAATGAAGGTGGCGTTCGTTACGGAAATCGATCCCTGGGTGGCGGTCATCGCGATCGCGGGCGCGCCAGTTCTGGCGGGCGAGCAGTTGACGAACATGCCTCCAGACACCGTCAGGGATCCGCCGGTTCCCGAGTACTGGACACAATTCGCGTAGGCGGTGGTCAACGTGTCGTTCGTGAGCGTGACCGTGTCGGCCGAGGCGAGGACCACCGACGCCACGCTGTTGATCGTGTGCGTCCCCAGCATGGTCCAGTCGGAGTTCTGACTGCGCACGTTGAAGCGTCCGCCCTGGAACTGATTGCGACTGAGCAACGCCGGTGTCCGCGTGCCAATGAGGCGGATCTGGTCCATCTGGCTCGCGGTGTTGTCGAAGAACGTGTTGATGGTCACCGTCGCGCCCGACGCGTTGTTCAACTCGAGCGCGGACCGCCCGTCCGACTGGGAGTTGCCGCTGAAGGTCTCGCCCGAGGCCAAGCGCGTGTCGAACGCGTTGCCGGTGATCTGCGCGCCGGAGGACGCGAGGACGCGCATCAGCTGCTCTTCGCCGGCGACGTTGTTCGCCTGGATGGTCGCCGACGTGCTGGAGTCGATCAGGATCTCCGGTCCGCCGGCGAGGCGGACATAGTCGCTCGTGACGAGATCGCCGGAGCCACCGATGATCGCGATGCCCGCGCCGTAGGTACTGTCCGCGCCCGTCGACGTCGTGACGCCGCTCACGGTCGTCGTGCTCACGCGACCCGACGTCACGTTTCGGAATTGCACGCCGTAGCCGTGCACCGCGTTGACGGCCGAGGTGTCGATGGTGGCGGAGCTGGTGCCCTGGATCAGGATGCCGCGGCCCGCGTTGAACGGATCGCCGGACGGGTTGACGTACACTTGATTGATCTGAATCGCGGCGCCGTTGGCGGTGATCGCCGGCCCGTCCAACGTATGTCGTATCGCCAAAGTCCGAATCACGACGCGCGCGGTCGTGGGCACCGAGATGCCGGCCGCGCCGGTGTCGTGAGACAGGAGCGGCAGCTTCGTCGGATTCATGCCGTTCGCGAGATAGGCCGTCGGATCGCCCACCAGGATGATCGCCTTGTTGATCACGACCTCTTCGCTGTAGGCGTGCGCGCCGACGCGCACGAGCACCGTATCGCCAGGCAGCGCCGCCGTGACGCCATCGTTGATGTGGATGTACGGCGCCTTGCCGGTGCCAAAGTACGACGTATCGAGCGTGCTGTTGTCGACGATGAGCGTGCCGGGGCTCCGGACCACCAAGGTCGCATTCGCGTGCACCGACCCGGACGTCGCCGTGATCGTCGTGGTCCCGTTGGTGAGCGCCTGGGCCACGCCATTCGAGTTAATGGATGCGACACCGGGATTGGTCGAGCTCCAGGTGATCGGCGCGCCGTTGATCGGATTCCCGGCGCCATTGGTGAGCTGCGCGGTGTACTGGAGCAGCTGACCACGCGCCGTCATCGTGTCCAACGTGGAGTTGAGCACGATGGTCGTCGGGTTGTTCGTGACCGTGATGATCGCCGAGTCGCGGAGCACGCCGGCGACGGCGTGGATGACCGTCTGGCCGACGGCGACCGAGGTGACGAGCGCGTTCGAGGTCACCGTGGCGATCGTGGGATCGTTGCTCGACCAGCTCGCGGCACTCGGCGGCAATTGTTGCCCCCGGGCGTTCGTGATCTGCACGGGGATCGTCATCGTGTCGCCGATCGACGGGAGCGTGTCGTTCCGCTTGAGGATCGTGAGGCTGGTCGCGCCGTTGGTGACGCCGACGACCGCCGTGTCGGAGATATTGTTGAACACCGCGATCACGCGGCAGCCGCCGACCTTGAGGGCGATCACGCGCCCGTTCTGCAAGACCGTCACGACCGTGCTGTCGGTCGTATACCAGAGCGGGTTGAGGCCTGGGATGACGTTGCCGGCGCCATTGTAAATGGTCGCCGAGAGCTGGATCGTGTCGCCGATCGCCGGAATGGTCGTGGTATCCACCGACAGGACGAGCCTCGTCGGCGTGTTGTTGACGGTGACCTGCACGGTATCGGCGACGCCGTCCAAGGTCGCGACGATGCGCGCGACGCCGGTCGAGAGACCGCTGACGAGGCGCGTCGCGGATTGCACCTGCGCGATCGCCGGGTCCAGCGACACGACCGTCGCTTGGTCGTTCGTCACCGGATTGTTCAAGCGATCGAACGCCGCGACGCTGAGCGTGAGCGAACCGCCGACGGCCGGGATCGAGAATCCGGTCGGCGCGGTCACGAGGAGACGCGTCGCTTGTTGGACGACGTTTGCCTGGATGCTGTCGCGGGCGAGCCCGCGCGTGGCGTAGACGTACGCGGTGCCGTTCGAGATCGCGGTGAGTTTGCCGTTTTGGTTGATCGAGACGACGTTCGCGGATTGCAGGACCCAGAGCGGCGTGCTACCGGATCCCACAACCGGGGCCCCGAGCGAATCCCGCCCCGCGGCGACCAAGGTCGTCTCGGCGTTGATGGCGTTGAGCGTGACCGCGAAGGACGGCGTGACCGCGAAGTGCACGAGCAGCTGTTGGACGGTCACGCCCAGTGAGGCGGTATCGCCTTCAACGTTCGCGTGAAGTGTCGCTTGGCCGTTCTTCACCGTCGTGATTTGACCGCGTGAAGACACCTTGAAAATCGTCGTGTCGGATGACGCCCAGGTGTAGCTGACGCCGGGGATCGAGTCACCCTTCGCGTCGAGCGAGGTGATGGAGGGCGTGAAGGTCTCGCCGAGCGAGTGCAGGGTGTCGGCGGTTCGAGAGAACTTCACCGATTGCGGGGCGACCAAGAGGTTCTGCTTGAGGACCGGGGCGGTGCCGGTCAGGATCACGTTGACGAGCTGGACCGTGACGGTCACGCTGCCCAGCCGGACCGCTTTCAGCGAGTCGCTGCCCGTGACCCGAAGGATCGTCGTGTCGGACGACGTGACGACGAAATGCGGGTTCGCGTAGGCGTTTCCGCCGACCGTGACGGCGATCGAGAGCGGGACTGTGAGGCCAGCGGTGACCGTCGTGTCGCCGACCCAAGTTATAGAGACAGTATCCGTCTTTGGCGCCGTGAGTGAGTCACACGTCGCCAGCGTCTGGACCAGTATGGCCGCGGTCAAAACGCGGAGGCCCGAGCGGACGAGACGGGAATCAACCATATTGCTGGTAACGAAAGACGACGCGCTGACGTCGAACGTTTCGCCCAACGATTTGGTGCTACAAGACGTTATGGTTCCAGAGCCCATGCTGCCGACTTCCCTTTCGGTCACTCCTACCGCACCCTCGGACGAAGGGGCGCTCATTCGAGCGGCACAAAGCGGCGATACGGCGGCTTTCGGGGCGTTGGTCCGCGCGCATCAGCGGCGCGCGTACGCAGTGGCCCGGTCCGTCGTCTCAACGCACGAAGACGCCGAAGATGCAGTGCAAGAGGGATTTCTGCACGCGTATCGTGCGTTGGACCGATTCAGGCCGGACCAGGCGTTTGGCGCATGGCTGCACCGTATAGTAGCCAACGCGGCATTGGACATTACGCGTCGGCGCAAAGTCAGAGATGCCGACGAGCTGACGGAGAGCCTCGCGTCGCAGTTCCGCGATCCGGGCGAGACCGCTGACCTGCGTGCGAGGCTGCGTGCCGCGTTGGCAAAGCTGACGCCTCGTCAGCGCTCGGTGATCCTGCTGCACGACGTCGAAGGCTTCCGCCACGGTGAGATCGGGTTGCTCCTCGGCATCCCCGAGGGGACGGCCCGATCGGATCTCCATCACGCGCGCCGTGCGCTGCGCACGGTGCTCTTAGGTCTTTGGACGGCCGCATGATGCAGCAGCTCGATCGGCGAATCCTGCGCGCGCTCAAAGCGGAGTATGCGGCGCCGAGGGAACCCGGCTACTGGGCCGGGCTCGAGGCGCAGATCATGGCGCGCATCCAGCGTGAGGATGACTGGGCTTGGGCGTTTCGCGCGTGGACGCGCACATGGCTGGCCGCCGCGGCGCTCGCGCTCGTGGCGCTCGGCATCACCGCTTGGCGCGAGCACGTGACGGAGCGGCAGCTGGCGTACGAGACCGTGGTCGACTCGAGGCCGGCGCTGCCCGTGCAGCTCAGGCAGCGGCTTGTTGATGGTTCACAGCGCGACGCGACCCTCCGCTATGTCTACGGGTACTAACCGGTCTCGCCAGGCGTTCGCGTTCTTGCTCGGCGCCACCCTCGTGGGCGGCGTCCTCGGCTTCACCGCCGACCGGCTCGTCGCCCGCGACCGCCTGTGCCCCCGCTGGGGCGACCAGGCGGCCATGCGGCGCGTCTTCGGCGACCAGCTCGACCTCAAGCCCGAGCAGCGGGCCGCCGTCGACTCGATTCTCGACGCCAAGCACCGCCAGATCGCCGCGCTCGTGCGGCCCGTGCAGCCTCAGATCGACTCGGTCAGCAACCACGCCGCGGATCTCATTCGCACGTTGCTCGTCACGGACGAGCAGCGGCAGACGTTCGATGAGATGCAGGCTATGAATAAGGCCGTGCAGGCGAAGTACGACGCTGTTAACAACACCAACAGCAAATAAATCTTCTTCGCTCGCTTCGCTTCGCTCGGCCACGCGATTTTTCCGCGTAATCAGGTTTGTCACGGAATCGGGCCCGTCATACAGTCGGAGTCGTCGCGCAATCGGGGCTCGGTTGAGTCGTCCCCGCGGCCCTGCGCGACGCACTGGGCCGAGCGAAGCGAAGCGAGCGTGGATTAGATCCGATGCACGCCGAAGTCGTAAACCTCGATTGGCAACGTCTTCAGCTTCCGTATTGAGCGCTGCATCTGGTCCAAGTCAGGCTTGAGCAACTTGATGCGCTCCATCAGTTGCGGCATCTCGTGCCGCATCTCAGACATGTCCGGCAACTCGATGCGCACACCGTCCTGGATGCCATCGAGCATCCTCCCGCTCCGTATCTCGGGCATGAACTCGACGTCGTCACCGGCGTCCATCGCCAGATCGGACGCCTTAACCGTGGTGACCTTCACGGTCTTGTACTGCCCGTCGTGATAGACCCGAAGCTCAACGGCGTCGCCAGCCTTGAGCTTCTGGACCGCGCGGGCGAGGCGCCGGGACATGAGGCCGTGCATTTCGCGGTCGCCGGCGTCAGCCGGGGTAAGGCGTAAGTCGACGCCGTTGGCCGAGGCGATGCGGTCGCCCTCTTCGATGCCGGCCTTGTCGGCGGGCCCATTGTTGGTGACGCCGATGACCAGGACGCCGAGCGTGTCGCGGACGCTGCCGGACGACGTTTCGACGCCGATCGCGGGGCCCTCGCCGCGGTAGGCGCGGCCGAAGTAGAAGATGTTCGGTTTGTGGCTTGATGAGTCGCGCGACTGGGCGACGAGGGAGAGCGGAAGCAGAAGGGCGGCAGCGGACAGGGCAACGCGCACGGCTATTCTCCGGATTGGGAGGTTGCTGATTGGACCCGATCCGGAAATCGAGGGTTTCCTGTCATATTTTTAGGTCATGACGACCGCCGCGGCCCACCCCGACATCCATACGTTTGAGCACCATTGGCAGGACGAAGCCGATGCGGCGTTCCTGTATCGGCTCCTCGCCGAGGTCGAAAAGGATGCGGGGAAGCGGGACGTGTACCTCCGACTGGCCGAGGTCGAGGACCGGCACGTCGCGATCTGGGGGAAGCTGCTGACGGAGCAAGGGCACCCTCCCGCGGCGTTCCGCCCGAGCACCCGGACGCGCCTGCTGGCGAGCTTGGGGCGGATGATGGGACCCGGCTTCCTGCTGCCGATGCTCCTCGAGGAGGAGGGGCGCGAGGTAAAAGGGTATCTCGACCTTCACCGGTCGACGGCGAAGGGCGCGCCGGGGAGCGGCGAGGCGCTGTTGCTCGCGCGCGAGAGCGCGGACCACGCGTCGACGCTCGCCGGATTGGCCGGGAGGGATGCCGAGCCCTGGCATCGGACGGGGGCCGGTGGGATGCTCAGAAACGTCGTGTACGGCTTCAACGACGGCCTGACGGCCAACTTCGGCCTCGTCGCCGGCGTCATCGGCGCGTCGGCCGCGCAGCAGCACGCGGCCGTGGTCGTCGCCGGCGTCGCCGGGCTCATCGCCGATGCGCTCTCGATGGGATCGAGCGGGTACCTGGCGGCGAAGAGCGAGCAGGAGGTGTACGCGCACGAGATCGCGATGGAGCGGGATGAGGTCGCGCTCATGCCCGAGGTCGAGCGCGACGAACTGGCGCTGATTTATCAGGCCAAGGGGATGGATCGCGAGGCGGCCGAGTCGTTGGCGACGAGTGTCATGGCCGATCCGCATCGCATGCTCGAGGAGCAGGTGCGGGAGGAGCTCAAGATCGGCGAGCCCAACATGTCGCCGATGCGTGAGGCATGGATCACGGGGTTCGCCACCGGGCTTGGCGCGATCATCCCTGTCGCTCCCTTCTTTTTCGCCTCAGGGTCGACCGCCATCATCATTGCGTTCACGCTCGCAATGCTGTCCCACTTTTTGGTGGGCGCCGCTCGGTCCATCTTCACGGGACGCGGCGTCTTTCGCTCCGGGCTCGACATGTTCGTCGTCGGCCTCGGCGTGGCCGTCGTCGGGTATTACGTCGGCAACTGGATTGGGAAACTGCTCTAAGTATGCTCGCTTCGCTTCGCTACGAAATTGATCCGTTTCGCGCTACGAAATTGATCAGCTTTGCGCCTGCGAAATTGATCAGTTTTGTGCTGCGAAAATTGATCAGTGTTGCAATACGAATATTGATCAGTGTTGCACTACGAAATTGATCAACTTTGCCGGTACGAAGATCACGCGCTTGGGCTCAGACGTGATATGCTTCGCGATGGCCGCATCCGCACGCGCAGCGGCGATTGCTGCGTCCTGAGTGACATCAGGCGGCAGAGAGATGGTCCCACGCAGCTTGCCATTCACCTGCACGGCGTACGTGACGGTATCCTGAACGACCAACGTCTCGTCGAACCGCGGCCAACCGGCGTCAAACACACTCTCCGTGTGCCCAAGCCGCTGCCACAGCTCCTCGGCCAGGTGCGGCGCGAACGGTGAGGTCAGCTGCACCAACGGCTCGACCTCGGCGCGATGGGGATGACGCTCGCCCTCGCGGAGCGTGTTCATGTACTCCATGAGCGCCGCAATGGCGGTATTGTAGCTCAGCTTCGGAATGTCGTCGCCGACTTTCTTGATCGTGCGATGCAGCGCGGACATAACGGCGGCATCCGGCGCCCCTTCGGTGCTGTGATCCGCGACGGATGACCAGAGTCGGTTCAGGTACCGGTGGACGCCGGAGATGCCGGCGTCGCGGAAGTCCCCGCCCTGCTCGTAGTCGCCGAGGAACATCAAATAGGTCCGAAACGCGTCAGCGCCCCAGGCGTTGATGTACTCGTCGGGATTGATGATGTTGCCCTTCGTCTTGGACATCTTCGCGCCATCCTTGACGATGAGCCCGTGCGCGCGGAAGCGCGCGAACGGCTCCTCGAACGCGAGATGTCCTTCGTCGTGCAGCACCATCGTGATGAAGCGCGAGTACAGCAGGTGCAGCACGGCGTGCTCGTTGCCACCGATGTACGACGTGACGGGCAGCCACTTCCTGGTCAGCGCCGGATCGAATGGCGCCTCATCGTGTCCCGCGCTCGGGTAGCGCAGGAAGTACCAGCTGTTGTCGAGAAAGTTGTCCGAGACGTCGGTCTCGCGACGGGCTTCGCCGCCACACGTCGGGCACGCGACGCGATACCATTCCTCGTGGCGCGCCAGCGGCGAGGTACCCGAGTCATCCGGCCGGAAATCCTGGATATATGGGAGGACCACGGGTAAGTCGCGCTCCGGCACCGGGACGATACCGCACTGATCGCAATAGATCATCGGGATCGGCGGGCCCCAGTAACGCTGGCGCGATATCGTCCAGTCATGCAGCCGATAGTTCTCGACCTTTTTCGCCGCGCCCTTCTCGGCCAACCACTGAACAATTCGGCCTTTCGCGTCTTCGACCTTCAGGCCATTGAATTGCGCCGAGTTGATCAGCACGCCGTCACCGACATGAACGTCATCGCCATCGCCGCCCGAGATCACCCGGACGATCGCGATATCGTGCGCCGACGCGAATTCGTAATCACGTTCATCGTGTCCTGGCACACCCATGATCGCGCCGGTCCCATATTCCATCAGGACATAGTCGGCGACCCAGATCGGGATACGCGCGCCGGTCGCCGGGTTCACGGCGAATGCGCCAGTGAACACTCCGGTCTTGTCTTTCGTAATCTTGCGCGAGACGACATCCTGCTGCGCCGCACGCTCTAGATACGAGTCGACCGCGGGTCGATGATCCGCGGTGGGTAACGTGCGAGCCAGCGGATGTTCCGGGGCAATGACGAGATAAGTCGCCCCGAAGATGGTATCCGGACGCGTCGTAAAAACAGTAATACCGGGATCGAACGTGATCTCGGCCCCGCTCGATTTCCCGATCCAGTTGCGCTGGGCGATCTTGGTGGATTCCGACCAATCGAGCCAGTCGAGATTCGCGAGCAAGCGATCGGACATGCGCGAGATCGCGAAAAACCACTGCTCCAAAAACCGCTGCTCGACGGCGGTGCCGCAGCGCTCGCAGTGACCATCGATGACCTGCTCGTTGGCCAATACGGTCTTATCCTGCGGACACCAATTGACCGCGCCTTTTTTCTTGTAGGCGAGACCGGCCTTGTACAGCTGCAGGAAGATCCACTGGGTCCACTTGTAGTACTGCGGATCCGTCGTGTCGACCTGATACCGCCAGTCGACCATGAGCCCCGTGCGATCCAGCTGCCGGCGGAAGTTGGCGATGTTGCGCGGAATCAGGACGGTCGGGTGGACGCCGACCCTGAGCGCGTAGTTCTCGCTATGAATTCCAAACGCGTCGTACCCCAGCGGCTCGAACACCGTGTAGCCTTTGAGCCGATGGAACCGCGCGTAGATGTCGTTGCCCGTGAACGCGAACAGATTCCCGACGTGCAAGCCTTCGGCTGACGGGTACGGGAACATCATGAGGGCGTAAAACGGATTCGCCCCCGCGTCCACATCCGTGTGGTTGGTGCCCAACTCTCGCCACCGCTCTTGCCATTTGCGCTCGACCGCGGCGGGCTGATAGACGTCTGCCGATAGCCCCGTCATTTGACACTAAAGTTACCTTTCCCACCACGAATGCCGCCACGACGACGAAAGCGCCAGGACCCGGCATCCTTCAACCTCCCGGTTGATCGGCTGCGTCAGGGGCATTCCACTGACAAATCCGCCGCGCGTGTGCGCGAGATTTTGCTGGCCGAGGGGCGCTCGCCGCTCGCCTGCGTCCAGGTGACCGCCGAGCGAACATGTCTCATGGGCGGCACGGACGAGTCGATCGCGTTACTGAAATTGTGCATCGACGACTGGGCATCCGTGACGGTGAATGCACTGTACGATGGCGATCGCGCCGACGCGGGCGAGACGGTCATGACGATCGAGGGACCCTACGAGCGGTTCGCGCACTTGGAGCCACTCATCCTCGGCACCCTCGCCCGACGCACGCGCGTCAGCACGAATGCTCGCGCCTTTGTCGATGCCGCGCGACCCAAGCCCATCATGGCGTTTCCGGCGCGGCACGATCACTGGCTGACACAAGCCGGTGATGTGCTCGCGGCCCACATCGCCGGGGCGCTCACCATATCGGCCGATCCCGCGATGCCGGTGCCGCGTGGTATGCCCGCGCTCGCGCTCGTATCGCATGCCTTCATCGCGGCGTTTGGCGGCGATACGCCGTTAGCCGCGCGCACGTTCGTGCAGCACATTGACCCCGCGGCTCAGGTCATAGTCCCCGTCGATTACGAGGACGACTCGGTTCGGACCGCGCTCGACGTCGCGCATGCGCTCGAGGCTGGGCGGTTGTGGGGGGTGCAGCTGGCCACGTCCGAGAACCTCGTGGACGCGTCGATCATCCCGGCCATGGGGACATTCGACCCCACGGGCGTCAATCCGCAGCTCGTCTGGAATGTCCGGAACGCGCTGGACGCCGAGGGATTAGGGGACGTGAAGATCCTGGCGTCGAGCGGGTTCACGGTCGAGCGGATCCGGGCGTTCGAGGAGGAGGGCGTGCCGGTCGACGCCTACGGCATCGGGGCCGCCCTGCTGGCGGGACGAACCGGATTCCGGGCGGCGCTCGTCAGATTAGACGGGCCGCTCCGGATGCGGGCAGGGAGCGAGGCGCGGCCGAACCCTCGAATGGAGCGGGTGAAATAATGGCCGGCGCGAAGATGGATGGGGCGGGAATCGAAAAGATGAAGACGTTGGAGACGGCGCAGAGTCAGCTTCAGCGCGTGCATGGGCTCGTCGAGCAGATGGCGATGGCTATCAAGAACGACCAGAACGCCGGGTTCTATAGCGCGCAGGTGCGGCGCGCGGGCACGCCATTGGTCGGGCTCCTCAAGAACCAGTTCGGCATGATCTCGGATCAGATGGCCGCCATGATGGTCGTCGCCGGGCGGTCCGGGAGCGATAAGGTCCGGTTACGGAGCATGCGCGAGACTGTCGCGCAGGTCCGAACGGCCCTCGAGATCGCGGTCGCGAAGACCATCGAGCTCCATACGGTCGAGGACGACCACTAAGAGCTCTATTATGCTCGCTTCGCTTCGCTCGGCCCGCTTTTTTCGAGCAGCTATCCGAGCGTCCGAGCATCTATCCGAGCAGCCCGAGCATCCCAGCATCCCAGCATCCCAGCATCCGAGCGGCCGATCGGCCCGAGCGGCCCAAGCGTCCGAAGCTATCCGAGCATCCGAGCATCCGAGCATCCGAGCGGCCGAGCGGCCGAGCGGCCGAGCGGCCATCCCGGCTTCGCCGGAGCCGAGTGTCATCGCGAGCGTCACATGGTCCGCCAGAACCGCCCTGTCGGGGAACACCGGACACTGTGAACGCGAGCGAAGCGAAGCGAGCCTAGAATCAGGTACTTGGGGTGCGGGGGCCGGCGGCTCGGATTATTTTGTGGGCGGCACGTAGCCTGGTTGGCCCTCCTCCACTCTCTCATGCGTTCATTCTCAGGTAGGCGCTGGTGGCACGCGGCGGCGGCAATCGCCGTTGTCGGGCTCGCGGCATGCGGCGTCGATCAGTACCCGAATACGACGTTCGCCCCGCACTCCGAGTTCGGCCGGGAAATTGACCACATCTGGAATATCCTGCTGTACTTCGGGACCGGAGTGTTCATTCTCGTCGAGACCCTGCTGATCTACACGATCGTACGATACCGCCATAAGCCCGGCGGCCCGGAGCCCTTACACGTACACGGCAATACGGCGCTCGAGATCACGTGGACGGCGATCCCCGCCGTGATTCTGGCGCTGATCGCGGTGCCAACGGTGAAGACCATCTTCGCTACGCAGGCGAAGGCCGAGGCGAGCGCGTTGCAGGTCGAGGTCTACGGGCACCAGTGGTGGTGGGAGTTCCGGTATCCGCAATACAACATCGTGACGGCGAACGAGCTGTATCTGCCGAACGGGCGGAAGGTCAACTTCACGCTGCGTACCGCCGACGTGTTGCACAGCTTCTGGATTCCGCAACTCGGCGGCAAGCGCGACGTGATCTCGAACCACACGAACTATCTGTGGTTCACGCCGGATTCGACGCTCGGCGAGCAGGCATGGAACGGCACGTGCAACGAGTACTGCGGATCGAGCCACGCTGAAATGCGGTTCCGGGTATTCAGCGTGCCTCCTGCCGACTTCGAGTCTTGGGCTCGACACCAGGCGGCACCCGCAATTTATCCTGCAAGTGCGAATACGGCGGCGCCTTCGGCGACCGCTACACCAGCAGCACCTGCTAAATCGTCGGATGCTACTAGGGGTTCAATTGTGCATCCGGTTGCGGACGTGAACGGGCAACAGACTCCGGCGGCTCCGGCGCAGGCAGCCATGGTGCAGACCGGTGTCGATACCGGCTACGTGTTCCCAAAAGAAAAGCTGCCGCCCAACTTCACGCCCCAGACGCCGCTGCCGGAGCAAGAGACGTTCGACATGGGCATGAAGGGCGACCCGGTAGCGGGATTCAAGACGTACAGCTCGTCCGCCTGCATCGGTTGCCACACGATCAAGGGCAACCCCGCCTCGGTCGGTCTCGTCGGACCGAACCTCACGCACGTCGCCTCACGCTACACGATCGCGGCGGCGCTTTACCCGAACGACGCGCAGCACCTGCGATACTGGGTCAAGAACACGCACATGGACAAGCCCGATGTGCTCATGCCCGTGTTGGGCAAGGGTCAGATCGATCCGGCGACCGGTAAGGTATCGCCACTGGGCACGCTGACGGACCAGCAGATCGCTGACATCGTGGCGTACCTGCAGGAACTCAAGTAGGAGACGAACGGAGACATGGCAACCTTAGCCGCGCCGCTGGTCGTTCCACGAACGGCCGACGAACCGACTGGCCTCTGGAGCTGGCTGGCTACGACGGACCATAAGCGCATCGGTGCGCTGTATCTCTTCACGGCGCTGACCTTCATGCTGGTCGGCGGTGCCGAAGCGATGATCATTCGGACGCAGCTGATCCACCCGAACAATCATCTCGTCAGCGCCGAGACCTACAATCAGATCTTCACGATGCACGGCACGACCATGATCTTCCTCGTGGTCATGCCGCTGTCGGCGGCGTTCTTCAATCTGCTGATTCCGTTGCAGATCGGCGCCCGCGACGTCGCGTTCCCCCGACTGAACGCGTTCAGCTACTGGGTCTTTCTCTTCGGCGGCATCTTCATCTCTCTGCCGATCCTGTTCGGCGCCGGGCCGAATGGCGGGTGGTTCGGGTATGCGCCGCTCACGACGAAGACCTACTCCCCGGGACTGAATATCGACTTCTGGGTGATCGGTCTTCAGATCCTCGGTATCTCGTCGCTGGCCGCCGGGTTCAACTTCATCACGACGATCATCAACATGCGGGCGCCCGGCATGAATCTCATGCGGATGCCCTTGTTCACGTGGATGTCGTTCGTCGTGCAGTTCCTGGTCGTCCTCGCGTTCCCGGTCATCACGATCGCGCTCGTGTTCTTGCTCTTCGATCGGTTCTTCGGGACCAATTTCTACGAGATCGCGCAGGGCGCCGATCCCCTGCTCTGGCAGCACCTGTTCTGGATCTTCGGACACCCCGAGGTCTACATCCTCGTGCTGCCCGCGTTCGGCCTCGTGTCCGAGGTGATGCCGACCTTCGCCCGGAAGCCGTTGTTCGGCTACCCGGTGATGGTCTACTCCGGCATTCTGATCGGCATGCTCGGCTTCGGCGTGTGGGCACACCACATGTTCGCCGTCGGCATGGGACCGATCGCCGATTCGTTCTTCAGCGTGACCACGATGTTGATCGCGATCCCGACCGGCGTGAAAATCTTCAACTGGATTTTCACGCTCTGGGGTGGGTCGATCCGCTTCACGACGGCCGCGATGTTCGCTATCGGCATGGTCGCCATGTTCACGATCGGCGGCATCTCCGGCGTGATGCATTCTTCACCGCCCGCGGATCTCCAACAAACCGATACGTATTTTGTCGTCGCGCACTTCCATTACGTGATCTTCGGTGGATCCCTCATGGGACTGTTCGCCGGCATCTACTACTACTTCCCGAAGTTCACGGGACGCTTGCTCGATGAGCGCCTCGGCAAGTGGCACTTCTGGGTGAACTTCGTCGGGTCCAACCTGGCGTTCTTCCCGATGCACTTCTCGGGACTGCTCGGCATGCCCCGCCGCATCTTCACGTACGACGCGGGTCAGGGTTGGGATACGTTCAACCTCGAGTCATCGATCGGCGCGTACATCGTCGGCATCGCGACGTTGATCCTGGCCTACAACATCTGGAAGAGCCGCACGTCGGGCAAAATCTCCGGCAATGATCCCTGGGGCGCGGGCACGCTCGAGTGGTCGATCCCGTCCCCGCCGCCGCCCTATAACTTCGCGGTGATTCCGAAGGTCACCTCACGGTATCCGCTGTGGGACATCAAGCCCCCTTCGGTCGATATGCCAATGCCGAACACGCCGCAGCAGAGCGAAGCGCCCGCGCCCACCGCGGCGGAGCTGGGCATTCCCATGCCGTATCACACGCTCAAGCCGCTCTTCACGGCGCTGGCGATCGTCATCATGTTCGGTGGCCTCATGTTCATGAACCTGCCGAACAAGTTGCCCCATTACGTCTTGATGTACGGCGGCGCCGCGATGCTGGTCGGGTGCCTCTACTGGTGGCTCACCACCCCACTCGAACCGGAGCATGCGCACTCATGACCGTCGCGACGGCTGACGTCGGCCACGGGTATACGACGACTGGACTGCCGCACCGGAAGATCGCCATCTGGGCGTTCATCGGGTCGGAGTGCATGCTGTTCGCGTCGTTGATCTCGACGTACTTGATCTATAAGGGGCGCTCGATCAAAGGACCGTTTCCCCACGAGGCGTGGACCGATCCGTCGACGCACCACGTCTACAAAGCGATCCTGAACATTCCGGTGACGTCGTGCTCGACGTTCGTGCTCCTCATGTCATCGCTGGCCATGGTGCTGGCGCTGGCGGCGGTCGAGAACGCGAACGTGCCGAAGCACACCATCGGCGATCGGATTCTCGGAAACTCGAAGCTCTGGCTGTTCGCGACCGCGGCCCTGGGCGCGACCTTTCTCTCGTTCCAGGCCTACGAGTTCACCTCGTTCGTGCACGAAGGGCTGACGATCAAGACCAACCTGTTCGGCTCGACCTTCTTCACGCTCACGGGCTTCCACGGCGCCCACGTGACCGCCGGCGTGCTCTGGCTGCTCACGATGCTCGGCATCGACTTCAAGCGCGGGCTCGGGCCCAAGGACGCGCTCAACGTCGATATCATGGCGTTGTACTGGCACTTCGTCGATGTCGTCTGGATCGCGATCTTCACTCTTATTTACCTGATCAAATGAGCGACGCACACGCGGGACACGGGGAACACGCGGAAAGTCATCCGACGTGGTCGACGTATTGGAAGGTCGCGCTCATCCTGACCATCATCACGGTCATCGAAGTGTGGCTCTACTACCTGCCATCCTTCGTCGCGACGCCGTACTTCGTGCCGACCCTCTTGGTGCTGTCGGCGCTCAAGTTCGCGATCGTCGTCCTGTTCTACATGCACCTCAAGTATGACGCTCGCCTGTACCGGGCTTTATTCACCGGGCCGTTTTTGATCGCGATGGCGACCATCATCGTGCTCATGTTCCTCTTCGGAAAGTTCGCGATTCATCTCAGCTTGCTGCAATGACGGCGGTGGCGGTACTCCTGCTGCACCCGGACGGGCCGGCCCCAGTGGCCGGCTTTTCCGTTCACTGGAGTACGGTCATTGGTATCGGCGCACTGGCGGGCCTCTACGCGTGGCGCTCGCGGGTCGAACACCAGCGCGCCACGACCGGCCAGATGGTCGCGTTCGCGAGCGGGCTCCTGGCGATGTTCTTCGCCCTGAACGGCCCCCTGCACGACCTCTCGGACTACGATCTGTTCAGCGCCCACATGGTGCAGCACCTGGTGCTGATCTTCGTCGTGGCGCCGCTGTTGGTCGCTGGCACGCCGGGCTGGATGCTGCGCCCGGCACTGCGCGTTCGCGGCGTGGCCCCCGTCGCCCGGTGGATCACGCGACCAAGACAGGCCTTTGTGATTTTTAACGTCATGATGGCCGGCTGGCACATCCCGTACTTTTACAATCTGGCGATGGCTGTCCATCCAGTGCACATTGCTGAGCACTTGATGTTCCTGGCCGCCGCGGTCGTCATGTGGTGGCCGTTCATGAGCCCTTTGCCGGAGCTGCCCCGGCTCGCGTATCCCGGGCAGATGCTCTATTGCTTTCTCATGAGCATTCCCATGTCGATCGTCGCGATCTACATCGCGATGGCCGATCACGTCCTGTACCCGGCGTACGAGATCGCGCCGAGGATCTGGGGACTGACCCCACTCGAGGATCAGCAGTTGGGGGGGCTGATCATGTGGATCCCCGGCGGGATCGTCTTCTACGTGGTCATGACCATCGTGTTCTTCAAGTGGGCCCAGCGCGGCGAGGATCACGCCGCGGCCGCGCAGGTTGGCTGGCGGCCCGGCTGATTGGCAGCGTCACGCTAGCGGTGCTCGCCACCGCGTGCGCGGAAAAGGGAGCGGTGGCACGGTACGCGCGCGACGCCTGTCGTCTGGCACCCGACAGTGCAGTCCTGTTCAACGGGATCCGCGACTACATCATAGACCAGGACCCCACCCCGCAGCGGTTCCTGTACGTTCCGGGCACGGACTCCACGCCTCCGGACCCCGGACTCCTCGCGCTCCAGGACAAGGGTCCCACGTACATGTATCCCCCGTCCGGTCCCCAGCAGGCGATCGTGAAGACGAAGCTCACGTCGATTGGGGACTACGCGTCGCTCCTCGTCGCGTATCACGGGTTGAAGCGGCAAGATGCGCAGCACGCGACGATCGGCCTCTCCGCCACCTATATCAGCGGCAAAGCGGACGGCAAAACCGTGCCCGTGCAAGAATATCCAGTCCACTGCGACAGCAGCGGATGGCACGGCCCCTCGATCGCGAAGGTCCGCCTGATTCGGGATTCGGGTGGTCGTAAGTAAAGACCGCTTGGTGTCGCTGGACGTGTTCCGCGGCATCACCGTCGCGGGCATGTTGCTGGTGAACGACCCGGGGGCCTGGGGGCACATCTATCCGCCGCTCGAGCACGCGGCGTGGAATGGATGGACGCCGACGGATCTCGTCTTCCCGTTCTTTCTCTTCATCGTCGGCATCACGACGGTGTTGTCCGCCAACGCCCGGCGCGCGCGCGGGGCGACGGACGCGGAGCTCGTTCGGCAGATTTTGCGACGCGGCGCGCTGATTTTTTTGTTCGGGTTCCTGGTGAACTGGCTGCCGTTTTACACGTGGTCCGGCGACTTCCCCTCCTTTGGCGCCCGGATCGTTGACCGCTTATACCACGTCCGCATCATGGGCGTGCTGCAGCGCATTGGCCTCGCGTACATGGCTGGAGCGTTGATTGCCCTTCGAGCGAATACGAGGGCGATCATCGTCATCTGCCTGGTAATTTTGTTCGGCTACTGGGGGCTCATGAGCATGGGCCCCCTGGAGCCCGCGCCGGCCACCATCGCGGCGAGCCTTGACCGGGCGCTCTTGGATTGGGGACCCTACGGCAATCACATCTGGAACCAGAGTGAGACGTGGGACCCCGAGGGCCCGCTCTCAACCATCCCGGCGGTTGCGACGGTCTTACTTGGTGTGCTCGCGGGACGGTGGATTGCGTCCGGAAAGACGCTGCCGGAGCGGTTGAACGGCCTATTCGCGGCCGGAGCGGTCGCGATGTCCGCCGGACTGGTCTGGAACTGGGTGTTTCCGATCAATAAGAACCTCTGGACCAGCTCGTACGTAGTGTTCACGGCTGGAATGGCCGCCGTCACGCTGGCGGTATGCATCTGGCTGATCGATAGCGAAAATGTTCGCTGGTGGACGCCCCCGGTCCTGGTGTTCGGGATGAACCCGATAGTCGCGTTCGTGGGATCGGCCGCCATGGAACGGCTGATTTATTCGGTTATTACGGTCAACGTGGACGGCAAACCGGTGTCGATCGAGACCGCATTTTACAATGCGACGCTTGGGCGTTGGCTGCCGCCGCAGTTGGCTTCTCTGACCTTCGCCGTGTGTTTCGTCCTGTTCTGGTTGGGCGTCCTCACGGTGTTATACCGACGCAAGATTTTCTTGAAGATTTGATGCTCTCTCACCTGCTTCTTCTCGCGCTGACGGTCGCGCCGCTGCGCCCGCCGCACCGGCACCGCCGGAACGTCCCCGCCACCGTGCCCGCCGTGCGGTACGATGCGCCCCGATCCGCCGAGGCGCTGGCCGGCGACCTGGCCAGTCAGCTGTCGCGCCACGTGCGAAGCGGACACTGGGGCGCGATCGTCGTCTCGCTGACGCGCGGCGATACCCTCTACGAAGTCAACGCCGACCAGCCGCTGCAGCCGGCGTCGACGATGAAGCTGTTCACCTCCGCGCTCGCCTTCGAGCGCTTCGGCCCCGACTTCCAGTTCAGCACCGACGTGCTGCGCGACGGAACCGTCGACGCGGACGGCACGCTGCACGGGAATCTCATCCTGCGCGGCGACGGCGACCCGTCACTCTCGAACCGGTTCCTGCGCGGCGAGCCCGACGCGCCGATGCAGCTCTTGGCGCGCTACGTGAAAGCCGCGGGCATCAAGCGCATCGACGGCGACATCATCGGCGACGCGACCGCGTTCGTCGATCAGCCCGTCCCACTCGGCTGGAAACCACGCTGGCTGACCGCCGGCTATGCGCCGCGCGTCTCCGCGCTCTCGCTCAACGACAACCTCGCCTGGGTAGCCGTCTCACCCGGCTCGGCGACGCAAGCCCACGTCGGTCTGCTGCCGGCGTCGAGCGCAATCCCGATCAATAACACGGTGAAGACCGTCGAAGGCAGCTACGGGACGCACGTGGTCGTGCTGGCCCGCGCGGACGGTGGCGTCGAGGCACGCGGCTGGATCGGGTCACGCGCGCCGACTCATACGGTGGAGTTGGTCATCGATGACCCGGCGCTCTTTACCACCGGGGCATTGCGCGACGCGCTCGCCTCGCAGGGCGTTGGCGTGACCGGCAAAGTGCGACTCGGGCAGACGACCGCCGGAGCGATCCAAGTCACTTCCCTGCCTTCGCCTCCCCTCGCTCGGATCGTCGCCGCGATGAACCGCGAGTCGATCAACTGCTACGCCGAGCTGCTATTCAGAGACGCCGTCAGGGGACCGCAGCGGAATGGATCCGGATCGGCCGACCTGGGCGCGGCCATGCTCCGGGATTTTCTGAACGAGAAAGTCGGGGCGCCGCGTGATGCGGTGACCGTCACCGACGGCAGCGGCCTATCGACGCTCGACCGCATTACGCCGCGCGCCATGGTCGATCTCCTGTCCTACGCGCACAAGGCACCGTGGGCGCCGGCGTTCCATGCGTCGCTGCCGGTCGCGGGCGAGTCGGAGCTGCTGCGCAATCGCATGCGATTCACGCCGGCGCAGGGGAACCTGCACGCCAAGACCGGCACGACGAACGACGTGATCTCGCTCGGCGGCTACGTGACGGCGATGGACGGCGAGGTGCTCGCGTTCAGCTTCATCTACAACGGCTACGACCGGTGGAACGCGAAGTCGACCATCGACGGCATGGGCGCGACGCTCGCGAGCTTCATCCGCCCATAGTTGGTGCGCATCCGATCGGCTGCGTGCTGACGACGAAGTTGTCGATGTAGCGATCCTCGCTGACCGGCGCGCCAGCGTTCCACCAGTTCTCGATCATCACGACGTTGAACCCGTAGGCCGAGAAGTCACCGACCCAGTTCATGCCGGTGTCCTCGGCCTGCAGCGCACCATTGATGTAGAGCTGCATCTCGCCGTTCGACGCACCGGGGTCGTTCAGCTTGGCGTGCACCTCGATGCAGTACCAGCGGCCAATATGGTCCGCGTCGAAGAGGCGGATCGCCGAGCCCTTGGCGCCGAGCCAGCGCATGTGTGGAAAGTCGTTATAGCCGACATCCAGCACGTGACCGGCCGCGTCGGTGCCGGACGCCGGATCGATGTAGAGCTGGTACGCGCCCGGTGTTCCGTCCCTGCCGCTCCACACGTGGGCGAACGCGGCCTCGGAGAGATCCGGTTTCACGATCGATACGGCCCGCGTGAGCTTGTTGCCACCTCCGCCGATCCAGCCAGGGGCGTAGCGGACGTAGAGGCGCCAGTAGAGCTCACGGTACGTCTCGGTGCCAGCATCCGCCGCACGGAGATGGGCCGATGGCGTCCGGCCCACCGCGAGGTGCAGATGGCCGAAGTCGGCTCCGCCATGCGCGACATAATGAGCGTGCATCGCCGTCGAGCCGTTGATACCCATGTGGGGCTGACGAACGAAATTGCCGCTCGCATTGTCGTACTCGTAGTACGACGACATGCGATCTGTGTCGAAATCGTCGCACCAGATCCAGCCCGGCCGCGGTGTCGCGCACTCGGATTTAGTAGTTGTCCTGCCACCGCTCCATGCAATGAGCGCCACCAGGACGCTCATTGCTTTAGCGGCGCCGACGACGCTTTTGATGCTTCTGATGCTTGCCATGCTTGTGATGCTTGTGATGCTTCTGACGCTCTATCGTTGGCTCCCAAGGCTCGGCGAGAAGATCTTGTAACTCATCGAGCGTGTCGGCGTGAATGGCACTCTGCTGGCCGCGTACTACTGTAAACCGCACTGGTCGATCGAGCTCGGGTATCTCGGCCTCGGTAAGTGAGCGCGCCATCTTTGCCGGCAACCGGAGTCGTACGATGCCCATCGAATCTTGCACGTCGTATTCGATAGGCACGGACTGCCCCCGAATCATCGTCTCGTTCGGCAGATGATCGTACGCATGCCGCGCATCGGGAGCGAGCACAGC
>DASRDS010000068.1:0-1531 GCA_035652495.1 Gemmatimonadaceae bacterium
GGTCGACGAGCGACGCGAACAGGCTGTCGTAGGCGGTGGTCATGACGATCTTGCGTCGATCCCGCTTCATGGCCGCGAGGTCCGCGGTGGTGATACGCGTTGACGCCATGTGACTCGGGAATCAGGGATGAATGGTCACGCGAATCGCGCCCACTGGGCAATTCGCCGCCGCTTTGAGTATGACCGACTCGCTCGCCCCCTCCGGATCGATTACCTCTGACTGTCGAGCGGCATTGTGCCTGAAAACCATCGGGGCGATGGTGAGGCAGGTACCGTTCCCGACGCAGAGGTCGTGATCAACGGTGACGGTCAGCTGGCGCACGCTTAGCTCCAGCGGACCGGCAGGGACTTGAGCGATCGAAACTGTATGCTCGGCTCGTACTCGACCGCGTCGGTATCGAGCGCGATGGTTGGTAGCCGTTCGGCAATCGCGCGGAAGACTTCTTGACCCTCGATGCGAGCCAATGACGCGCCGAGACAATAGTGGATGCCCGCGCCGAACGAGACATGCGCATTGGGCTGCCGGCTGATATCGAATGCGTCGGGACGGTCGAATGCCAGTGCATCACGGTTGGCGGACGCGATCATCCACCGGATGCGATCACCGGCGCGAATCTGCCGGTTGCCCAACGTGACGTCAGTTGCCGCGATGCGCTGCGTGGACTTGACCGGAGGATCGTACCGCAAGCACTCCTCTGTGGCGAGTCGTGCGTGCCGCTCCGGATCGCTCACGAACTTGGTGAACTGATCGGGGTTACGCAAAAACGCCAGCAGGCCATTGCAAATCAGGTTCATCGTCGTCTCGTGACCCGCGAACAGCAGGAGCGCGGCGTTCACGAGCACTTGGTGCCGGTTGAACACGCCATCGTTCTCGCCCTTCGCGAGCACCGACAGAAAATCATTCGTCGGATTCGCCATGCGCTGGTCGACCTGCGGCGACACATAGTCGATCATGCCTTGGATCCCCTCCGTGAGGGGCCGCAACCGATAGGGCTCGCCGCGATTGATGTAGAGCAGCTTGTCCGCGAGGTCCCGCAAGTGATCGCGATCGTCTTCGGACACACCCATCATCTGGGTGATGATCCGCACCGGGAGTGGCGCCGCGATCTCGCGGTGGACATCCATTTTTTTACGAGCCACAACGCCGTCGATTAGCTCCCGGACCGCGTCACGCACGAACGGCCGCCAGCGTTCCATGGAGCCTGGCGTGAAGTACTCGTGTACGACCTGGCGCATTGCCGCGTGCGCGGGACGATCCTGCTCGACCAACTGATCGCCGCGAAACGCCCGAATTCCGGGGAGCAGGGACTGGTCAGTCTCCTCGACCGGAGGGTAAGGCGGTCGACGATCCGTGCGAATGACTGCCGACGAGAACGCCTCGTGATTCCGCACCATCCAGACGACGTGCTCGTAGCTCGTGACGATCCACATCTGGAACGCGGCGTTCCAGTGCACCGGGTCCTCGGCGCGCAGGCGCGCAAACAAGGGATACGGGTCCGCGATGACCGCCGGATCGAAGAGCGCGTCGACG
>DASRDS010000069.1:0-5689 GCA_035652495.1 Gemmatimonadaceae bacterium
GACTTTCGGGTGAAGCGGGTGTCGAAAGCCATGCCGCGGCCGGATGCACCGTGCCTTCGCATATACGGCAACCGATATGCCGGTGAGGTGAAGATCAGAGTCGTCGATCCCAACGAGCGGTGACATGAGCGTGCTTTACGCCGGGACATCCGGTTGGGCGTATCCGGCATGGAAGCCGGCGTGGTATCCGGCGAAGCTCGCCGCGGCCAAGTTCCTCGGCTACTACTCCACGCGACTCAACTCGGTCGAGTTGAACTATACCTATCGGCGGTTTCCGACCGAGAAACTGCAACTCGGCTGGATTGCGCAGACGGCGCCTGGATTTCGCTTTGCGGTCAAAGCCCACCAGACAATTACGCATGTCAAGCGGCTCGACGGGGCTCTGGAATTTACGGGGAGTTTTCTCAAGGCACTCGGCCCATTGCGCGAGAGTGATCGACTGGGACCGGTGTTGTTTCAGCTGCCGCCGTTCTTAAAGTGTGATGTCGAAAGGTTGCGCAACTTCGTGACCGGGCTGCCAACCGACACGCGATATGCGTTCGAGTTCAGACACGAGTCGTGGTTCAGCGACCCGGTCTATGATTGCCTGAGAGCAGCCAACTGCGCGCTTTGCGTGGCCGAGAGCGAGACGCTGGAGACGCCGGATGTCACGACCGCGGATTTCACGTATCTGCGGTTGCGAAAAGAGACGTATGAGATTGCGCCATTGACCGCACGCGTCCAACAGCACATGTCGGGTGATGTATTCGTGTACTTCAAGCACGAAGACACACCCGATGGGGCTATGTGCGCCGAGCAACTACGGCAGTCCGTGGCGGGTCAGTTCCAGAACGAGCTGCCGTAGGCAACAAAGAAGAGCCAGAAGGCCCCGACGATGCCGGACACGATGCCGATCGCGACACTCACGTTGGCGAGCGCGCGCAGCGTCTTCGCCGCGGGATCGATGGTCAACGCGTGCGTCGCGAGGCCGCGGACGCCAAATGAGACGAGGCAGATCCCAAGCGCGGTTGGGATGACGCGCGGCGATGCCCGGAGTACCCACGGCGTGAGTGCGGCGACCGCGCCAAGAACGGCGCAGGTGAGCAGGACACGGGTCGACGCGTGGTCAGCTGCCCGCGTGATCAGCGTGGCAAGCGTCGGCTCGTCTTGAGCCTGGACCATATAGGTCCGAATCTAGTGAAGGATCAGCCGTTCGGGGATCGGCCCCACATCTGGTCCGATCAGCATGCCCCGGACAGCAATGGCCCCGGTCGCCGCGTCCGGGCTCTCGTCGATCGTCCCGGAAAAGACGAAATCGGAACCGAACCTCAACCGAACGTCCCGGCCCGATACCGAGCCGACGACTGGGAGCCGGGGACTGCCCGGGCTCATGTGGGAGATCACGTCGCCAGAGAGACGATCGCCAACGCGATCGATGCGACCGTCAAAATCGGCTAATGGCGACCCATCGTAGGAGGGCGCGTGGCACCCAATGCTGCTCAGCGCGCAGAGCACCAGGACGAGTCGCATGCGGCCAACTTGGCCCGCTGCCCCGGCGCCCGATACGGCGCCGGGGCAAAAGCATGCTGCGAAGGGGCGAGCGCAGCGAGTCCCATCTTAACCGACCAGTCGAGCGGCGTTCTTTGCCGCATCGACGAGCCGCGGAGCGGCTCAGGAGGTTTCTTTCGGGTGGTAGGTGAACTTCTGCCCGCCCACGCTGGCCTCGTACATGAGCCCGCCTTTAGCCATCGTGAAGACCGCGACGCCCGAGCTATACCGGGCATTCGCCGATGCGCCCTCAGCCGCGGCGACTGCACTGACCTGAGCGGCCATCGTGAAATGCCCGCCTTTGAACGAGTCGAGCGCGTCCTTGTTCTCAAAGAAGATGATCTCGGCGTATTGCTGACCGCCGAGCTGCGCGCCCACGGTCACCTGACTCAATGACGTCGTCCCGATCACTACGCCATGCTGGATCACCTCGCCATCGCCATGCGCGGCGCCCACGCCGACCGCACCCTTGGTGATGCCCGGAAAGACGGCGTAGCCGTCCGAGTTATCAAAGAACTTCTGCATGGAGGGATCGGTCGATTTGAACGTCGAGACAGCCTTCAGCACATCATGATGCAAATCGCCCGTGAGCAGTAGTGCTGTCAGCAGTGCCAGATATTTCATCATCGTCGACTCCCAGGCTGATATACAGGACCAAGACCACCAGTGTCAGCCCTGATACAGTCAGTTTCTGTGCCAGCGTCCACCATGGGATCGGTGAGATTAGTCCCTCGAGCGTCCCAGCGCCGAGCAACAGCACCGTGGCACCAGCCAGGAGACGGATGGCGCGCTCGCCATTTCTGATCAGTGCCTCACGCCGAGTCAGCGAGCCCGGCAAGAGGATGGCGGCGGCGAGCAGGAATCCCGCGCCGCCCGCAATGCAAATCGCGGTGAGCTCGAACACACTGTGCGGGGCGACGAATTTCACGATGAGCGGCAGAATGCCCTTGGACTGATAGAGCCCGAACACGCCGCCGATCTCGATACCATTAATGACAAGCGAGAACACGGTGCCGAGCCCCAGCACGATGCCGCCCGCGAACGCGGCGATGGCCACGCCGATGTTGTTCGAGATGACCGTGCTCGAGATCAACGGCCGCATCAACGGATCATCCGCGATATACCCGGTCCCCTCACGCGCCCGCGTGATGCCTTCTTCAGCACGATCCAGCATGTTGGGCGGGATGAACGTTGCCGCCGACGCGGGATCTCTCACAACTGAGGTCCAGGCGATGGTCGCCGGTCCATAGAACAACAGCATGGCGAGCACGATCGGCCGCCACGATCGGCGGATCTCGGCGGGGATCGACCGCGTCACGAATCGCCAGACCGAGCGCGGCGCGATCTGCCGGTCGCGATAGAGTATCGCATGACCACTCGCGACGAGTCGGTTCAGGTACCACAGCGACTGCGTGTCCCGGCCGCGGCTCGCGGTGGTGAGGCGCGCCAGATCCGTGGTCAGCTCACGATACCGGCCGACGAAGTCGGAAATCTCGTCCTCCGGCAACTTGGATAGCCCCTCCCTTCGTACCGCCGCGAGCCGCGCGGCAAACTCGCGCCACCGCTCGCCGCCCTGCGCGATGAGCGCGTATTGCTCGCGCGCCGCACCGGTGTCGCTCCGCGCCGCCGCGCCGCGGGCACGCGCATTGCGCTCGCTGACGTACAACTCCGCGAGAAAGGCACGATCCGTCGCGACCGTCGACGGCACCCGGGGACGGAACTGCGCCGCCAGTTGCCCCTCGAACTGCTCGGCGCGCTCGGGGTCGAGCGACGTCCGGCGCTGCTCATAGCGATCGAGGAGCGCAAACTCGTCATCGGTCAGCTGCGTCGTCGCGGCCACCGCGGCCGCACCGGCGGGCGCCGCGGGAAAAGAGGACACCCGCTCCGTGATCGCGCGCTCGCGGACCACGATCGTCCCCGCCGCATAATCGCCGAGTCGCTTCCCGCGCGGCGAAATGATCGCGCTCACGATGCCGACCGCGTACACCACGCCGGGTTGCGCATCGATGGCGCGCACCACGTTCCGGATCGCTGATGCCGCGAAGTTGATCGAGAATCCGCCATCGCGGACGACGCGGAGGCCGATCATGCGCTTGCCGGGCGTCTGGCCATCCCAGAGGCCCTCGAACAGGACGTAGTAGCCCCAGATCAAGGCAAAGCTGAAGAGCACCCAGAGTGCGGCGATGATCGATTCCCCCCAGCCCGCCGCGACGCGGTGCACGACGTGGGAGACCAGCGTGCCCAGGGTCAGGGATGCCGCAGCGAACAGGATCATCAGGACCAGCGTATCGACCAACGCGGCCGCCGCCCGTGACCCGATCCCGGCTATCGTGAAGGTGAGGACAACTTGCTCGGGCGTCTCGACATCGACGACTTGGTCCAACGAGCTCGTGGAGACGGCCATGGCCAACCAAGATATCTTGGGGCATGAAAATAGTCGAAATCGCCGTTCTCGCGGTGTTGGCTTCGCCAGTACAGGCCCAAGTGGCGGCCCCTCCGCCACCGGCGATTGTCACGAATGCCGACGCGCACACCGAGGTACAGGCTGACCGCGCACAGCTCTTGGTCGCGGTCGAAACTCGCGGGGCCACCGCCGCGGCCGCGGCTTCCGAGAATTCGCGCCTGACGCGAGCCGCGCTCGATACCCTGCGCGCGGTGGGGCTTTCGCGTGAGCAGCTGGGCACGTTCGGATACAACGTCCAGCCGCAGTACATCCAGGCGAAGCTCAATGGCTATATCGCCCGGAACACCGTTCGCGTCGACATCCGAAAGGTCGACGAAGTTGGCAAGATCATCGACGCGGCGCTTGCTGGCGGCGCGACCACGATTGGCGGTTTGCAATTCACCGCGTCGAACACCGATAGCGCCAGACGCGACGCGTTGGCTCGCGCGACAGCGCAGGCGCGCGGTGACGCGGAGGTGGTCGCGCGCGCGGCCGGCGGTACACTCGGACCATTGCTCGAGCTGACCACGAGCGGCGACAACGGCTTTCGCCCCGTGGCGTACGCGCGCGCCGCCGTCGCGGGCGCGGTGGCGGCGCCGACGCCGATCGATGCGGGACCGATCACCGTGACAATCAACGTTAGCACGCGCTGGCAATTCATTCCCGGGAATCGGTGATACTCGGCCTTCTGCTCTTCGCGCAGATCACGATCGGTGAATACGCGGCCCGCCGGGCCGCGCTCGCGGATAGCCTGCCGCCGGACGGCGTGCTCGTCGTACAAGGCGCGCCGGAGCCGACCGAGGACTATCAGTGGTTCCAGCAGGACCCGTCATTTCTGTATCTCACCGGGGTGAACGAACCTGATGCCGCGCTCGTGCTGACCAAGCGCGGGCCAGGCATCCTGTTCGTCGAGGCGAAAGACCCCGCGCAGGAAGTCTGGAGCGGCGAGCGCATGGGGCCGGCGGGCGCCACGCGCCGGACTGGCCTGCCGGCGCGATTGCGGGTCGACCTGGACTCCGTGGTGGACTCGCTGCGGACACACGAGAATATCACGGTCGTGGGGGCGAACCACGTGCTGCAGGAGCTGCGCGGCAAGAAGAGTCCGGCGGAGCTCGAGCTGCTCGCCCGCGCCGCCTCTATCACGTCCGATGGGGAACGGGCGGCACTGTCCGTCATCTCACCCGGTGTCAACGAATATCAGGTTCAGGCGCTCATCGAGTACACGTTTCGGAACGAGGGCGCCGACCGGCCATCGTTCGCGAGTACCATCGGGTCCGGGCCGAACACGACGGTCTTGCATTACAACGCCGACAATCGTGTCATGCGAAGAGGCGAGCTCGTGGTGATGGACGTCGGCGCGTACTATCACGGCTACGCTGGCGACGTGACGCGCACTGTTCCCGTCAATGGCCACTACACCACGACGCAACGGGCGATCTATAGCATCGTGCGGGATGCGCAAGCCGCCGCCGAGCGACAGGCTCAGTTGGACGCGCCGGCGCGACACATGAGCGATTCGGCCACCGCCGTTTTGGCCGCCGGTCTCTCACGGCTTGGCCTCATCGAGTCGGATACCGCGACGTATGAGTGCGGCGGCGATCGGATGTGTGCGCAGTGGTCATTGTACTACATGCATCTCTTGGGACACGGGATTGGCCTCGAGGTGCACGATCCCGAGCAATTCTACTTTACGGGTAAGATCGCGCCGGGCAGCGCATT
>DASRDS010000070.1:0-1887 GCA_035652495.1 Gemmatimonadaceae bacterium
GGGTACGGGCCGGGGAGCTGCTGGATTTGATTCCGTACCGTCAGGAGCGGCGCCTCCCGTGACGCCACGGCTTCGCGCCATTCGTGGCGCCATTACCGTCGAACGCGACGAAGCGGACCTCATCTACGCGGCGACGCGTGAATTGCTGTCTGAGATCATCGCACGCAACGGCGTGGATCTGGATCATATCATCTCGGTGATCTTCACGGTCACCCATGATCTGCGGAGCGCCTTCCCCGCTATGGCGGCGCGCTCCATGGGTTGGCTCGACGTCCCTCTACTCTGCACGCAAGAGATTCCGGTGCCGGGGGCCATGGCGCGCTGCATTCGTGTGCTGCTGCACGTGGAGAGCGATCGGAAGCGCTCCGCCATCCAACACGTCTACCTGGGCGAGGCGCAGAGTCTGCGCCCCGATATCTCCGAGGTCAGGCCGGGACCGGAGTCGCGTCCTCGCCAGGGTTAGCAAAGAGATCGCTCTCGAGGCCATACTGGCGATTGTACAGCTGACGGTAGCGACCGCCGAGCGCGAGCAGCTCGTCATGGCGGCCGCGCTCGACCACTTTGCCGTGCTCGAGGACGAGGATCTGGTCGGCGCTCTCGATCGTCGACAGGCGGTGCGCGATGACGAACGTGGTCCGGCCTGAGCGGAGCGCCGTGAGTCCGTCGCGAATCAGCGCCTCGGTCTCGCTGTCGAGACTCGATGTCGCCTCATCAAGAATGAGAATGCGCGGGTCGGCGATGATCGCGCGCGCGATGGCGACGCGCTGGCGCTGACCGCCGGACAGCTTCACCCCGCGCTCGCCGACGATCGTGTCATAACCGTTCGGGAACTGATCCACGAACTCATCGCAATGGGCGATGCGCGCCGCCTGGCGCACCTCGGCGTCCGTCGCGCCGGGTTTGGCGAACGCAATGTTGTCGCGCACCGTGCCGTCGAACAGAAAGTTATCCTGCATAACCACACCCAAATGGGACCGATAGTCGCGTAGGCGTGTGGCGTTGAGATCCTGGCCATCCACGAGAATGCGGCCCGAGTCCGGCTTGGCGAACGCCATGAGCAACGACAGCGTCGTGCTCTTCCCCGAGCCGCTCGACCCGACCAACGCCGTCGTCGTACCGGCGGGCGCGTCGAAGCTGACCTCATGGAGAACCGGCTGCCCGGATACGTAGGCGAAGCTGACGCGATCGAACGTCACATCGCCCCGGACGTCCGGCAACGGCGCGTTGGTGAGATCCTGATCGTCCTCGGTCCGCATATCCATGATCTCGCGGATCCGGTCGAGCCCAGCGAACGCCTCGCTGACCTGCGTGCCGATCGAGGCAATCTGAATCAGCGGCAGGGAGATCATGCCGATGAAGAACACGTAGCTGAAGAGATCGCCGATCGTCATCGTGCCCGCCAACACGGCACGGGCGCCGCCGAGACCGACCACGACACCCAGAAGTCCAACCGCCGCGGTGGCGCCGGCGCTCACCGCCGACGTGCCGGTTATCGTCGCCGCGATATTACGGAACAGCCGATGTACGCCCTTTGCGAACATCACCTGCTCGCGTCGCTCGGCGACATAGACCTTGAGCGTGCGCACACCGCCGAGTGACTCCGTGAGCCGACCCGTCACCTCGGCGGTGATCACGCTCCGTTCGCGGAAGAGTGGCCGCAGCTTGTTGAAGGCATACGCCATCATGCCGCCGAACGCGCCAAGTACGACGATCGCGACCAGGGTCAGCCGCCAGTTGAAGTAGAATAGCGCGATGAGCGCGATGAGTGCGGTGAGGATGCTGCTGACGAGCTGAACCAATCCGGTGCCGATGATGTTACGGATACCCTCGGCGTCGTTCATGACGCGCGAGACGAGCACGCCGGACTTGGTCGAGTCGAAGTACGAG
>DASRDS010000071.1:0-2621 GCA_035652495.1 Gemmatimonadaceae bacterium
ATTCGTGGCGTCGAGCTTCGCGGCGCCGGGATTCAAGATCCACTGGGTGTCGCAGAAACCGACGTTCTCGCCCGACGGCAAAATGGCCTACATGCGATCGACCACGGAGGTCACCGCGCCGGGGCCCGGCGGCAAGCCGATGAACCTCCACATGCAGGGCTACACGGTCTGGCGCATCGATGCCGATGGCCAGTGGCGCTGTGTCGTGGATTTCGCCGGCGATATGCCGCCTCAGAAGGACGCGAGCAAGGCCTGACCCTCGGGCCAGGCGCCGAGGTTCGAGTCGGAGTTGATGTGACCCCGGTCGCCGACGTCGATGAGCCGGCTGCCCCACGCGCGCGCGTACGACTCCGCGCGCGCGAACGTGATCCAGATGTCATTGCGACTCGCCACGACGATGGTCGGGAACGTCAGCCGCTCGAGCGGCATCGGCTTGAATCCCACCGTCCCCTCCGGATAATTCGGCGCCTCCACATCACTCGGCGCCACGAGCAGCGCGCCCCGCACTTTCTCGCGCGCCCCGGCACTCGCCCTCGCCGCCCAGTGCGCGACCGTCGCACAACCGAGGCTGTGCGCGGCGAGTACGACATCGCCCGCGGCCGCGCCGACCGCACGATCCAGCGTCTCGACCCAGTCCACGCGACTCGGCGTCTCCCAGTTCGCCTGCTCGACGCGCCGGCAATCCGGAAGCTCGCGCTCCCAGTGCGACTGCCAGTGCTGCGGTCCAGAGTTCCAGAGCCCTGGAACGAGTAAGATCTCCGCCATATATAGGGAAATATATTTGACCAATGATGATCCGGCGTTGCACCTCAGGCGATGTGGCCACGATCGAGGCGATTATCAATGAAGCCGCGGAGGCCTATCGGGGCGTGATTCCCGACGATTGCTGGCACGAGCCCTACATGGCGCGAGAGGAGCTCGAGTCTGAGCTGGCGGCGGGTGTCGATTTCTGGGGATGGGAGGATGCGGGCGTAATCGCCGGCGTCATGGGATTGCAGCACGTGCGCGACGTCACGCTGATTCGGCACGCGTACGTCCGCCCGTCGCATCAGAGTCGCGGCGTCGGCCGCGATCTGTTGGCCGCGCTGGTCGCGCAGTCCAGGGGGCGGTTGCTCGTGGGGACGTGGGCGGCCGCGACGTGGGCCATTCGATTTTACGAGCGCCATGGCTTTCGGCTGGCGTCTCCCGCCGAGAAAGATCGATTGCTCGATACCTACTGGACGATCTCCACTCGGCAACGCGATACCTCCGTGGTGTTATCCCGTTGAACCTTGGCTTTCTCGGCACCGGGCACATTACGGCCGCGATGGTCACGGGGCTCGGCTTGTCTGAGCATCGCATCTGGGTGTCGCCGCGTAACGCCGAGACCGCGGCGGACCTCGCCAGGCGCTTTTCCAGTGTGACGGTCGCGGCGTCGAATCAAGATGTGATTGATCGGAGCGACGTGGTCGTACTCGCTCTCCCACCACGTACGGCACCTGAAATCCTGGCCGGCCTGACATTTCGCGCTGATACCCAGGTCATCAGCGTGATCTCTGGTCTGTCGATCGCTCGCATCCCCTCGGCTCAGGTCACGCGAGCCGTGCCAGTGCCATCGGTCGCGGACCGAGCCGGTCCCACGGTGATCTATCCGCCGAATCGCATGGCGGCGGATGTGTTCGACTCGCTGGGCACGACAATTCAAGTCGACAGCGAAGAAGAATTCGAGGCATTCTGCGCCGTCACCGCGACGATCGCCTCACAACTCGCGTTTCTGGACAGCATCGCATCGTGGCTGATGCGCCATGGCGCCCCAGAAAATGACGCTCGCGATTACATCCGAGCGATGATGAGCGGTGCGATCAATGGCGATGCTGGCGCCGAAGCACATGCGACGCCAGGTGGAATCAATGAGCGCCTACTTCAACATCTCAGACGTCATAATGTGTTCGAGCGCGTAACCGAAGGGCTGGATTTAGTGCTCAACCGTTGAGTACGCGATCCCGTCCGGCCATGTGCCAACGGGAAGCGTCAACAGCAACTGACGCGTCGCGACGTCGACCGCGGCGACGGCATTGCGGCCCTGGAGCGTGACAAAGACAGTCTTGCCGTCAGGCGCCATGCTGAGTCCCTCCGGACAAGGCGACTTTGGAAATTCCGCCGTCGACACCACGTCCGTCGCGGGGATGGCGACGCGCCCGAGCTCCGTGTGCTTCGAGACATCCATGAACCGAAGCTCGCCGCGACCGGGATCGCTCACGATCGCCGTGTGCCCGTCGGGCGTCATCGCGATGCGATACGGAAATCCGAAGTCCGGCACCGTCGTCGCGACAGTCGACGCCGACGTTGGCACGACGCTCACGGTCTTGACGCTATCACTCCCAACCCACACTTCAGCGCCATTCGGCGTGACGCCGATACCCTCGACCATCGGCGCCACCGGAAACGAGCGCACGAACGCCCGACCGGCGATGTCCAACTCGGACACGGTCCCGTCGGCGACGTTACTCGTGTACGCGTGACGCCCGTCGGCCGTCAACGCGACCATATGCGTCGTGCGCCCATGCGTCGGAATCGTCGCTACGACCGTGCCCCGCGGCACGTTCACGACCATGACGGCCTGCGCCGTCTGCACCGTGACC
>DASRDS010000072.1:0-4445 GCA_035652495.1 Gemmatimonadaceae bacterium
AGCTATTACGCGTTTGGTCACTCGACGGGTGGCGCGCAACAATGTCTGAGGTATGAGGCCGCCCAGGGTCAGTGTGTCGTCGATAGCGTGACGCATTTCAACCCCCTGATCGATGCGACCACGACGCCGGTCGGGACGGGGACGGCGCAGCGACTCGGGGGCGACGTGGGACTTACGGTCAAAGGCATTCGTGCCTATGCGACCGCGCACTACGCCGGCTCGGACGGCGACCTCGAGATGCCACACGTCTTTCAGTCGAACAATACCGCTGGATTTCGCCTCAATACCGCGCGGCGGTCCGATGTGCGCGGCCAGCTGTCATCGACGATAGGCCACGCCGTCGATTGGGGTATCGCGGGCGCCTATAGCGACGCGTACGAGCGGCTACCCGGCATAGACTCCCTGCTGATCGCGGGCGCGCTCAACCCGGGGTACGGGCCGCCGGGTTGGCCGCAAGGATCGAACTACCCGGAGGAAATGCTCAACGATCTCGTGATCGATCACGCGACGCATACCACGGGGACCGCGTACGGCAACTGGCGCGTCGTCGCGCCGTTGACCATTCACGCGCGCGTCGGTGAGGATGGGACGAATGAGGAGTTGAGGTCTGATCCGTTCCCGGGCTCGTACGGAGCACTCGGGCCCGGTTACGTCTTCGGGCTCTTTCACGACGCCGCTGGCGTCAACACCTTCACGTCCGACGTGGCGAGCGATCTGTCGCTGCAGGCTGCGCGCTGGCTGACGTCGCGAACCGCGATCGGATTTCAGTATCTCGATGCGAAGGACAAGGCCAACCCCCGATTCGCCGATCGCACGCAGAGCGTCTACGCTGAGCAAGCGGTGGTCATCGCCGATCGGTTGACGATCGACGCCGGCGCGCGATGGAATCACGAACGGATGCACGTGTATGAGGCCGCATCCACCGCTATCGATCCATCATTGCGCGGCCGGCTGATGCTGTTCGGACGTGATAGCACCGCGCACATAGGATTGCGCGGTGCGATCGGGCAAATGCACGCGCTCCCGCCGCTCGATGCGCTGAGTCTTTTCGCGGTGCCGTACTTTCCCATATGCGGGTTTAACTCCTGCCCTCCAATAATACGTCCGAGATTCGTGGCGGAGCGACAGCGTGAGGTCGAAGGCGGCGTGACCGCCGGCTTGGCGGACGATCGCCTGACGCTCGATCTCATGGTGTTCGAGCGCCGCAACGTCGACGTGCAGGTGCCCTCGCTGTTCCCATACAACGGTCAGACGGTGCAGCTCGACTCAGGCAGCGGCATCACGCGCGATGACGGATTGGAGGTCACGGTCGGCGCCAGGCCGATCGTGATGGACGCCGTGCGTTGGGATCTGACGCTCACGGGGTTCGTCAATCAGAACAAGGTATTGCGACTTGGGTTTCCCGGTCCGCTGCAGACTGCGTCGCGTTTCATGCAGCTCGTCGCGGGACGTCCGGTCTACGGCATCTGGGCCACCTCCTACAGCTACGCGGACGTCAATCATGACGGCGCCATTGAGCCGTCGGAAGTCACAGTCGCCCCCACCGCGTCGTACGTCGGCCCTGCCCGACCGACGCGCGAGGCAGCCCTGTCATCGTCGCTCGGCCTCTGGCACGGTCGTCTGACCGTAGGCGTTCTCGTCGACTATCGTGGCGGATACGTGTTGCCGGATCTGGCCGGCAACTACCAAGCGGACGTCGCGACTTCGCGCGCCCTGAACGTCCCAGGCGCTTCACTGGCCGACCAGGCGAGGGCGATCGCGGCCAGCGACTCGTACATCAGCGCCGGCGAAGTCCAGCGCGTCAACGCGATCCGCTGGCGGGAGCTCTCGCTCTCTACCCCACTGCCCCTCTTCCTCGGATCATCGGTCCGCGTGACCGTCGCCGCGCGCAATCTCGCGCTGTCGACCAACTATCGCGGACCGGATCCGGATGCGGACCTCACGACCGGCAACTCCGCGCAACTCCGATTGCCGCAGCCGCGCGAATGGTTAATTCGCGCGACGGCCGCGTTCTGACATCTGCCGGCACGTACGGGTTCGCGTCACGATGCTGCCCATTCGTGTCAGGAAGGCCTGACATGTCGTGTCGGAGCAGTCGCCACGCCTTCCCTTCATCGTTGATAGCATTGGTGGTGGCGCTCGGCTGCGTGGACGCCAATGCGCCTGTCGCCCGATCGACAGCCACATCGGTGCGGCAACCGGCGTCGACCCGTCGGGCAACGTCGTGGGATTCCATCGCGATGTGCATGGCGGGCCGTCGGTCGATTTCCTCTGGAGCTTCGCGACTGGCGCCCACTTCCTTCCCGGGCTTCCGAACGGCGGCGCGAGCGCCGCTGTGGCGATCAGCGGCGTGAATCGCGAAATACTGGGCTGGGCCATCGATGCGCTCCGCTGAGCAGCGGCAGGGGCCTAGCGCGTCGCCGCGGGCGTCTGAGCGGACCCTGGTTCGCTCGACAGAGTCCATAGCACCTTGTGCGTCACCCCCGTCGACATCGTCGCGGTGCCGATAATCTGACTTTCGTGATTGATCGCGACCGCCGTGCCGGTCTCCCGGTACTTCGCCGCGCCGCCCTCGAGCCCAGGTAGCTGGCGAAGACCGGTCGCGGCGGTCCAGATCACCGGTCGGCTATTGACCGTGCCCACCACGGTGCCGTGATCATCAATGCCGAACGCGCCTCCACAACCGAGATCGACGACGGCACTCGCCGCTGACAGGGACACGATGGCGTGTGTGCAGTCGCGCGGCGCTGCCGGATTCGATGCGACTCCGGCGGCCTGGCCCAAGTTGTTGACGACCAGCGAGGCGATAGTATAGGTCGTGCCGCCGATCGTCGGCTTGGGAACCACGCGCATGTCACCGGCGGGTGAGCGCACCCAGCCCGTGCCGTCGGTCCCGGCTCCGCTCGCGTAGGCTGAATCCGTATAGCCAATCGCCGGCGCCTCGACGGTCGGACCGACGCCGGCGGCTTGAATGAATGCGCCCGCTCTCGTGCGGAGCGCCCACGGCGTGCCAAACGCTGTCCAAACTGTGGCGAGCCAGCCGGGAGCGCTATTGGTCTCACAGACCCCGGCCAGTATGCCCTGATCGTTGATGGCGCTCGGAGCGCACCCATTGCCCCTGCCGGACACGAATGTCGTCAACGGCCGGAGGAAAGTGAGATTGCCGTTCCAGGCCCAAATGCCGATGCCGCTCCCGAAGTCGGGTCCCACGCCGCTGACGGCAATCTGGCCGCGATTGTTGACCGCCCATGCCCCCGTTTGATCCTGGAGGTCACTGTGCGGCAAAAAGGTCAACCCACGCGTCGTTTGGTACTTGAACGCCTGGGGTAACGACTGGTTCTGCGACCATGTTCCCACGATCTCGGCGAAGTCATTCAACGCCGCTACGGCGAGCGAAGGATCATCGAGATCCGGTAAGGCCGACGCGTGCGCCGTGACAAATGGAAAGCCGGAATCCGCGGCTGCCGCCGCGACCGCGTCACGAGTCTGGATCGCTGTCGGCGTGTTGGAGGAGGAGCAAGCGCATACGGCGATCGCACCTGCGCTGTGGAGGAGAGCGCGAACACGATACGACATACAAAACTGCCTCTGAGTGGGGACGCGACTCTCGACAGCACACCACATGCCGCCGCTATTGGCGAGGTGGTGTGAAGGTGTTGCTGCCGTTATAACAGGGATGCGTGTCAGCAAGCCAGGTACTATGCCGCACGGTTCCCATACGCGCTGTACTACACCATCGAGCCCATCGAGTAATCGTCATCGCTTGCTTCCATGGTCGTCGTGACCCGCAGGGTTGGAGGCGCCGCTCAATGACGGGGCACGGCAGTCTGATCCTGCGGCTACTTGACCCTTCTTATCTCGGCTGCGCGGGCGTCCACCCATTCATTCGATCGCTTCTGGCCAAATCGCCCGGGCGGCGATCTTTATAAGGCTAGTTCACACTCATTCAGCGCTTCGCGTGCACGAATCGTTGTGAGTTGCGGATTTCCTGGACTCGAGGGTCGCTTCATGCCGACCGAGATATTCACGTCGCGTAAGGCGATCCGCTGCTCGACACTGTCACTTGGAAGCGATTGGCGAGAAAATCTCCGAGCGCGGCGAACGCCCCATCTGCCGCGCGCAGTTGGCCTACGCTCGTCAGGAAGACGTGCGGCATCCCGAGCCAGATGTCGAGACGGACATTGGCGCCGGCCGCGGTAGCGCGCTCAGCGTAGCGCGTCGAGTCATCGAGCAGCGTCTCATCATCGCCGACAATAATCTGCACGGGAGGCAGGTTCGCGAAATCGCCGTACAGGGGAGATGCAAGGGGAGCGCGTGCATCTCGCGCGTTGACATACGCCGAGACGTTCGAGACGGCCTGCGACTTCGTGAAGTACGGGTCCGCTTCGGCCCGAGTCTCCCAACTCTTGCCCGACAATGTCAGATCGGTGAGCGGAGACAACGCG
>DASRDS010000073.1:0-5446 GCA_035652495.1 Gemmatimonadaceae bacterium
GATGGTCGACCAGTCGAACGCCGAGCAGTCGAAATTTCTGCCGGACAATGATATGAACCGCTTGAACAAAGCGGTCGAGCAGGATGCGAAGCTCGGCAAAGGACCGGACGACACGAAGCAACCGGAGGCACCGAAGACGGCTGACGATTCGAAATTCGTGAACCCGAAGGGGCCGCAGGATTCGAAGTTCGTGAGCGACGACCTCAAGGCGAAGTATCTCGCCCGCGCTCAGGACCTGAAGCAGGATACCAATCAGGCCTCCTCGCACTGGGACTCGTCGAATCCCAAGCCGCCGCAAACTCAGCCGGTAGCGGACAAGCCCGCCGTGAATGCAAATCCCAGTCCTAATCCGTCGAGTCAGACGGCGCCGTCAGCGTCCGCCCCACCGGCCTCGGCGCCGAAGCCGCCCTCTCCTTCACCGTCGCCGAAGCCCTAGTGGAAGCCTCTCCGGCGCCCGCGGCGAGAGGAGTGGCTCAAGTGATCCAGTGGCTCCCGCCGACGAAAACCCACCCGGCGCCCGAGCGCATGAGATAAACCGTGGCGCCCCCGGCCCAGCTCTCGCCGCGGCCATGCAGGCGTGCTGTCAGATGAGATTGCGCGACAGTGACGCGCAGAAAGGGGCCCACGGCGTGCACGGCAGAGACGTGCAATTGGACGACGCTCTCGCCCGATGGCACATGCACATTCGAGCTGACGAAGCGGACACCGCGCTTGCCCCACCGGTCGCGCACGGACGGCGTCAGGCTATCACCGACGAGCATAAGAGGGCCAGGCTGAGGCGGCGGCGCCGCATACGCACGATCGACGTTTTCCACAACGTGCTGTGGCATCACCTGCTCGCTGCCAACCCACGGCGGAGCTCCGTCGATCGCTATGGCGAGAACGGTGTCCTGTATCGCAGTTTGGATCGCCAAGGAAGCGAGAGGGGAGGGCCCCGAAAACAACGCAATAACCTCGTCCTGGCCGAGTTGCTGCCGGAGCGGTGACGTCGACTGCAGGTTGGCGATGATTGCGGTCGTGTCCTCTGTCGCTCTCATCCCACTCAGCAGGGTGCCGAAGACGAGACGAGCGGTGTCGCCCGAGGCTTGCCCCATTTGGCGTCGCCACTCGCCGGCGAAATCGCGCCCGGTCCGCGCCTGAGCAAATTGCAACACGGTGCGGTGGCGCTCATCGAACCGCGTCAGTCGCTTACCGTCCATCCAGTTCGACCAGGCATGCCAGTCGGCATCTGGAACGGGCAATGGAGCATGGGATCCTGCGGGCCAGTCCGCCGCGACGCCGCGGATGAACGATGCCGCACCATCGAAGAAGTGGTCGCCGCCTTGCCAGCGGGCCAGCACCGTATCCGACCAGACTCTCGGCTCCATCGCCATGCGGGCAATGAGGCCGTCATTGCGCAGCCGCTGGTCGACCGGTTGCGCCCATTGCGCGGCAATCAGCCGACACGCCGCCGGCGAGCAGTGCCAGCCGGCCGTGTCACGGTCAATCGCGGGCGGATCTTCGAGGAATCCGGCCGCGGGACCATCGTACAACCCATCGCGGTCGAGCCCAAATGCGAATGCCACCCCAGGGTCGATCACCATCGGTAGCTCGAGCGCCGCGTCGCTGCTATCCACCCGGCCCTGCCACCACGCCTCGATGATCTCCTTCAGCACCGACACCGTGTCACCGGCCGCCAGTCTCGCGGCGCGTACGCGGCGTCTGGTCGCCGAGTCCCGCGCCCACAGGGCAATGGCGCGCGACGCGCGTGTCCGAGCCTCAGGATTGCGTGAGCGCGCCAGCGTATCCAGCAAAGCTGCCACGATCGTCGTATCGCCGTTCGCGATCCGCTCAGCGTCGCCCTCGGGGCGCATCACGATGCTGAAGCCGGCCGCGATCGAATCCCGGCGATGCGCCAGAGCCGCGCGTGCCGCTGAGTCCATCAGTTCGACGCGCGAGTGGCGATCGAACGTCGCTGGCGTGTGGAAGGTGCGTCCATCTCCGTATTCCAGTCGCGCGTCGCCCGTGAGATGCGTGGTATCCGTTCGCACCCGGAATAGCTTGAGCGCCGGGTCGTAGAGATACCGTCCCGCGATCGTTCCCTGCGCGGATCGCTCGACGGTTACCGTCGTGTCAATCGAGCGCTCGCCGCTCGGGAATTGCTCAGCATAGGTGACGGTTGCGGCATCGCGAATGATCACGAGCCGAGTGCCGGCAACGACGGTGTCGCCCACCACGACGCTCGTCCGAATTCCGGTCAACGTTTGCCGATAGCCTTCGAGCGTGGCGGCCAGATTGAGCGTGTCGATCCATCGAGCACCCTTTCGGAGCCGCCCGGATGGAACGGTCGGAATGACATCCCAAAAGAGGGTTTGCGGAAGGAACGGCTCGCCCTCACTGATATTGTCGAATACTTCCCAGGCTAACTGTTGCTTTGGCCCAACGAGCTGAGGCCCGGGCAATTTTCTCAGCTCATGGAACTGTGCCTGAATCTCGAGCACGCGGCCGCGACCATCCGTGATGACGTGAGCGGGCCCGGGTTGTCCGATGTGCTGCGTGAAGGTGAGATCGTAGATCCGATGGCCATCAGTGGTATCAGCCATACGCGTCAGCGTGATCGAGCGCTGATGCGACTCCATCACGGTGAAGGCCGCCTGCTGGCGGCCGTTCAACCATCGAACACCGTCGGTGCGATAGAACGTAAGAGGCAGTTGAGCGCTCACCGCGGGCGCTATCGCGAGCGCACCCACGCACACTACGAGTGCATGCGTCATACAGCCAGAGACGCGCGAGCGCGCATTACTTGCACACGTACGTCGGCCGCCTATCCCGTGGGCCCGAACCGCTCGGTTTTGACGAGGATCGGATCGTGCCCTAGATCGACCAGCAGTGTCGCGACTGACTCGACCAGTGGCGTCGGTCCGCAGATAAACGCTCGCGGTTTCTCTGACGCGGGCCAGCTCAGCTCTTCGAGCATGGCGCGATCGATGCGCCGCCGATACCCGGGCCACGATGCCGGCGCCTCGCGAGTAGCGGTGTACGTCACGCCAAGCGTGGCCGATGCCAATTGCGCCAGCTCGTCGCGATAGATGATGTCGTCCGGCGTCCGCGCCGAGTAGAGCAAACGCGCCGGCACATCGGACCCAGCCCGCGCGCGATGTCGGAGCATGGCCATGAGTGGCACGATGCCCGAGCCACCGGCCACCAAGAACAGCGGCCCACCCTCCGACGTGTCCCACACGAAGTACCCGCCGATAGGCCCGCGCAATTCGACGCCGCCGCCCACCTGCAGGACGTCCATGAGATACGGGGACACCTCACCGTCATCGAGCCGCTCGATCGTCAACGCGAGGTGCGCCTCCTCGGGCGGCGACGCGATCGAGTACGAGCGCTGCGCCTGATATCCATCCTCGGCCACCAACCGCACGTCCACGTGCTGACCAGCGCGATGTCCAGGCCAACTCGGCACGCTCAAGATGAGCGTATGCGCCCGCGCCGTCTCCTGGCGCACTTCGATGACGCGCGCGACATGCCACTCGAGTCGCGCCGGCGGCGCGTCAGGGATCGCCCTGATACCGCTGCTCACGCCACGGATCCCCGCGATCGTGATAGCCGAGCTGCTCCCAAAACCCCGGCTCATCGCTCGGCATGAGCCGAAGGCCACGCACCCACTTCGCGCTCTTCCAGAAATAGAGATGCGGCACGAGCAGCCGCGCGGGCCCGCCATGCTCCGGCGCCAACGGCGCGCCCCCGAATCCGAACGCGACCCAAGCCTTGCCATTGCTCACATCGTCGAGCGGCAGGTTGGTCGTGTATCCACCGTCGCTGAACGCCATCACGAATCCGCCCACGGCGAGGCCGCGAGTCCGCGCCGCCTCGAGGAGCGTGTCGACGGATATGCCTTCCCACTTCGTGTCGAACTTGGACCACTTCGTCACGCAGTGGATGTCCACCGTCGGCAGGTCGTGTGGAAGTGCTTGTAACTCCTGCCACGACCAACGCACGGACTGTCCACTCGCATCACGGATGGTAAAGTCCCACGTGGCGAGCGGCGTATGCGGCGTGGGTCCGGCCGACAGCACGGGAAAGTCCCGCGTCTCATACTGACCAGGCGGCAGCCGACCGGCTGGCTCGGCCGCATGCTTACGATGAAATCCGCGAGCGATGAACGGGTTGTCGGCCATTGGCAATAATAAATGCCGCGAAACACAAGGCGAGCACGGAATGATCGAGCGATGCTCCGAAATATTCCCACAGCGGCGCATGCGCGCCAGGATAGTTCGAGGAGAAGAGCAGCGTCAGCATGTAGATCAGTCCGCCAAGGCTCGCCCACCGCACGAAGATGCCGGTGACCAGCGAGAGACCGATCGCGAGCTCACCGTACGCGGCCAGGAAGGCGATCGCGGTGCCATGATCAAGCACGAAGTGCGACAGGATCGGCACCATGAACGGATACGCCGCTCCTTCGTCGAGGAAACGGTGAATCCATCCCTGAAATCCGCCGTGCAACGTGAACGTCGTGCCGAAAACCTTGTACTCGGCGAAGATCAGGAACAAAATCCCGACCGCGACGCGGAGCGCGGTCAGGGCCGTCGCACTCCGATTCACGTGGCTCGGATATATGAGCAGCCACCCTGCTCGGCGCGTATCACGCCGAAGATGCCCGATGGCACGAGGGTCACGCCGGGCACGAGGGCGGCCTTGAACTCTTCATGCACCGCGTCTTTCGGCTGCTTCGTCTTCTCAGCGATCTGATTCGCGAATCCAGTGAACGCGAGATTGCACGCGAGCACAATGGCGCCCCGGGTGATCAGGTTGTCCAGTCCGCCGTCCACCCAGACATACGCGTACTTATCGTCCTTCTTGGTGTTCAAAAACGGATTCCGCTGTGTCCATTCGCCGCTCGTGGGATCCTTGAGCTTTGTCATCTTCTTGCCGATGACCGGATACTTCGCCCATATCGCGTCGCCGAGAACCACGGGAATCCCCATGTGCCGGAAGACGAGCACCGCGCGCAGGTCAGTGTCCGGCGTGCTGTAGACGTCGTGGTAATTCACATAGAACATCCGCGCCTGATGGAGCGCGGTGCCCTCGGAGATCTCGGGCGCGTCGAACACCTGCTTGTGCATGCCGTTCGACAGCCGGTCGGTCCAGGAGAGATCCCATTTCGGGTCCGCCGGCTTTGGACTCGGGGCGGGCGAGGGCGTTTCCGCCGCGACGGCGTGGGCGCAGGCGGTGGCGGCGTAGGCGGCGGCGCCCGTGACGAGCTGGCCGATGAACTTCCGACGTGGGCTAGGCATCCACCCAAAGTGCGATGCCGCTCACTGACCCACCAGTGGCAGAACACCACTGGTGGGTCAGTGACATCTGACTAATTCGCGGCCGTCGCCGTCGTCGCGAGTTGGCGGACGGTGCTCGCGAGCTTCTTCACTTTCTCACCATCGGACGAACCCGTGACATCGCCATC
>DASRDS010000074.1:0-31946 GCA_035652495.1 Gemmatimonadaceae bacterium
CGTTCGCTAGGCGCAGGAGGCGGTACATGTCGAGCGCGTCGCGCGAGGTCCAGGAGGAGTAGTCGCCGAGGCGAGACCAGAGCTCTTGGTCGAAGCCTAAGAGAGGGAGGCCGTCGTGCTCGATCATCTGGCGATAGCGCCAGCTGCTCGTGAGCTCGTCTTCGGCTACGTGGGCGATGATTTCGACGATGGACCATTTACCCGGAGCGGGGCGGCGGTGTAGGGCCTCTTCGGAGACGCCCGCGGTCAGCTCGGCGATCGTCGTTACGGCGGCGCGCTGAGCAGAAAGGATTTCGGCACTCATGGTTTTGGTGGTGGCGACGATATGTCGATGCCATCCTGGGCGAGGATCGAGACGATGTAGCGCCACATCGCTTCGATGTCGGCGAGCACGATCGAGGCGGGGCGCTCGCGCGGAGCGGAGCGGCGGAGGGCGGTGAAGGTCGCGTTGAGGAGGAGAGTCTCGGCTTCCTTGCGCTGCGCTGCCGTCGCACCAGCGGCGATCAGGCGCGTTTGGTAGCCGTGTATCACCTCATACGCCTCGGGCGGCACGCGACGCTCGAGATACGTGCCCGCGCTTGTGTCGAAAGGAGGCGCGTCGGATGGCGGACGCGCGCCCGCGTCGTCGCCCGATCCGACGAGATACTCCATCGTCACGTGCAACACCTCAGCGAGCCGCGCGATGACCGCCGGGTCTTTGGGTCGAACACCGCTGTTCTCCCAACGACTCACGGTGTTCCGCTCCACCCCGACGGCTTTCGCGAGGTCGCCCTGCGTCATCCGCGACCCAGATGGGTTGCGGATGCGCTGTCGGGCCTCCCGGAGCCGGTCGGCAAAGAGCGTCATGTGCGTAGCGAAGTCAGTATCAGGTGACCCTTGACATGATACCCAAGAATATCATCTTATGCCATGACAATACACACATACGTTCATTTTCGCACGGTGTGGGGCCATTATGGCTATGTCTCCCCTTGAACGCAAGGCGGCGTTCCGGGCAGCCGCCACCCTGCAAGAGGTCACCATGGCTAACGCCGCCCGGCGGATGGGCGTCAGCTACAACCATTTGATCCTCGTCCTAAACGGCCACCGCAAAGGCAGTTCCGCCCTCAAGTCCCGTATCGCCGACTTCCTCGGCTGTAAAGTTTTAGACGTGTTCGACCAGGAGCGCTGACGCTTATTTTGTGACCGATGCCGACGACGCAGCCGAATGCCGCGCGCCGATACGCGCGCATCACCTCGGATCCGCGTCGCCTCGCCGCGGTTCGAGCGACCGGGCTCCCTGAGGGACGCGGACCCCGCGATAGATTCGAGCGACTCGCCGCTGTCGCCGCGCGGCTGCTCGATGCCCCCGTCGCTATCGTCTCACTCGTCGACGCCGAACGCGACGTCTGGGTCGGACTCTCCGGAGTCCCCGAACCCATCGCCGCGGCCGGCGGCACTACGATGCGGCCCTCGTTCTGCCAAGCCATCATCGCCAGCACACGCGAAGCGCTGGCCGTACCCGACGCACGCGTCGACTCCGTCTTCTCCACGTTCCCGTCCGTACGAGCACTCGGAGTCGTCGCCTGCCTCGGCGTCCCGCTCGTCACACGATCCGGACACGCCCTCGGCAGCTGCTGCGTCTACGACATGCGACCCCGCGACTGGACGCCGCACGACATCGACACCCTCGCCGCCCTCGGCGCCGGCGCCGTCGCCGAGATGGAACGCCTCGCCGCCTTCACCGCCGGCGACGAAATCAGTGACGCCGTCGTCCGCTACCTCGGCGCCGCCATCGATACCATCGACACCCTCGCCCGCGTCAGCTCCGGGTCATGCGACATGAGCCGCATTACTCGAGTATCAAGCACCGCGGCCGCCGTCGCACGACAGTTCGGAACGCTCGCACGGCCGCTCCTCGGGACGGGCACCGTCGACCTCGCCGTCACGGCACATGATGTCTGGCGATTACTGCAGATCGTGGCCGGCGAAGAAGCGTCCGTCACGCTCGATTTCGCGGATGGACTCCCTGAGATCGCCATCGATCACTCACGGCTGCTCCGGCTGCTCGTGACGCTCGTCGCCGGCGCACGCTACGCGCTCAAGGGCCGCGGCTGGATACAAATCGCCGCCGAAAACAGTGAGCCATCGACCGTGCGAATGACCGTACGCGCCGTCGCCGCCCGCGCGCCACTCGGCGCGGCCCTCCCGGACACCGCCATTGCCGCCGCCGATCAATTGCTGCGCGTGTGTGGCGGGCAGGTCGCCACACACGAGGAAACGCTCGCCGTCGCCCTACTGCGTACGGCGGAGTGCCGTCGCGATCGAGTCGAATAGCCGGTCGACCTGCTCCGGCTCCACTATGAGCGGCGGCGACAACGCGATCGTATCACCCGTCGTCCGGATCATACAACCCTGCTCAAAGCAATCGACGAACACATCGAAGGCCCGCGTCGCCACACCCGGCACACCGCGCGGCTCGAGCTCGATCGCCGCGACCAGTCCGATGTTCCGAATATCGATCACATGCGGCAGCCCACGCAGCGCATGCGCCGCATCCGCGAAATGATCCGCGAGCGACGCCGCTCGATCGAACAACCCCTCGCTCTCATAGACATCGAGCGCCGCCAGTCCCGCCGCGGCCGCCAGCGGATGGCCTGAGTAGGTGTAGCCATGGAATAGCTCGATGCCGGTCTCCGTCGCGTTAATGAGAGTCTCATAGATCCCCTCGCGCACGAACGTCCCACCCATCGGCACGCTGCCGTTCGTCATGCCCTTCGCCACCGTCATGATGTCGGGCACGACATTGAAGTAGTCGGCCGCGAACGGCGCACCGAGCCGCCCGAATCCCGTGATCACTTCGTCGAAGATCAAGAGAATCCCGTGCTTCGACGTGATCTCGCGAAGCCGATCGAGATATCCCACCGGGGGAATCAACACGCCGGTCGATCCGGCGACCGGCTCGACGATCACCGCCGCGATCGTGTCCGCGCCGCGCTCACGAATCACGCGCTCGAGATCATCGGCCAGGTGCGCGCCCTGCTTCGGCTGACCACGCGAGAACGCGTTCGCCGGGAAGAGGTGCGTGTCGATGATGTGATCGACACCGGGTAGGCCCGTGCCGAACTGTTTGCGGTTGTTCTCGATGCCACCGACCGCGAGACCGCCGAATCCTACACCGTGATAGGCGCGATTCCGACCGACGAACCGCGTCCGCGACGGCTCGCCGCGCGCATGATGGTACGCGAGCGCGATCTTGAGCGCCGTGTCCACGGCTTCCGAGCCCGAGTTCGAGAAGAACACGTGCGCGAGATCCCCGGGCAGGATCGCCGTCAGCCTCGATGCGAGCTCGAACGCCAACGGATGGCCCATCTGAAAGCCCGGCGCATAGTCCAGCTCCGCGGCTTCATGCTGGATCGCCGAGACAATCGCCTCGCGACAGTGCCCGGCATTCACGCACCATAGTCCCGCTGCACCATCTAAGATCCGTCGGCCATCCGCTGCCGTGTAATACATCCCCTCGGCTGAGACCAAGAGGCGCGGCGCTCGCTTGAACGCCTTGTTCGCCGTGAACGGCATCCACAGCGCATCGAGTGTCACGGTTCCCGTTTCGGTCATAATACCCAATCTACTCCCGGGCATGATGTTGCTCACCTCACCAGGGAGCGGTCATATCTTCGTGCCCTCCGCCGCTCAAGAAACACGTGCCTTGCCGTTGCTGGTCGTCGACGACGATGCGGCGGTTCGACGCTCCCTGGGGACGGTTTTGGCCTCACTCGGCTACGCGGTCGAGACGGCCGAATCGGGCGAGGCCGCGCTCGCAATGCTCGTCCGGGGCAAGTTCGCGGCGATGCTGTGTGACATACGGATGCCGCAACTGAGTGGCCTCGAGGTCATCCCGAGCGCCCGCGACATCGACCCCGAGCTCGCCATCATTATGGTGAGCGCGGTCAACGAAGCCGAGACCGCCGCTCAGGCGCTGCGGGCCGGTGCCGTCGACTACGTCACAAAACCCGTCGAAATCGACTCCATGAAAGAGTCGATCGAGCGCGCCCTGTCCGAACGCGCGGCGGCCCGCCGCCGCTCCCAACGCGCGCTCCGCGAAGCGGTCGCCGCACGCACCGCGGCGCTCGAACGCGAGAAGGCCGCCCTCCGGGCGCTGTCGATCAGTACGGCGGAATCGTTACTAAAAGCGATGGAGGCGAAAGACCCGTACCTCAAGGGTCACTCGACCCGCGTGTCCGAGCTCGCCGGCCAGATCGCCCAGGCGCTCAACCTCGACGCCGAGACCGTCGACAATATCCGCCTCGCCGGACGGCTCGCGGATATCGGTAAAATCGGCACACGCACCGAGGTCCTGCATAAAAACGGATCACTGACGCCCGAGGAATTCGACCACGTCCAGGATCACGTGCGCATGGGCCTCGAGATCCTCGCGCCCTTGAGTCACCTGGGCGTCGTGCTCGACTACGTCCGCGACCACCACGAGCACTACGACGGGACCGGATATCCCCGTGCCCTCGAAGGCTCCGCGATCTCCATCGGCGGCCGAATCCTCGCCGGCGCCGATGCCTATGTCGCGCTCACGTCACGGCGCGCGTATCGCGAGCCGATGCCTGAGACCGAAGCGCTCGAACATCTGCGCGAGAGCGCCGGCTCATTGTTGGATTGGACGGTGTACGCCGCGCTGCGCACGGTAATAGCAGAGAGGCTCGGAATACCACTGGACTAGTGGCGCGACGCTTGCTTCTTTGCGGTATAGTGGAACTGCGCGAACGGCTGCAAGCGTCAATCGGCAAAGAATACGAAGTCGGCTCCGAATTGGGTGGCGGCGTGCAAAGTCGCGTCTACGCCGCTCGCGACACCGAGCTGGACCGTCCTGTCGTAATTAAGGTTCTTCCGCCCGAGCTCGCTGCCGGCGAAGGACTCGAACGGTTTCGTCGCGAGATCCGCCTTGTCGCGGGACTCCAGCATCCACACATCGTGCCGCTGCTCGTCGCCGGCGAAGCCGACGGCCTGCTGTACTACACGATGCCGCTCGTCACAGGCGAATCGCTGCGCGCGGTGCTCGACCGCGAAGGGCCGCAGAGTATCGAGTTCGTCGCGACCGTGATGGCCGAGGTCGCGAGCGCGCTGGTCTATGCGCATGGACGCAACATCGTCCACCGCGACGTCAAACCCGGCAATATTTTCGTCGAAGCCGAATCCGGCCGCATCCTCCTCGCCGACTTCGGCGTCGCGCGCCGCATTGGGTTCGAGGGGACCGTCACCGCCAGCGGCGTGGCCATCGGTACGCCAGCGTACATGTCGCCCGAGTCGCTCGACGGCGGACCGGTCGATGGCCGGAGCGATATTTTCAGCCTCGGGCTCGTCGCCTGGGAGCTGCTCGTCGGCGAGCGCCCATGGCAGAGCGAGACCCTGTACTCGCTCATCTACAGCCAGAAATGCGAGCCAACGCCGTCGCTCGTCGACCGTCGGCCCGATGTGCCAAATCGCCTCCGAAAAGCTATCGAGGGCTGCCTCAAAAAAGATCCGGACGAGCGGTGGACCAGCGCCGACGTCCTGCTCGGCTTCCTCTGTGACACGGCCGCGGACGAACCACGACTTGTCCGTCGCCGCGCATCGGCCGCTGGCAACCCGGCGGCCGAACGCCCAGCCCCATCGTTTAAACCGCGCGCACCGAGAACGCTCTCGGCTGGCCGCCTCGAAGTGCGCTGGAATGGCGATCTGCCGGTCGTGATCCCGCCGCGCCTCACACAGTCCGGGCGACGCCTGTGGGCTCCAGTCGCCGCGCTGGCCGCCGCACTCGTGTTGGCCGTCGGACTGCGCTGGGCTCAGGTCAGCTCACGCCCGCCGGTCGTGAGCGAGGCGCACGGCGATGTGCCATCACTGCCAGCGGTCGCTGCCGTGACGGACGATGCGGAGAGCGCACCCGTGGCCGCCGCGCCGGCGAGTCAGGTCGCGGCGGTTGTACCCGTCGCCGAAAGGCGCGCCACATCGCAGTTGGATCGTGTGTACGCATCACTCGTCATCGCGCTGCGAGCCAGGGGTGGCGAGCCGGCCGTACGCGAGCTGCAGCGCGCCGAGGCCATGTGGGAGAATGGACGGCATCGGAGCTGCGCACGGCAAGAAAGTGACGGCGCGCACGAGCGGTGCGAGTCGCGACTGGCAACCCTTCGCGCCCAAGAGCTCACCGAACTGCTGGAGCGTAGCAGAGCCCGTTAGCTTCAGGGTATGGCTGAAGACACGCCAGACCTCACGGGCTTACCGAAGTCGGACGCCTACCAAGAGCTCGCCACGCATGTCGATGGCGTGCTGGACGGCATCACGGACCCGGTCGCCGCCATGGCGACGATCGCCGCGCTCGTGCACCACGGGTTTCGACACCTGTGGACCGGGTTTTATCGCGTCGTCAACGACGGGCAGTTGCTTCGCGTAGGTCCGTATCAAGGCACACTCGGGTGCCTCGAGATCCCATTCGGCAAAGGCGTGTGCGGTACGGCCGCGGCGAGGGCTCGGACGGTGATCGTCGAGGATGTCCATGCATTCCCCGGACACATTACGTGCGACAGCCGCTCGCGATCGGAGATCGTCCTGCCCGTCGTCGACGGTCGCGGCACGCTCATCGCCGTCTTCGACATCGACAGCGATCGCGTGGCGGCCTTTGACAACGCCGATCAGATCGGACTCGAACGGGTGCTCACCTGGTTTCATCGCGTGTGCGACTAGTCATCGCGCTCGCCGCGCTCGCGCCATGGGTCGCTCGCGCCCAGGACAATTATGAGATTCAGGTGTACGGCGCGCACACCGTCGCTCGCGATTCGACGATGTTCGAGCTGCATAGCAATTTTACCGCCGATGGGAGAAGAGCGGTGCAGGGCGGACTGTGGCCGACCGAGGACGCCGAGCACGAGACGCTCGAGATCACGCATGGCTGGACGCCATGGTTCGAGACCGGGTTCTATGTCTTCACGTACGCCAGCGGACACGAAGGCTGGCAATGGATCGGCGACCACATTCGCCCACGCATTCGCGTACCCGACTCCTGGAATTGGCCGGTGGGCGTGAGTCTCTCGACCGAGGTTGGCTATCAGCGTCCGAGAGTCTCGCAGGATACGTGGACGTGGGAGATCCGCCCGATCATCGACCAAACGATCGGCCGGTGGTACTGGGCGATCAACCCCGATCTCGAGCGATCATTCAAAGGCCCGACGGTCACCCAGGGATTCGTGTTCGCGCCGAACGCGACGGTCGGCTACGACGTCACGAAGAAAGTAAATCTCGCCGCCGAGTACTATGCCTCGTACGGCGCGCCTCAACAGCAGCAGTTATTTGGCTGCATCAATCTCGACTTCGGCCCACAGTGGGAGTTCAACTTCGGCGTCGGCAACGGCTGGACCTCCGCGACGGACCACGTGATCATCAAAATGATTCTGGGGCGTCGCGTCGGATTCTAGCCAGCAAACTACCGCGCGTATCGCCGGCTGAGGTTGAAGCCGGTCGTGGCGCCGACGGCCGGCAGCAGCACGACGCCGGCAAAGCTCACCGTACAGATGATGCGACACGGGTGTGAGGTCTCGCCACGCTGTCGATTGAGCCGGATCAAGGCAAAGCTGCCGAGCCCACCAATCGCGGTCCCCGCGAGCGCCGCGAGATAGGAGCCCGTCGCATGCCGGCCCGCTTGCCCGATGAGCGTCGGCGGCAGAGCCGTCGCGAACGCGGCGATCGTGTAGCCGCCAACGAGACCCGCCGTGCTCCCCGCATCATCGCCCGCGCCAAACCTCCGCGCGACCCAGCGCGACGCGATACCACCGCCGATAAAGGCGATCGGTGTGGTGAGCGCTCCGGCGCCAACTTCCGCGAGTAGTCGCCCGCCGGTCACCGCGGGCTGTCCGCGCTGCTGCGCCTCAGCGGGCGCGCTGGAGATCAGGAAGCCGCAGCAGCCGGCGAGGACGGCGACCAGCCGCACTTGCGACAGGGGCCGAAGCCCCCATGCACGATGTCGGCGTGAATCAACGTGCCGCACTTGGGACACCGGTGATCGACGGCCCGCGGCGGATCCGCGATCATCGCCATGACGCGCGAGTGTTGCTCGGTGCTCAGCGTCGGCGCCGAACGGTCGCCATCCTGAATCTCTCGGCTGGTCCGGATCAGCCACGCGATGATCCGCGCCGCGATGCCAATGAAAAAGAGCGCCTCGCCGCCATAGCGAAACCCGGGATCCATACCGCATAGACGATCAGCCGAAGAGCTTGGCCACGAAGAGCGCGGCGCCGAGCACGCCAATCCCAAGTGAAGTCCCGAGAACGCCTTTGGACCGGGTCAACGCCGCGACGGCGCCGAGCGCGATCGCGACCTGCAACAGCGTCACCGCGAACGCGAAACCTTTGTGTTGCGCCATGAGATGGTCGGCTTCCTCGATTTTCTCGTCGCGCTGATGCTCGAGCTCCTTCGCGCTGTCGCTGATCGCCTTCTGCTCGTTCGCGTAACGCTGCACGGTGGAGTCGAGTGATGCCGGCGGCGTCTTGCCCGCGGCATGGTATGTTGCCGCCGACGCGGCCGTCACGGTGCCCTTGATGCCTTTCGCCTGGTAGTATGCCCACTGATCCGACGCCCGCGCCTGAATACCCGTGGCCTCGGTCTGCAATAGAATCGCATCGTTGACCGTCGCGCCTGCTTTGAGCGAAGCAATCGCGGCCAACGCCGCCAGCACCGCCGTCGAAAGCGCGGTCAGTCGGAGCATACTTTTGGCGCCGCCTTCTTTCGCCTCGATTTCCTCGTCGATTTTCTCGCGCAGCTTGTCGGTATCGACTTCGATTTCTTCAGGCATGGGCGGAAGCTAGCATCGACAAGAACTCCAGCGCATTGGTCGTCCCGTAATTTCCATAGCAATTGTTGAAGACCACATGGACGCCCTGGAAATGCGGCTCCTTCACCTGGGACGCGGCCTCCTCGACCCTCGGCACCCACTCCGCCATCTCACCACGATCATAGAGATACCGATACCGCTCGGCCACTGAGACGCCGCGCTTCTCCCACGTATCGGTCCGGCGTCCATGCATCCGGACCATAGCGACGAACGGCGACGTCACCGCGACGACCGGCGGCATGCTCGATCGCATGCCCGGGGGCGCGTCGACCATCACGTACGCGAGCCAATGTCTCTCGAGCAACGCCAGCGTGCGGTCGCGCAGCCGATCCGACATCCATGAGCGATTCCGGAATTCAACGGCGAGTGGCAGATCGCCAAGTCCCTCCTTGATCCCGGCAATGATCTCGGCATTCTCCCGGGTCGGTCCGAACCAGGGCGGAAATTGAAACACGATCGCGCCCAGGCGACCCGAGGTTGCGAGCGGCGACACGCTGTGGGCAAATCGTCGGCGAACTTCCGACATGACTTCCGCCGGAAGACCATGGGCATAGACGCGAGGCTGGTCGCCGACCGACGCGGGTAGCGCGTGATACAGATCGGCCGGCAGCCGGCGCGGCTCCGTCGGATGGCCCGTCAACAACGCGTGCGCTTTCATACAGAATCGAAACCGCTCCGGGGTCCGATCGACCCAATGCTGGACGACGACCGGCGGCTGGAGCGCATAGAACGTCGAATCGACTTCCACCATCGAAAATCGACTCGCGTAGTATTTGAGACGTGCCTCAGCGGAGGTCTGACCCGCCGGGTAAAAGACGCCGGGCGCCGTAAGCGTACGATCGGTCCATCCCGCGGTGCCGACATAGATCTGGCCACCAGTCGGCGCGGCGATCGGTCCAGTCGTTACAGCGCCGAGTCGTTCCTCGCGGTCGCGGGCGACCTCGCGGCCCGGGTCGTGCTCAGTGCTCATCCGCTGGAACTCTATTTCGGGGTCTGTTCGGACGCCAGGGAGGAACCATGGAACGCGAAGACGAGGAACAGGAAGAGCAGCAGGCGCTGGAGCGCGACGAGCGCGAAGGGCTGGTGGGTGATACCGAGGAGAATCGGAACTTGAGCGGGTCGTCGACCTGGGAGACCCTGCCGGACCAGGGCCCCGCCGACGAGGATGAGGAAGACGCGCAAAGCTGATGCGACGGGCGAATCGAACTCACCGGCCGGTCGTGGATAGTACGTAACGACCGGCCGGTTGTCGTTTGTTACAATCCCACTCGATTCGCGTCCCGAGGATGATGCACTGGTATTACGACCTTCGTTTACGCACGAAGTTGATCGCCGCATTTGCGTTGATGATCGGAGTAATGGCGGTTGATACCGTGCTGGTGGCCGGATCCATAGGCGCGAGAGACTGGTCTCTCGCGACCGGCATACTGTGGGCCGGGGGCGCGGTGTGCATCCTGATCGCGATCGGCAACTACTGGCTCATCGGCCAGAGCGTCGCGTGGCCCGTGCAAGAGATGAAAAGCAAAATGGCGCTCGTCGCGCGTGGCGAGGTCGGCGTGGACGTGTGGATCACGTCCCACGACGAGTTCGGTGATCTCGCCCGCGGCCTCGAGCAGATCATCGCGTCGCAAAAAGCGATCGCGGGCGCGGCGAGCGCGCTCGCCAAAGGCGACGTGTCCGATCCGCTCGAGCCGCGCAGCGATAAGGACGTGACCGGCGCCGCCGTCGCGCACCTGCAGGACACGGTTCGCTCGCTGCTCGATGTCATGGCGCGCTTGATCGCATCGGCGAAAGCCGGACGCCTGACCGAACGGGGCACGGCCGCTGACTACGAAGGCGCATGGCACGAACTGGTGCACGGGATGAACGACACGCTCGACGCGATCGTGCGCCCGTTGACCGAAGCCTCCCACGTGCTGCGCCGCGCCGCCTCGCGCGATGTCGCGGCCCGAATGGTCGAGACGTACGCCGGCGATATGGCGGAGTTCAAGACGACGCTCAATACCGCCGTCGTCAATCTCGACGAGGCGCTGCTGCAGGTCAGCGGCGCGGCGGACCAAGTCGCCGCGGCGTCAGATCAGATCCGGATCGGCAGCGAGTCGCTGGCCGAAGGGGCAGGGGAGCAGGCCACGGCCATCGCGACGATCTTCGAGGAACTGCAAGCCCTCGCGATCGTGACGCGGACCAACGCCGAGCACGCGAACGCGGCGCGTGGCCTCAATGAGTCCGTCGGCATGCGCGAGTTGAGCGAGGCCATGCAGCGGATCGAGGCGTCCTCGAGCGCGATCGTGTCGATCGTGCACGCCATGGACGACGTCGCGACGCAGACGAACGTGCTGGCACTGAACGCGGCGATCGAAGCGGCGCGCGCGGGGGAGTACGGGAAGGGGTTCGCCGTCGTCGCGCAGGAAGTGCGCAGCCTCTCGACCCGCAGCGCCGAGGCCGCACAGAGTACGGCCCGGCTGATCGAAGAAGCGCGCAAGCACGCCGAGGCCGGCGCCGCCATCGCCGCACAGGTGACCGGTGTCATGGACGAAATGGCGAAAGGCAGCGATCGGCAGCTCGAAGGCGTGGAGCACATTCGCGTCGCGATGGAACAGGTGAGCCACACGACCCAGAATGTCGCCGCGAGCGCCGAAGAATCCGCGGCCGCCGCGGAGGAGCTGCAGAGTCAGGCCGAGGAAATGCGCGGCCTCGTCAACGCGTTCCATCTGAGCGGTCGCGAAGACAAAGGGAAGTTCGCGAAGGCTAGCTGAGCGGTCTATAATTCAGGCGTGACCGAAGCCTGGTTGCGTGGACCCGTGAGCGGCGTCGACCCGTTGGTGATGCCGGCGGTGCACGCCTTGATGCACGCGAGTGACGAAATCACGCGCGCGGCGCCCGGCCTGACGCCGGCGGAGCTGTGGGCGACGCCTGGCGGAGCGGGATCCGTCGGATTCCATCTCCGCCACATTACCGGCAGCATCGACCGACTCTTCACGTATGCGCGACGCGGGTCGTTGACGCCGCAACAGTTCGAGGCACTGCGCCAAGAAGCCGTGCCGGGCGATCCGCCGGCCGAGGCGGCGCTGTTGGTCGACGAGGCGCGGAGCGCGATCAAGCGGGCGATCGCGGAGATCAAAGCGACGCCCGTGTCGACGCTGCCCGAACCCCGAGCGATCGGCCGCGCCGCGCTGCCGACGACACTGTTCGGCCTCCTCTTTCACATCGGCGAACACACGGCGCGTCACGCCGGTCAGATCGTGTCGCTCTCCAAGGTCGTGCGCGGATGACCGAGCAGGACCTCGGCTTCGTGCACCGTTGGGTGCCTGGCCGCGGGTCGCCGCTGACCGCGCTCGTCCTGCACGGCACCGGTGGGGACGAAAGCGATCTCCTTCCACTCGGCGCCGCCGTCGCGCCCGGCGCCGCGTTGCTCAGTCCTCGCGGCAAGGTCCGTGAGAACGGCGCTCCGCGGTTCTTCAAGCGCGTCGCGCTCGGCGTCTTTGATCAGGTCGACTTGGCTGAACGGACCGACGAGCTCGTGGCATTCGTCCGGCGTGCCGCCAACGTGTACGGATTCGATCCGACTCGCGTCGTGGCGGTTGGCTACTCGAACGGCGCGAACATCGCGTCGAGCGCGTTTTTGCGACATCCGGGGATCTTTGCGCGCGCCGTGTTGTTTCGGCCTATGGTGCCGTTCGTGCCCGAGCCGCCGCCGGTGCTCAACGGCATGCCGGTTTACATCGCGGCCGGCAAGGTGGATCCGATTGCTCGGCGCGAGAACACCGAGGAGCTGCTGCGCGTGCTCAATGCGTCCGGCGCCGCGGTCACCGTACGATGGGAAGAGGCTGGACACGCTTTGACTTCGGGTGAGGTTCAGGGCGCGACTGACTGGTTAGCCGACTTGGACCGCCCGCCTAAGCGACCACGACGTTACACTTCCCCCTGATGCGATTGAGCTTTTTTATGGCGCTCGCTTCGCTCGCGACCACACCCGCGTTCGCGCAACACGCCGATGCTATTCGCGTTGGTACGCGAGTGCGCGTCTGGGAAGTTCAGCCCGATGCACCATCGACTGAATTGATTGGACGGGTTCGCGGGAGCGACACACAAGGGATCACACTAGAGGCACCGGCCGGATCGCTCACGGTGCCGTGGTCCAATGTGCGTCACATGGATGTCAGCGCGGGCCCCAAGAGCGGGCCGCGCTGGAAGAGTGGCCTCATTGGAGCTCTCGCCGGTGCGATTGGCGGCGGCGTGGTCGGTGCCATCATCGGTGATGCATCGCACCACAACACGCCGAAGTTTGCCGCCGCCGGCATCGGCGTTGGCGGTGTGCTCGGAGGTGTGATCGGTACGACGCAACCCGGCGAACGCTGGGATCGAGTCGAGACCGACAGCGTCCGGCGCTGACGATCGTCGTGCGACGACTATTCGCCGCCGGCGTACTCGGCGCGATCGCGTGGAGCGCGCTCGCGGCACAGGAAGAAGCTCCGGATCCGCACGCCGCCCAGCCCGAGCGTCCCACGGTAGCGACGCACGCCGGCACGGTCTACCCAGGCTGGGTCGAAGTCGAAGCGGGTGCGCAGCGCTCGGAATCCGACGGCGTGCTCGCGATCGAGACGCCCGTCGTCACGAAGCTCGGCGTCGTCTCCCACGTCCAGCTGTCGTTGTATCAGGTCTGGCAATCGCAGAACGGCAACGGTGCGCATGACCAGGGTCTAGGTGATGTCGCCGTCGGCGTGAAATGGCGGCTGTTGGACGATGCGCCCGTCGTCGGCGACTTCGCGCTGCTGCCGATACTCAAACTGTCAACGGGCGCTGGCGGCACCAGCACCTCGACGACCGATCTGACGCTCCTCCTGATATCGAGCCATGAGTTCGGCCCACTCTCGCTCGATGTGAACGTCGGCTACACGCATCGCACCGGCAGCGGCACCTCCGCTCCACGCACAGCGACCCTGTGGACGGTCTCGGCCGGCCTCCAAGTCGTGGGTTCGTTCGGCTGGACCGGCGAAATCTCGGGTTTGCCAGGCACGAGCGGCCCAGCCGGCCAAGCGCCGATCGTGGCGCTGCTGACCGGTCCAACGTGGACCGCCCGCAAATGGTTGGTGTTCGACGCCGGCGTGAGTCCGACACTGCGGGGCCCTCAGGCCACCTACGTGTACGCCGGCGTGACATGCAATGTCGGTCGTCTGTGGTGAATCGCGCGCGGGAGATCGATCGGCATCACGGCTTCTTGGCCTTCACCGTGACGGCCGCGCCTCCGGTCACGCCCTCAGCGGCCGCATAGACGGAGTCAGACCCCACCGCGACGCCGGTGACGACGCCGCGGGCGTCGACACTCGAGATCGTCCCGCCGGACTTCGTCGACCACGTGAACGTGATGTCGTTGATCGGGTGATTGTTGGCATCGAACGCCTGCGCCTTGACCGCCTGCGTCTCGTTCCGGTTCACGGTGAATTGATTCGGCGTGAGCACGATGTGATTGACGGCACTCAGGACGGAGACCATTGTGTGGCCACTGACGTTGTTCGACGATGTCGCGGTGATGGTCACCGGGCCGCCGGCGGCAACTCCCGTTACCGTCGCCGTGTCCAGCTGCGACGATGGATCCACGCCGCCCGCGCTCACGGTCGCCGTACCGTTGGCGCTCGAGGTCCACGTCACCGCGCGACCAAACAGCACGTTGCCGCCGCCGTCTTTGGACGTCGCGGTCACGACGGTGGTCTGTCCAACCGATATGATGCCCAGGGCGCTCACGACCGAGATGGATCCCACGGGCGCTTGAATCACGAGCGTCGTGTTCGTGTCGGCTTTGGCGCCGCTCTGCGCGATGATCTGGGCCGTACCCGCCGCGACGCCCTGCACGAGGCCCGTGCTCGAAACGGTCGCGATGCCGCTGTTCGTCGAGCTCCAGGTGACGATCGGATTGGGGACGTTGTGGCCGAGCGAATCTTTGACGGTCACTGTCAGCTGCTTCTGTGCGCCGATGGCGATCGTGTCGCGCTTGGGCGAGATCTTGACCGAGCCGATGGGCACTTGATTCACGGTCACCGTCGCGAGTCCGGTCTGACCGCCAGTCGAAGCGGTGATCACCGAGCTCCCGACACCGACCGCTTTCACGAGTCCCGTCGCGGATACGGTGGCGACGCCGGTCGTGAGCGAGACCCAGGTCACCGTGCGTCCCGTCAGCACGTTGCCGGCGGTGTCTTTTACCGTGGCGGTCAGTTGCACCGTCCCGCCAATCGTCAACGTCGGGCTCGGCGGCGCGATCGTCACGGAGCCGACGGGAACCGGTGCGACGTTTACGGTCGCTGTTCCGCTCTTGCCGCCGCTCGTGCCCTTGATTTGCGCGGTGCCGGCGGCGACCGCGGTCACCGTCGCGGTGAGTGCTCCCGTTGCCGTGACAGTCGCCACGCCGGCCGCGTTGCTCGAGAAGATGACCGTCGCGCCGGGGAGCGGATTGCCGCTGGCGTCCGTGACCTCCGCCGTTAACGTCACGGTCTGTCCAACGACCAGGTTCGATGACTGTGGCGAGATCGAGACGGCGTTGATCGGCACCGCTCGGACCGTGAGCGTCGTCGTCGCCGAGACGCCCTCGGATGTCGCGGTGAGCGTGACGGAGCCAGCCTTCTTCCCGGTCGCGACCCCACTCGGTGCTATGGTCGCCGTCGCGGTATCGGATGAGGCCCACGTGACGACTCGGCCCGCCAACGGATCGCCGATCGAGTCCTCGGGCGTCGCCACGAGTTGCGTGGTCTGGCCGACGGTGACGGACGGATTGCTGGGCGCGATCACGATTTTCGAGACCGGCACCGCCGTCACCGTCACGGCGGCCGTCGCGCTCACCGCGCCCGACTTCGCGGTAATCGTGACCGCGCCGCCCTTCTTCGCGAGGACGAGGCCTGCTTGATCGACCGAGGCGACGGTCGTATCGCTGCTCGACCATACGACCGATCGGCCGGTGAGCACATGGCCCGCGGCGTCTTTCGTGGTATCGGTGAGCTGAAGCGCCGATCCAATGCGCATCGTGACCGTTTTCGGCGCGATCACGATCGATGCGACGGGCGTGTTTACCACCGCAACACGCGCCGGTTGCTTCGGCGATACGCCGGAGTAGCTCGCGTCGATGTTGACCGTGCCGACCCCAACCGCTTTCACCTTGCCTTGCTGATCAACCGTGGCGATCGATGGGTCGCTAGAAGACCAAAAGAGCGTCACACCGGGGACCGGCGCGCCGCTCGCGTTGACTGCCTGCCCCTGAATGCTCGCCGAGTCGCCGACGGCGACCGTCAGCGCGTCCGGCGTTAGGACGATATTCGTGACGCCGTGAGCGTTTGGACCTGTGCTCGACGAGCACGCGGCGAGGAGGAGTGCACCGGCACAGCGACGAACGGACGCCATGCCGGGCTGACGTGCAGAAGCAATGCCGTGTTAGCGAAACTCCAGGCCAAGCCCGATACCGACCTGTCCTTTTTGGGCAACGACGGTCGGCACGGTCAGGCGCGGCGGAAGGGCGCCGGATGTTGTCGGCGTCGCGGTGGTGTCGGTGACTTGCGACAGACCGCTCGATCGATTGTGCGCGACAATCGCGGCTTCGATCGCGCCTAACAGCGTCACACCGGCGGCCGCGCCGATCCCAGCCGCTAAGTACTTGTGCTCCGTCGACGGGAAGGTCTGGGTGTATGGGTGGCCGTTGCGGTCCGTGAACGTCTCGGTCTTCGTGACGGTCTGGGACTGCACGCCCCATACGACCGCGCCGGCCGCGGCCCCGACCACGAGCACGCCCAGCACGGGTTGCCGAGTGTAGAACTGTCCCCCGCCCGGAATGAGACCGAGCCAGAACGCCGTGGAGGCACTGGGTAGCTCTCGGCGCAGCGCGAGCTGGCGATCGCGAACGGCCTGCGCGTCGCCCGCGTTCGGCGTGAGTCGGAGATACTGGTCGAAGTCGCGAATCGCCGCCGGTTGGTGATGTTGATGCGCGAGTGCCAAGGCGCGATCGAAGAACGCGGGCGCGAAGCCGGGCGCCGCGGCGATCACGTCCGTGAATGCCTGCGCGGCGTCGCCCCAATTCGATTCATCGTATGAGGTGAGTCCGGCACGAAATCGCTCAACCATGCGCGTGCCGCGACTCAAGTCCGGCGCCGGTATCAACGCTCCCAACTTGTCGCGTACTTGCGAGGCGTCACCCGCGTTCGGCGACAAGAAGAGATAGCGGCAGTACTCGCGAATCGCCGGGGGCTTATCGCCCATCTCCTCATGCTCGCGACCCAAGCGATACGCGAGACTGGCGTCCGATTGGTTGATCTGCGCGGCTTGCTGAAAGAGATCGCGCGCCGACTTGTGATCGCCCTCGAGCGCCGCCTCGGAGCCCAAAGTGGTCAGTCGATTGGCCTCGTCGATCTGCGCGCGCACGGGTGAGACCGGCGCGGCGAATGGCGGACAGGCGACCGCCGTGGCGGCCGGCAACGTGCGCTTGAGCGGCAGATCCTGAGCGCGGAGCGGTACGGTCAACGCTCCGGCCACGAGGAGACCGCCGGCGAGAAGAGCGGCGTGCCTCATGGGCCGACCGTGATCACGACGCTGCCCGAGGTGCCGTCGCTCGACGTCGCGGTGACCGTCGCCGTCGCCGGTAACAGCCCGTTCGATGAAATGGCGGTCAATGTGATAGGCCTAGTCGCAAGAAGAGGTCCGGTGGTGCTGATCGCGACGACCGACTGGTCAGAGGGGTTGACTGACCACGTGACAACGCGTTGACTCGAAACATCAGTGCCGAATGCATCGAGCAATTGTGCGGTCGCCGTGGTCGAGGTTGGTTGCAATGTACCGCTCACACTCAAGATAGTGTTGGCGGCGTTCACGTTGACTGTTTGAATATGCCCAAGGACGAGAACGGTCGCATTACCCACCGGTCCGCCCGTTACACCTTGAGCACTGATTGTCACGCTCCCCGCGGCGGTGCCCGTCGGCGTGACGACACCTGTCGCGCTCACGTTGGCGACTGACGACCCGTTGTTGGTCCAGTTTACTGGGACTCCAGCCGGCGTTGTCGTAGCCGTGAGGCTCAGCGGGCCATTGTTTGGTGCGCTCGCGTAAATCGTATCCGGCGAGGGCGTCACGGAGACATTGGTGGCCGTCGGGAATACGACATCAACGGTCGCCGTACCATGCGCGCTGCCGCTCGTGGCGGTGATCGTCACCGTCCCGGTGTCGGGGTTCGCCGTTCCGGGCGAAACCAGGCCGCTCGATGACACGGTGGCGATGGCGTTGTTGCTGGAGGACCATGTCACGGTCCGATTCAGCAGCGTGTCGCCGGCCGCATCCTTGACCGTATCACTCAACTGAAGCGTCGAGCTATTGGGGAGCGTCGAGCTGCCCGGCGTAATGATCACCGTCGCGGCCGGCACCTGATTGACCGTGATGGAACCGCCGCCCGAGACGCCTTGGGCCGAGGCATAGACAGAGTCGCTCCCCGGTCCGACACCCGTCACGAGTCCCGTCTGATCGACGGAGGCGACTGTGCCTCCCGATTTCGTCGTCCAGGCGAACGTGACGCCGGTGATCGCGTGATTGCTGACGTCGAACGCCGTCGCGCTGACTTGTCGCGTGCTGTGCGTATTGATGGTGAACTGGTTCGGTGAGACCGTGATATGGTTGATCGCGGTCGCCACCGTCACCTGCGCGCTGCCCTGGACGTTGTTCGACGACGTCGCGGTGATCGACACGGGGCCACCGATCGCCACACCGGTGACGGTCGCCGTATCGAGCTGCGTGTTCGGATCGACGCCGCCCGCGCTGACGCTCGCGGTACCCGAGGAGCCCGAGGACCATGACACGCTGCGGCCGGGCAGCACGTTGCCGGTGCCATCCTTCGACGTGGCGGTCACGATCGTCGCGCCGCCGACCGCGATCGTCGACGAGGCGATCGACACCGCAATCGAGGCGACGGTGGCTGGCACCACTAGCGTCGTGTTCGTGTCGGCCTTGCCGCCGCTCGCGGCGATGATCTGCACGGTACCCGTCGCGACACCCTGAACGAGGCCGGTGCTCGAGACAATGGCGATGCCGTTGTTCGTCGAGCTCCAGTTCACGGACGGGTTCGCGACGGTGTGGTTGTTCGCGTCGACCACGGTGACCGTGAGCTGCTTCTGCGCGCCGACGCTGACGGTATCGTTCTGCGGAGTGATCGCGACCGATGCGATCGGCACTTGATTCACCGTCACCTCGGCCACGCCGGTCTTGCCGCCACTCGTCGCGAGAATACCGGCCGTGCCAATGCCGACCGACGTCACGAGGCCGGTCGCTGAGACGGTAGCGACGCCGGGGCTCAGCGACTGCCACGTGACGGTGCGACCCGTGAGCGGGTTGCCTGCCGAGTCTTTGACCGTGGCCGTGAGTTGAACGGTGCCACCGAGTGTCACGGTGTCGGGCGCCGGGGCGATAGTCACCGAGCCGACGGGGACGATCGCGACGTTGATCGTTGCGGTACCCGACTTCGAGCCGCTCGTACCGGTGATGGTCACCTGGCCGGCACCGGCGGCGGTCACCGTTGCCGAGAGAGGCCCGGTCGCCGATACCGTCGCGATCGCGTTGTTGCCACTCGCGAACGTGACTGTTGAACCGGCGATAGCATTCCCGCTCGCATCCGTGACGACGGCCGTGAGGGCCTGCGTCCCTCCGACGAGCAAGTTCGCTGATTGCGGCGAGATGACGACGGCATTGATCGGCACCGCTTGGACGGTGAGCGTCACGCTGGCGGTGGCGCTGCCGTTCTGGGCGGAGATCTTGGTGGTGCCGATCCTGACGCCGGTGGCCGTGCCCGCGGCGTCAATGGTCGCGATCGTGGTGTCCGAGGACGACCAGGTGATCGCGCGGCCCAATAGCACATTGCCAGCGGAATCCTTCGCCGTCGCCGTGAGCTGCGTCGAATCGTGAAGGATGACGGTGGGACTCGGGGGCGTGATCGTGATCGTCTTGACCGGCACCAGCGAGACGGTCACCGTGGCGGTGGCGCTGGCCTTGCCCGATGTCGCGGTGATAGTCGCGCTGCCGAGGGCCTTTCCGATAACGAGGCCCGCTTGATCGACAGGCGCGATCGTGGTGTCGCTGCTCGACCAGACGACGGTACGGCCGGTGAGCACGTGGCCGGCAGCGTCCTTGGTCGTATCGGTGAACTGGAAGGCATCGCCGACGCGTATCGTGATGGCCGACGGCGCCACGATTACCTTCGACACCGGCGTCGACACGACAATGACGCGCGCCGGATTCTTCGGCGACACGCCCGCGGTACTCGCATCGATGTTCACGGCGCCGACGCCGATGGCGGTGACCAACCCGGTCTGGCTGACCGTCGCGATCGTGGGGTCGCCGGTCGACCAGAAGAGCGTCTGGCCGTTGATGTGATTCCCGGCCGCGTTCACGGGTTGCGCCTGGAGCGTGGTGGTATCGCCGATGGCCAGGGTGAGCGTATCAGGAGTCATCAGGACGTCCGTGATGCCCTGGCTATTAGGCCCGGTGGCCTCTTTAGAACAGGCTACGGCGACGCCAATCGCGACGGCCGCGAGTGCCAAATATTTACTCACTCGAACCGTCCTCTGCAGGAGTGATACCACTTCATTCAAATCACCGAATTTCGAAGCCCAGGCCAACTTGTCCGGCACTCGCGACAATGGCGACCGGTGGCAGACTACTTGACCGGTTATGCGCGACGATCGCCGCCTCGATGGCGCCGAGCAGGGTTAGGCCGGCAGCCGCACCGATGCCCGCTGGAAGATTCTTGTGCGCCGGTTGCGCACTCCACACGACCGCGCCAGCGGCGCCGCCGGTGACGAGGAGCCCTAAGGGCGCCTGCCGTGTGTAGTACTGGCCCGCGCCCGGCACGAGTCCAATCCAGAACGCCGTCGTCGCACTTGGGAGCTGACGCCGCAACTCGGTCTGGCGCTGCTCCACCGCCGCACGGTCGCCGGCGCTGGGCAGGAGTACCAGGTAGTGATCAAATTCCCGGATCGCCGCGGCTTGGTGATGCGCGTGCGATAAGGCCAACGCGCGGTTGAATACCGCCGGAGCGAATCCCGGAGCGAGCGCGGTGACATCGGCGAAGCTCTCCGCCGCCGCCGCCCAATCGCCCTGATCGTAGTCCCGTACCCCATCGCGGAAGCGTTCGACCATCGCGGTACCGCGACCCAGGTCGATCGAGGGCAGCAGCGCGGTCAACCTATCCCGAATCTGACTCGCGTCGGTAGCGGTCGGGGAGAGGTACAGGTAGCGGCAGTACTCCAGGACCGCGGCCGGCTTGTCGGCCATCTCGTCCTGTTCATGGCCCAGCCGATAGGCGAGGCTCGCATCGGTCTGGTGGAGCAGGGCGGCCTGCAGAAACAAATCCCGCGCGGATTGATGGTCGCCTTCGAGCGCCGCTTCGGCGCCGAGGGTGGTCAGGCGGTTGGCCTCATCGATCTGCGACCGGACCGGCGTCGGTGGCGCTGGGAACGTGGGGCAGGCGACGTCCGTCGCGAGTGGCAGTGCACGCTTGAGCGGCAGGTCCTGCGCCGCGAGCGGCGCCGCGGCCCCATACACGACAAGCAGCCGATGCCTCACGGCGAGACCGTGATGGTGATCGATCCTGACACGCCATCATCCGTCGTGGCGGTAATCGTCACCGTCGGGCTGTTCGTCGACACGGCTTGCAGCGTGATCACTGTCGTCGCTGGGTTGGCGACGAACGGACCCGAGCCGCCGTTGATCTGGATCGTCGACCCGTCGGACGACGTCCAGGTAACCTCGCGTTGGGCCGAGACATCGGTGCCGAATGTATCGAGGAGTGTCGCGTTTGCGGTAGTGCTCGTGGCGGACGACACGCTGAGGGCGTTCGTGCCGGCGTTCACGGTGACCGTGCCGACGTGGCCGATCACGGTGATGCTCGAGGAGCCGGATGCGGGGCTGTTCGCGCTCGTCGCCGTGATGGTGACCGGGCCGGCCGCGGTTCCGGTCGCGGTCACGAGGCCATTGCCGTCCACGGTCGCCACGCTGGACCCGCCGTTGGACCACGTTACGCCGAGTCCCGCCGGTGTCGTCGTCGCGCCAAGCTGAATCTGATTGCTCGGCGACGTAGCGAAGATCGTCGCGCCAGGCGGATTCACACTGACGGCCGTCGCCAACACATTCGTGACGTCGACCGTCGCGGTGCCGCTCGCGGTGCCGCTCGTGGCCGTGATCGTGATAGTGCCGGTGTCGTTCACCGCACCGACCGGCTGCACGAGGCCCGTGTTGGACACGGTCGCGATGCCAGGATTACTCGAGGACCACGTGACCGGACGGCCGGTCAGCACGGTCCCTCCGGCGTCCTTGAGCGTGGCGCCGAGCTGCTGCGTCTGCGAGGTCGTGATCGTCGACGTTGGCGGCGCGACCGTCACGCTCGCCACGGGATCAGCCGTGATCGCGACGGTGGCCGTCCCGCTGGCCGTCCCGCTTGTCGCCGTGATCGTCACGGTGCCGCTATCGTTCACGCCGGTCGGCGACACGAGGCCACTGGGCGACACCGTCGCGACGCCGGTGTTGCTCGATGACCACGTGACCGCTCGCCCGGTCAGCACCGTGCCACCGGCATCCTTGAGCGTCGCGGTCAGTTGCTGCGTCTGCGTGGCGCTAATGCTCGACGACGGCGGCGCGACCGTCACGCTGGTCACCGGATCCGCCGTGATCGTGACGGTGGCCGTACCCATCGCCGTGCCGCTGGTTGCGGTGATGGTCACGGTACCCGTGTCGTTCAATCCGGTTGGCGACACGAGACCGGACGCAGAGACCGTCGCGACCGATGTGTTGCTGGATGACCAGGTAATGGTGCGCCCGGTCAACACGGTTCCGCCGGCGTCCTTGAGCGTGGCCGTGAGCTGTTGCGTCTGGGTCGCCGCGATCGAGGAAGACGACGGCGCGAGCGTGACGGTCGCGACTGGGTCCTGCGTGATCGTGACCGTCGCGTTGGCCGCCTTGCCTCCGCTCCTCGCGGTGATCGTGACCGTGCCGCTGTCATTCGCGCCCGTAGGCGTGACGAGGCCCGTGTTGGAGACCGTCGCGATCGTCGGATCGCTCGAGGACCACGTGACGGTGCGACCGGTCAAAGTGGTGTTATTCGAGTCGGTGAGTGTCGCGGTGAGTTGTTGGGTCTGCGTCGCATCGATGCTCGATGAAGCGGGCGTGATGTGTATGCTGGCGACGGGATCCTGGCCGATCGTCACGGTGGCTGTCCCGCTCGCGGTGCCGCTCGTCGCGGTGATCGTCACGGTGCCGCTGTCGTTGGCACCAGTTGGTGAGACGAGGCCGGTGTTGGAGACGGTCGCGACCGACGGGTTGCTCGAGAACCAAGCGACGGGCCGACCCGTGATCGTCGCGCCGCTCGCATCCTGAAGCGTCGCCGTCAGCTGCTGCGTGTGACTCGCGTTGATGGTCGACGAGGATGGCGAGACCGTCACTTTCGCGACCGGATCCTGCGTGATGGTCACCGTTGCCGTGCCGTGGACGCTGCCGCTCGTCGCGGTGATGGTCACGGTGCCGCTATCGTTCAATCCGCCCTTGGGCTGCACCAGTCCCGTGGCCGAGACGGTGGCGATGGTGGTGTTGCTCGAGACCCAAGTGACGGTGCGGCCTTGGAGCGTGTCGCCCTGAGAGTCTTTGACCGTGTCCGACAACTGCACCGTCTGAGCAGCGGTGATCGTCGACGCGGGCGGCGCCACGATCACCGTGGCCACCGGTGCGAGTGCAACCGTGACGGCGCCCGCTCCCGTCTTTCCTCCTGTCGTCGCCGAGACGGAGTCGGAGCCGGCGGCGACGCCCGTCACGAGCCCGGTCTGGTCGACGCTCGAGATGCGGCCGCCGGATTTGGTGGACCAGGTGAACTGACGGCCGGACAGGAGATTGTTGTTGGCGTCGAACGCCTTCGCCACGACTTGTCGCGTGAATCGAACGTCGACCGAGAACAGGTTCGGCGTCACGAGGACATACGCGACCGGCACATTGCTCACGGTCACCTGCGTGGAGGCCGAGATGTGGCCGGCCTGAGCCACCACGGCAATCGGGCCGCCGGCCGCCACGGCCGTCGCCGTGCACGTGTCCAGCTGGGTGATCGGGTCGACGCCGCCGGCGCTCACCGACACGGTGTTGGGCGCCGGTGACTGCCAGGTCACGGACCGCCCCGATAGCACCGTGCCGTTCGCGTCTTTTTGTGTGGCCGTCAGCACCGCGGTTTGGCCGACGATAATGGTCACCGGATTCGGCGTAATGGTGATTGATGCGGTCGGCGCGGGGATGACCGTCGTCGTATTCGTGTCGGCTTTCGATCCACTCTGCGCGATGATCAGCGCCGTGCCGGGCGTGGTGCCGATCACGAGACCGCTGCCGTTCACCAGCGCGACCCCGGTGGCCGTCGAGGTCCACGTCACCGCCGGGTTCTGAATCACATTCCCGAGCGAATCTTTGACGGTCACGCTGAGCTGCGTTTGCGCGCCGGGCGTCAAGGTGACGGTCTTGGGCGAGATCGCCACGCTCCCGACCGCGATCGGTTTCACGGTCACGCTGGCGGCGGACACTTTGCCGCCGGCGGTCGCGACGATCCCGACGGTGCCCGCACTCACACCCGCGACGACGCCCGTACCCGAAACGGTGGCGACGCCGCTGTTGCTCGAGGACCAGGTCACCGTGCGCCCCGTCAGGGTATTGCCAACCGAGTCTTTGAGCGTGGCCGTGAGCTGCGCCGTACCGCCGATCGTGATCGAGTCGAATGCCGGCGTGATGGCGATCGACGCGATCGGCACGAGGGTCACATTGACGCTCGCCGATCCGCTCTTTGAGCCGCTCGTGCCGGTGACCTGGGCTTGTCCCGCTCCAACGGCGGTGACGGTCGCGGTAACCGGTCCCGTCGCCGTAACCGTCGCGACGCCGGTCGCGCTCGATGTGAAGGTCACCGTAGCGCCCGGAACCCGGTGGCCGGCGTTGTCGGTCACCTCCGCGGTCAGCGTTTGCGTCTGACCGACGAGCAAGTTGGACGAGGCCGGCGACATGACGACCGTGTTGACCGGTACCGCTTGCACCACGAGCGTCGTCGTGGCTGTGACACCGCCGGCCGTCGCGCCGATCGTCACGGAGCCGACCCGCACGCCGGTGACCGTGCCGGTGGGGTCGATGGTCGCGATCGTGGAGTCGCGCGAGAACCAGGTGATGGTTCGGCCCGTGAGTACGTTCCCTGCCGAATCTTTCGTGGTCGCCGAGAGCTGCGTCGTCTGACCCACGATGACGCTCGGGCTCGCCGGGGAGAGTCCCACCGTTGATACTGGTACCAGTGTCACCGTAACGGTCGCGGTGCCGGTGACTTTGCCGAACGTCGCGGTCACCGTCGCGGTGCCGGGTTTCCGAGCGACCACGAATCCCGATTGATCGATGCCGGCGATGCTGGTATCGCTGATCGACCACGTGACGGTCCGTCCGGTGAGCGCGTGGCCCCCGGCGTCCTTCGTCGTGTCGGTGAGCTGCGATGACGTGCCGACGCGCAGCGTGATCGTGCCCGGTGCGACGACGATCGAGGCCACCGGCACCGGAACGACCGTGATCTGCGCGGGGTGCTTCGGGGAGACGCCCGACGTGCTGGCGTCGATGGTGACCTTGCCGAGCGCGATGCCGCTGACGACGCCGCCCTGCGTGACCGTGGCGATGGTCGGGTCGCTCGTTGACCAGAAGATCGGCAAGTTGTTGATGGGACTGCCGGAGCTGCTGACGGGCTGGGCGCTCAACGTGACCGTCGACCCGAGGACGACCGACGTCGTATCCGGCGAGATCAGGATGTCGTCGACGCGACGCGAGTTGGGGCCAGTAACATCACTCGAGCACGCGGCGAGCAGCAGCGCCGCGGCGATTCTACCGCGGAGCCGTGAGCGGAACCGGTAGCGCCCGATCGGTCGTCGAGCCGTCGCCCAGCTGGCCGTCACTGTTGTAACCCCAGCAGAGCGTCGTGCTCACGGACGTCACCGCGCACGTGTGCGAACCGCTGGCGTGAATAGCCGAGAGCGACTGCGTAATCGAGACGCGCACCGGCGCGGAGTGATCGAGCGTCGTGCCATCGCCGAGCTGTCCGTATGTGTTCCGTCCCCAGCAGAACGCGTCGCCGCCGGTGGTCAGTGCGCAGGAGTGCACCAACCCGGTGGCCAACGTCATGAATGTCGCGCTTGTTTTGACCGGAGTCGGAGTATCATGCTCCTGCAGGTCACCCACGCCGAGCTGGCCGTAGGTATTCCTTCCCCAGCAATATGGTTGACCTGAGGTCGTCAACGCGCAAGAGTGATAACCACCGGCGGCAATCGTTCGGAAGGCGACCCCGCCGAGGATCGGCGCGGGCGCGGCGCGCACGATGTGCGTTCCATCGCCTAATTGGCCATATGTATTCTGGCCCCAGCAATACGCCTGGCCGACTTGATCGAGCGCGCAGGCGTGATGGGCGCCGGCCGTGAGCACGACGAAGTGCACGAGGCTCGCGACTTTCACCGGCAAACCGCTGTTGCTCGTGCTGCCGTTCCCGAGCTCGCCGTACAGGTTCCGTCCCCAGCACCAGGCTTCGCCCCCGGCGGTCAGCCCGCAGGAGTAGCCGTTTCCAGCGACGATCGAGTGAAACACGTGATCGCCGCTCACCTTGGTCGGCGTCGAGTGATCGACCGCGTCGCCGGTGCCGAGCTGTCCGAACGTGTTACCTCCCCAGCAGTACGCGGCGCCCGTCCGGCTCACGCCGCACGTGTGGTCCTGGCCTGACGCGATCTGGCTGAACGTCAGATCGCCGCTCACATGCTCCGCGCCTGATCCGCGCGCCGTCGTTCCTATGCCGAGTTGGCCGCGATCGTTGTTGCCCCAACAGAGTGCGCCGCCCTGGCTATCGAGCTCGCATGTGTGCAGGCCGCCACCCGACACGGGCGACACGGCGGGCGGATGGATGATCGCGCCCGTAACCAATGCCGCTGGCTTGGACGTTGACTCGGGTGCTGGTGCCGGGGGTTTCGGCGGAGGTGCCACGGCAACGGGAGCCGGGAGTGGTTTGGGGTCGGGCTTCTGCGCCTTCGCCAGCAGTCGCTCCTCGGAGTCGCGCTGCGCCACGAATTGGCGCGCCGCCGACGAGTCCGCCGCCGCGGTGGCCGCGGCCGCGCTGTCCGCGGCTCGCCGGATCGCCTCCTGCCCGGCGCGCGCGATCGAGTCACGGAAGGCCTGGATCGCGGCCTGTTGCGCGCTGTCCGCCCGATGCATCACCGTCGCTGAGTTGCCCGCGAACGCCCGCGTGCTGGGCGTGTGCTTCCACACGAGGTCGGGGCTGATCAGAAACGCGAGCAGACCGACGGCCACGAGCACGCCCGCGACCACGAGGAGACCGATCGGCCCGTTGCGCCGCCGCCGCGGCACGGGGATGAGCGAGAGGTCGGGCAGTGTCCCGTCGTCGTCGACCGGCGGTGCCGCGTGATCCTCCGGCATCTGGTGCTCGCCGCGGCGGTATTGCACCGTGTGCAGTGCCGAGGAAGAGCCGGTATTGACGTTCGCGCCCGAGAGCGGCGGCAGATGCGCGGCCAAGCGATTCGTCGATGACGGCGCCGTGGGCTCCGAGCTTCGCTCGCGCACCCACTCGTCGTCCGACAACGCGCTCAAGAACGCTTGCGCATTCTCCCACCGCGCGTCGCGATTTTTCTCCAGCGCCCGCTCGATCACCGCCATGAGCCGCGGCGGCACATCGCCTCTCGTGCCCGAGATGGCGGGCAGGGGATCGAACTTCTGGCGGTACATGACGTCCGCCACGTTCATATCCACCCACGGCCGCACGCCCATGAGCATCTCGTAGCCGACGAGCCCGAGCGAGAACAAGTCGCTGCGTCCGTCGAGCGACTGGCCATCGATCTGCTCGGGCGACATGTACGCGGGTGTGCCGACCAGCAGGTCCGCCGACGGCGTTTGTCGCCGCATTTCAGCCGACAGCGCGATCCCGAAGTCCGAGAGCAGCGCCCGGCCGGTCTCGTCGTTCAAGAAAATATTTTCCGGCTTCACATCGCGATGCACGACACCGCGCGCGTGCGCATACGACAACGCCGCGGCGATGTCGACCAACACGGCCTCGGCCCGCTCCGGCGCGAACGGCCCATCTTCGTGGATCGCGCGCTCGAGACTCCGGCCGGGGATGTACTGCATCACGAGCGCGAGCCCGCGGGTCGACAGTCGCTTCACGGCGTGGATCGCGACGACGTTGGGATGCTGAAGCTGCGCGACCGTGCGGGCTTCGTTCAGCTGGCGCGCGATCGTCTCGTCGTCGATGCCGCTCGCGGTATGAATGACCTTGATCGCGACGTCGCGGCCGAGCTCTCGATCGCGGGCGAGATACACGATCGACATCCCGCCGCGGCCGAGCTCACCCAAAATCTCGTAATCGGCCTCGAGCTCTCGGATCTCGACGAGCGTCGCTTCTTCGGCCAATCGGCTACCGCTCGCGGAAGCGGAACAGGACGTCGCCCATCTCGATCTGGTCGCCGTCGTGCAGCACACGCTGGCCGTGCGCCGTGTCCAACGGCTGGCCGTTGATCACGACCGGATTCGTCTGCGAGAGGTTCGTGATCTTCCACCGCCCCTCGACGTACTGCATCCGCGCGTGCTGGCGGCTGACGGTCTGCGAGCGGAGTTGGACGTGCCGGTATGGTGGTCCCGCGACCCGGCCGAACGTCACCTCCGGGATCTCGCCCCACGTCCGAACAAAGCGGATGTCGCGTCCCGGCACATCGCCGTCGAGGACCTCCAACCGGCCCGGCAGGAACTGCAACGTGCCCTCGGCGGGCGCCACGCTCTGCACGACCTTCCCATTGCCGTTGAGCGGCCGGCTCGACCCGTTGGTCGAATGCGAGTGTGGCGGATCCGTCGACGGTGGCGTGGGCGGCTCGACCGTCGACACACGGCCTTGGCCCTCGGGCTGAGGCGAGAACGCCATCGTTTGGGGCATCGCGGTTGCCGGCGTCGTCGGACCCTCGATGGCCGCTCCGCGCAACGGTTCACGCAGAGGCTGGAAGGGCATCTCGGCAATGCCCCGGCGATGCACTGGAATGACGAGCGGAACCGGATCGGGAACGTCGAGCTCACGTTCGATCCGACGTGCCTTGACGATCGCGAGCACCGCCCAAACTACGAACGTTGCCCCCGCGATGATCGCTGCCGCAATGAGCCACATCGGGTCGATAGTTGTACTAGTCACGAGTCACACTTGGCATACGCGCACACACCGGGCCCGGCGAGGGAGTCGCCGGGCGACACCTTATTAGAGTAGACCCACTGTAAGAAACGTTCCGCCAGCCTTGGCGGCAATCGCAGCAGGGCTGTTCTTCGCCGGTTAAAAGCTCGGTGTAGCGATCTCGGGCTTTTTCTTGGTCGACTTCGTGGTCGAGTCGATAGCCTTGGTTGCCTGGTCGAGGTTGACGTTGACCGAAGGCGCGCTCGGCATACCGACCTCAGGCACAGCGCCATGAGATGACCGTTTAGATGCGCTCTGAGCGGGCTTAGCGTGCTCAGTGGCGGTCGAGTCAGACTCAGCAGCAGCAACAGGAGCGGGTGGTGCTGCCGGGCCCATGTGCGCCGAGAACCCCTCGTGTGTCTGAGCCGGGACACTCGGCTGAGGATCCGGGGTGGCCTCGGCTACGGTTGGGGTCGCCGCAGCGGCTTGGGTTGCCGCGGGGGCGGGCTCAGGTGCGGTTGCCGCCGGCTGGGCGGCTGACGGCGCAGACTTAGTCGGCGCGGCGGGCGTCGAGTGTCCGAGCCTGGGCACGACGACAATCGCGCCGATGACGAGCACCGCGGCAATGGCTGCCCCGATCCCGATCATCTTGCCTTTGCCGGCATCCATGCTAGCCCCAAATCCAATGCGCGGCTGCTTCCGCACCGGCTCGTCTTCGACGAGCGAGACCGGCGGAGGAGTGGGCGTGCGCGCGACCACGGCGGGCATCGGCGGCGGCGTCGGTTTCGAGACGAACGCGATCGGTTCGACTGACTGCGGCTTCTCGATGGGCTGCGATTTCCGCTCGGGCTTCGGTGCTGGCGCGATATTCTGCTCGAGCTCGAGCTTCGGCGGCTCGGGCGCTACGATCACGGGCACCGTCTGCGAAACGCGCTTGACCTGCTCCGAGACCCGATTCGGCTTGGGTGGCGGGAGCTCTGGATCGTCCGCCCATGCCTCGGTGATGCCGAGGTCGTTCTTCGCCGGCGCCTCGACTTCTTTCGCAACAGGCGGAGGGGCGGCCGGTTTTGGTTGCACTGGAGTGGGAATGCGCACGGACGCAGCAGACGGAGTCATCCCCGAACGCACTGCTTGAATCGGCATTCCCGGGGGCGGCGTCAGCGACGGTGCGGTCTTGCTCTCCGACGTACGACGTGGCCGCATGGGCATAGTCGTCGTCGCGACCGCGGCCGCCGCGGCCGACCGCGACTCTTCGACGCGAGCACGCTGCTGGGCGACACTGGCATGATCGGCGCCCATCGCTTCTTCACGCGCCTTGAGCGCACGCTCACGCAGATCGAGCGCTCCGGCATGCTTGCCCATCGCCGCCAGCGAATCCGACAAGCCATCCATCGCCTGGAGGACTGCCGGGTCGCTCGCGGGCAGCTGCCGCTCGCGCACGATCAGCACGCGACGCCACAGTCGCTCGGCCTGGTCCGGCTTGCCCAGCGCATGACGAACTTTCGCGAGACTGACGAGTACCGTAGCGACTTCCGGATGCTCCGGCCCATACGGGCGCTTGAGCGTGAGCAACTGCAACAGCAGTGGCTCGGCCTGCCGATAGTCGCCGCGTTTGAAGTACAGCCGGGCGAGGTTGTTCAGATTGACGCCAAGATCGGTCTGCGCGGATTCGACGCGCTTCGCGCTGGCGCCCATGGCGCGCTTGAGCAGCGGTTCGGCCTCGTCGAGCGCGCCGCGCGACACATACAATGCGGCGAGGTTGTTGATGCTCGTGAGCACGCTCGGATGGTCGGACCCGAGACTCTGCTCCCGAAGCTCCAACGAGCGCCGGAACAGCTCTTCGGCGCGTAAGTGGTCTTTCTGCTGATATTTGAGTTGCGCGAGATTGCCAAGGCTCGAGGCCAGCTGCAGCGGGTCTCCGCCCGCGCGCTCGGCCTCGGCGATGGCCGCGACAAACGCGTCCTCGGCCCCCGCCAGGTCGCCCTCGGCGAACAAACGGCGCCCCGTTTCGTTATACTGCTCCCACGTGATCGAAGACGCCGCAGTGGCAGTCATTATGATTTGCTCCTTATTCCGAGGGACGCCCGGTTGGCTGGCCGCGTAACCGTTCAGCTTGCCTTACTGGCCGCCCTGGCTGCCTGTCACAATGACCACCCGACCACCCCGCATTTAGCCCCCGCGAGCTCGGTCACATTCACGCTCCCGACCACGCATTTCGTGGTCGGGGATTCGGCCTTGGCGACCGCGAGAGTCCTCGATGCCAACGGGGTTGTCATCGACAGCGCGCCGATCGTGTGGAGTAGCCTGCATACCGACGTTGCGACGGTTAGCAACTACGGCGAGATATACGGCAAAGGGCCGGGCATCGCGCGCATCGTGGCGAAGTCCGGGGCTGTCGCGGACACCGTATCGATCACGGTCGACACAAAAGCCGCGATCTCGATCGATTCCATGGCTCCGAAGGCACTAATAGCCGGTCAACCAGCGACAATATATGGCCATCAATTCAGCAGTATACCGACAGCCACAGTGCTCAGAATTGGGGTTGATTCCCTCGCTCCGACTAGCGCCGACTCGACGCATTTAGTGTTCGTTTTGCCGGATACGAGTTGCTCGCCAGCGGGTACGCGCACGGTCACCGTGAAATCGCGGGGATCGACCGCGGCGGTCATCGGACGATTCGCTCCCGGGTCGCCGCCGGTCACGATGCCTGTCGGCGGTGTCCAGTCGCTGCCGGCGGGGTGCATTCAGTTTGCGTCGAATCCGGCGGCGGCGAGCTACGTGATGATCGTCTCCGAGGTCACCGGGTCTCTCAACACGCCGTTTTCGTTTCAACTGACGCAGTCGCTCGGCGACAGTGCTCCACTTGGCTTTGGCGGGTACTCTCGAATTCGT
>DASRDS010000075.1:0-2113 GCA_035652495.1 Gemmatimonadaceae bacterium
CGACAGGTAGCCCTTGTCGAACTGCATGCCCTCGGTGAACTCGAGCTCGAGGCCGAACGTCTGGCCCTCCTCGACGTTCACGACGCCGTCCTTGCCGACCTTCTCGATCGCGTCCGCGATCACGTCGCCGATCTCGCGCTCCCGCGAGGAGATCGTCGCGACCCGCGCGATGTCCTCCTTGCCGGAGATCTCCGTCGACTGCTTCTTCAGGTTCTCGACCACCGCGTCGACGGCCTTCTCGATCCCGCGCTTCAGCGCCATCGGGTTCGCGCCCGCCGAGACATTCTTCAGACCCTCACGCACGATCGCCTGGGCGAGAACGGTCGCGGTGGTCGTGCCGTCGCCGGCAACATCGTTCGTCGCCGTCGCCACCTCGCGCACCAGCTGCGCGCCCTGGTTCTCGAACACGTCCTCGACCTCGATCTCGCGAGCGATCGTGACGCCGTCGTTCGTGATCGTCGGAGCGCCGAACTTCTTGTCCAACACGACGTAGCGCCCCTTCGGGCCAAGAGTCACCTTGACCGCATCTGCGAGAGTGTCAACACCGCGCTGAAGCGAGCGGCGCGCATCCTCGTTGAACTTCAACTCCTTGTGAGCCATGTCTTCCTCCTGAGCGAAACGAGCTATGCGGTTGCGCCGGCGAGCTTGCGCTTGCCCTTGCCACCTGTGTGGACGACCTTCGCGAGCACATCCGACTCACGCAGGATCAGAACGTCATCCGCTCCGAGCCTGATCTCCGCGCCCCCGTACTTGGAGAAGACGACCTCCTCGCCCTCCGCCAGATCCATTGACACGAACGTCCCGCCGTCGTCCCGGGAGCCCGGCCCGACGGCGAGAACACGGCCGCGCTGCGGCTTCTCCTTCGCCGTATCCGGAAGCACGATCCCGCTGACCGTCAGCTCCTCCTCATCGAGGACCTCGACGATCAAACGGTCACCAAGCGGCTGCAGATTCATCAACGCCTCCTAAAAACTGGAATCGGTGGTTGCGGGCTCTGGTCGTCGGCGGAAGTCCTCCTCCCGGGCAGACCGGAACGGCTGGGCGGCGCTTGGGCGGGCCCAGTCCATGCGCCCTCTTCTGAGGTGAGGACGGGGTTCTTGGCGCGGCCGGATCTCTTCTGGCCCGCCGGGCAATTCGCGCGCCGGCGATTTAACGGCGCATAGGAGATGTAGCTTAGCGCGAAAACCGGGCTGGGCTGTTCGAGCCATCCGAGCGAGGGAGCACGCTGCGTTCGCGTAGCCGACGGTGAGACGAGATCCCAGATACACTGGGCCTAGCGCGTTGGCTCTGGCTGTCGAAGCCGTCGAGGCTTTGCACCCTCTCCGACTGTGACCTCTGGCCCTGGCGCCGCAGTTCGCTCATCCGAGCGCTCTGCCCTGTAGGACCACAGTGAGGAGCAGCACATGTATGCCACCATTCGTCGCTACGAAGGTGTCGACTCGACCCGCACCAACGAGGTCGTCGGCAAGGTCAACGAGACGCTCGTCCCGCAGCTGCGCAAGCTCCCGGGGTTCGCCGGCTACTACCTGATCGAGGCCGGCAACGGCGTTCTGAGCTCGCTTGGACTTTTTGAGACCTCCGAGCAGGCCGAAGAGTCCGGCAAGCTCGCGTCGAAATGGATCAACGACGAGCACTTCAGCACGGTGCTTCCGAGCGCTCCGAAGATCACGAACGGCACGGTCGTTGCGCGTAGCAACTAGCGGCACCGTCTCGTAGTTCGACCACACTCACCGTTGACGAGAGGGCCCGGCTCGTGCCGGGCCCTCTCGTAGGTCTCGGCCGTCGCCCCAAGTGCTCACGCTGTGCGGCGCCGCGTTCGCAGGCGGAAGACGACGCTCGTGACGATTCCCAGCAGCCAGCCGAGCACGGCGCTCGCAAGGATGATCCAGACCAGCGACGCGTGGCTGGTGCCGACCACCCAGCTCAGCTTCACCTGGCGCGTGTTGGCGATCACGAGCGCAATCAGAACGACCAGAAGCGCCACGAGTCCGAACGCCCAGGTGTAGAGGCCGGTATGGTGGCCGCGCCTTCTCAACCGTTCGCTGCGCGACTCGATAGCTTCGTTGTGCGGCAGTGCTTGCGTTGCGTGCGATTCGGTTTGCATCTCTTCTCC
>DASRDS010000076.1:0-4557 GCA_035652495.1 Gemmatimonadaceae bacterium
CACTGGCCCGAGCGTCTCGCGGCCGCCGTGCGGGACCGCTTGACCGTTCGCGGAGCGACCGGTAACCTGCCGTGAGGCGCCCTTAGCTCAGTTGGTTAGAGCAGCGGACTCATAATCCGACGGTCGCAGGTTCAAGTCCTGCAGGGCGCACTTACTTGAACAGGTCGAGCGACCGCTTGACGACCTGCCCGACGCCCCAGAGCAACGGGATGCCGACAAAGCTCCAGGCGATGATCAACTTCGCTTTCATGTCGGCACCCCCGCCGGGTCAGTCGCCGTCCGATAGTAGTGGCGCTCATGCACGGGTCGAACGAGCAAGTTCGACACGAAGCCCACGATCAGCAGCGCGGCCATGATGTGCATGCTGAGCGTGTAGGCGTCGGCCTTCGGAACGCCCGCGGCGATCTGGGATTCGCGAATCCGGTTCACGATCAGCGGCCCCAAGACCCCGGCCAGTGACCAGGCGGTTAGGAGCCGGCCATGGATCGCGCCGACATTCATCGTGCCGAACATGTCGCGGAGGTACGCGGGAATCGTCGCGAACCCCCCGCCGTACATCGTGAGGACGACGACGCAGATCAGCACGAAGAGCCAGGGCTTCCCCATGTGTCCGGAAATCGGGATACACCAGTAGAGCACGGCGCCGAGCGCGAAGAACGTCGCGTAGGTCATGCGGCGGCCGATGTAATCGGAAGCCGACGACCAGAGGAACCGGCCGCTCATGTTCGCGATGCTCAAGAGACCCACGAAGCCCGCGGCGGCGGCCGCCAAAATGACGCCCGGGAACATTTCCTGGATCATCGGCGAAGCCTGCTCGATGATACCGATGCCCGCGGTGACGTTCACGCACAGCATGACCCACAGGAGATAAAACTGCGGCGTGCGCATGGCTTCGTTGACCGTCACGTTCGCGCGCGTGATCATCTTGCCCGTCGTCGGCTCGACGAAGTTTTTCGGACGCCAACCCTGCTGTGGGAGACGAATGGTGAAGACACCGAACATCATGAACAGGAAGTACAGAAGACCCATCGTCAGGAACGTCTTGGTGACACCCTGTGAGCTGGCGGTCTTGTAGAAATGCATGAGGGTGACGGACAGCGGCGAAGCGATCATCGCGCCGCCACCGAACCCCATGATCGCCATCCCCGTCGCCATGCCCGGACGATCCGGGAACCACTTGATCAGCGTTGACACGGGTGAGATGTACCCGATGCCCAAACCGATGCCGCCAAGCACCCCGTACCCGAGCTCGAGGATCCAAAACTGGTGCAGATAGATCCCGAGCGCCCCGATGACAAAGCCCCCGCCAAAGCAGCAGGCGGCGGTGAACATGGCCTTGCGCGGCCCTACCCGTTCCAGCCAGGCGCCGAACGCCGCGGCCGATAGGCCGAGGAACACGATCGCGATTTGAAAGAGATGGGAGATCGTCTCCTGAGACCAATTCCCAGGTGCTTTCGGGCTACCGCCGATCAGCGCCGAGAGGGGGATCTTGAAGACGCTGAGGGCGTACACCTGGCCGATACAGAGGTGAATGGCCAGTGCCGCTGGGGGAACGAGCCACCGGCTGTAGTCCGATTCGGCGATCGAATGCTCACGATCGAGGAAAGAGAGGAGGGCCATGCGGGGGAACCACTCCACGGAGAGAGGGTACGCGAGTCGAAGTCATAACGTGGATACACGCCTTGGCGCGGTCAATGCCGTGTCGTACGTTTTACACTGGTTCGGTCGCGTAGCTCAGCTGGTTAGAGCGCTGGTCTCACATACCAGAGGTCCGGGGTTCGAGTCCCTGCGCGACCATTGGTCCCAGACAATCGAAGGTGTCGTTCACTTGAACCGTCTCTAATGCGCAGGATCTCTTGCGGCTACGGTCGCTGACATTCGCGGCAGGTTTGGCGGCTGCCTTTCCCCTCGGCGCCCAGCAGATACCGAATCTTCCTCCTGGGGGTGCTGCCGCGGCGGCGGCAGCGCTCCAAAACCGGCCCGACCTCGCCGCCCAGCTCCGCCAACGTCTCGAAGAAAGCGGCCTGACCCCAGACCAGATCCGCGATCGTCTGGAAGCCGCCGGGTATCCGGACAGCCTCTTGGACGCGTATCTGGCGGGTAGCGGTGGGGCCGGCGCCGATACGACGTCGCCCAACTCGATGGTCCTGAACGCCATTGCCCAGCTCGGCCTTGTGGACTCCACGGCGATCGACTCGATGCTGGGGACCGCCCGACTCGACTCGTTGCTCGCGCGCCGCGCGCGGCATCCGGCCGACACGGTCGATACCGGGGCGCTGGCGTACGCCGATTCTACACTGCTCGGCCGAGCCTTACAGCGATTACGACCGAGTCGAGACCCCTATGCTTTCGACTCGACCGCCGATACGTCGTTCGCGGCCGATTCCATGCGCGCGATTCGCGCGAAGATTCGATCGTTGGTCGCGGATACATCGATTCCGTACGCGGCCAAGCAGCGACTGCTTCGATTGCTGGCCCCATCCGACTCGTCGCTCAAGGTCTTCGGCCTCAATCTCTTCCGACGAGGGAGCTCGACCTTCCGCGCCAATCTCGCGGGACCCGTGTCCGCGAGCTATCAGATCGAGCCCGGGGACCAGCTGACGCTGTTCCTCACGGGCGACGTGCAGCAGACCATCCAGCTGCCCGTGCAGCGCGAGGGATTCGTGGTCATCAAAGACGTCGGCCAGATCTACGTCGCCAATCTGACGATGTCGCAACTGGAGTCCGTGCTATACGAGCGGCTGCCGCGCGTCTACTCCGGCGTCCGGCGCGACGCGTCCGCCCGCACGCATTTCAGCGTCAGTGTCACCAAGCTGCACACCAACCAGATCTTCGTGACCGGCGATGTCGCGCAGCCGGGGAGCTACGAGATCTCGAGCGCCGGGACGGCGTTGACCGCGCTCTATGTGGCGGGCGGGCCCAGCCCCAACGGCTCGCTGCGCCATATCGAAATCCATCGCGACGGCAAGGTCGTCGACTCGCTGGACGTGTACTCGTACCTCTTGCACGGCGACGCGTCGCACGACATTCAGCTCCACAGCGGCGACATCGTGTTCGTGCCCGTGCACGGATCACGCGTCAAAGTCGTCGGCGAGGTGGTACGACCGGGGATCTATGAGCTGGCGTCAACCGAGACATTGGCCGATGCCCTGCACGATGCGGGCGGCTTCCAAGCCACGGCGGTCCGACACCGGGTGCAAATCACCCGCATCCTCGCGCCGGATCCGCGCGTGACTCAGGGCGACCGCTCGCGCGTCGTGATCGACGTCCCACCGCAAGATTTCGAACCGGCGACCGCCGGGCTCGGTGGCGATCCGCCGGTGCCGATGATGCCGGACGACAGCGTTTACGTGTTCAAGGTCGACGTGTCGATCCGCTCCCGGGTGACGGTCTCGGGCGATGTCTGGACGCCGGGCGATCAGGGCTTCAGCCCGGGCATGCGCCTCTCGGACGCGATCAAGCTCGCCGGCGGCGTCAAACCCGACGCGTACCTGGGCGACGTGCTCATCGCCCGCCTGCGGTCGGACTCGACGCGCGTCCAGCTGCGCGCGAGCCTGCGCGACTCGACGGGCACGCCGGTCAACGACGTCATCCTCGAAGACCATGATGATGTGCGCATCTTCGCGTTGCGCGAGATGCGCCCACACCAGTTCGTCGCCGTCGCCGGCGCGGTGAAGCGCGGCGGACGGTTCGCCTATCACGAAGGCATGACGGTGCGAGACCTGGTCCTCGTGGCGGGTGGCACCAACGAGGGCGCCGACCTCCACGAAGTGGAGATCGCGCGGGTACCGGAGAACCGGGCGGCGGGCGTCACCGCCATCACCATGCGCGTCCCGCTCGATTCCGCCGTCACGCTGATGCCGTACGACAACGTCTTGATTTTGCGCGAGGCGAACTGGTCCTTGCCGCGGACGGTCATCGTCAGCGGCGAAGTGAAGTACCCTGGTCGGTACACGTTGACGTCCAAGAACGAGCGGCTCGCCTCGGTGTTGGCACGAGCGGGCGGCGAGACGAAGGAAGCCGACCCGAACGGCATCGCGCTCGTCCGCACCCAGAATCACTTCGGCCGGATCGGCGTCAACATCCACGCGGTCGACGAGAACCCGAAACACCGCGACAACCTGGTCCTGCAGGACGGCGACTCGATCAGTATTCCGGCCTACTCGGGTGTCGTGCGCGTCGCGGGCAGCGTGAACTCGCCGACCGGCGTGGCCTTTTCGCCAGGCAAGGATCTCCTCTACTACATCAATTCGGCGGGCGGTCCGGGGGTGCGCGCCGACGTTGGCCGAGCCTTCGTGACGCAGCCGAACGGGAAGGTCGAGGCGATCCGGCACCATGGCATCCTCCCCGCGTCCATCCCCGTGCCGGAACCGGGCTCGCGTGTGTACGTTCCAGAGAAGGAATTCCGACTGATGCAGCCGGATAACACACTCGCCTACTTAGGCATCGCGGTTCAGGCGCTCGCCAGCCTGGCGACGCTGATCTATCTGTCTCGACACTGATGATCGACGAAACCGAGCAGGGCGGAGACCTGATATCGATCGTCCATTTGCTCAA
>DASRDS010000077.1:0-6512 GCA_035652495.1 Gemmatimonadaceae bacterium
GGGCACCACCGGACAGGCGCTGCGCGCGGGACGGCCGATGATCATCGTGCCGTTCAGCCACGACCAGCCGGACAACGCCGCGCGCTGCGTGCGGGCCGGCGTCGCGAAGGCCATCCCGCGCAACCGCTACAACCGCCGCACCGCCGCGGCGGCGATCGCGGAGCTGCTTGGGCGTCCGCGCTACGCCGAGCGAGCGGCGGCGGTCGGGGCGCGGGTGCGCGCGGAGCGGGGCGCGGAAATCGCGAGTGACGCGATCGAGGCGCTGCTCACGGGCAGCGCGCTCCCGTCCGTATCGCGGAGAACGGCGTAACGACCGAGAGGGAGTCGGAGCGGGTGACGGAACCCAGGAGTCCCTGGTTCACGATACTCGCCTTGACCTCGTGCATCGTACCCGCGGTGTCGCCGAGCACGATCCGGACTTTGTTGGTGGCGACGAGCTGCCAGTACGCCGTCGGGAACGCCGCGCTGTCCGGCGGCATCACACGCAGGCGGTCGCCGATCTCGATCCGCGCCGGCAAGCCCGGCATGTTGATCGTGTAGCAGCCGGGCGCCGACGGATTCTCCGGCGCCTGCTTGCGAAGCGCCTTGGCCTGCATGGTTCCGGCGATACCAGCCGGTCGGCCGCCTGCGCTGGCACCGCCGGTTACGACAACCTGGTCGAGCGCTAGGGTCGATTCCTTGAGCGCGACATCATGGTGCACGGTGTCCGGCACCGCGCGCGCGAGCGTGACCGAATCGGTTTTTGACTCGTAGCCAAGCCGCCGTACCGTGAGCTTGGCCGGTTGACCATTCGCTTGATTGGCGGGCACCGAGAGCACGTAGTCTCCAGTCGCGTTCGTCGCCGCGCTGACGGGTGAGTCAGTGAGATGGACCTGGGCCTCAGGCACCGGCTTGCCGGTTCCTAAGTCGACGACTTTGCCCGTGATGAGCACGGGACGACGAGGGACGCTATCGACCCGAGCGGCCATCACACTGTCACGCGCCACGCTCGATGCTCGAGCCTCGGCGGCAACCGGCGCTTGGGGAGCCGCCGCTTGAGGAGCCGACGCTTGAGGGGCCGGCGCTTGAGGGACCGGCGGGGGAGCGTCCTTCTTCGCCTGGCGCCTTTGCGCGGCAACCGGTGGCTTCGCCTTCGCAGCTGGCGGCGCCGGCGCCACCGGTTGATTCTCAACAACAACAGGCGCCGCGGCAGGTGCCGGTGCAAGCCGTGGTTGCACGTCACCCAACTGCCGCACCACCGCGAACGACCCCGCGGCGACGACGAGGACCGCCGCGGCAGCGCGCAAAGGCCAGCCGGTCCAGCGCCGCCGCTCTACTCGCCCCCGGACAACAACGCCCCCAGGCACGTCGTCCAACGCCGTCAAGATCCGCGACGACGCCGCTACCAGCCCACGCGCCTCGGCCGCCGCCGCACCGCACGCCGCGCACGAGCCGACGTGCGACTCGACACGCGCGGAGGCATCGGGCGAGAGCGCGCCATCGAGCCACGCGTGCAGCGTGCCCTCATCGATGTGATCCGACTTACGCTCCATGCGCCCCTCCCGCGCCTCGCGTCCCCGTCGTTTGCAGCGCCTCATAGGCCGACACCAGCCGCTTGCGCGCCCGCGCCAGCGTCGTGCCGATCGACCCGAGCGACAGCCCGAGCGCCTCGGCGATCTCCTCGTAATTCAACCCTTCTTCTCGCATCAACAAAGCCAACCGGTCCCGTTCCGCCAGCGCGTCGACCGCCTTCCGCGCGATCGCCGCCTCCTGCGCCCGCTCGAGCGGCGACTCGGGCTCGTCAACCTCCCGCTCCCGCGCCTCGGCCGCCAGCAGCGTCAACCGCCGCCGGCGCCGAATGTCCCGCCGCGCTTCGTCCCGCACGAGATTCGTCGCGACCGCGAACAACCAGGCGCGCTCGTTCGTGAGCGCGGTCTGCCGCAACGCGCGGACGAACGTCTCCTGCGCGACCTCCTCCGCCCAATCCCGATCGCCCAGCCGACGCGTGAGATACCTCACGAGCGGCACGTGATAGGTTCGGAACAACCGGTCGGCGTCATCCATTGCAGCAAACCTTACCAGTCCGACCGCACGGACGCGACCTCGGCGTCCGTCAACTTGTCGACTCCGTCCCCCGCCACCTCGATCGCGACGGCGCGGCCGGCCACTCGGACGGCATCACCGACCGAGAACGCGGTGCGGAGATCCGGTACGGCATTGAGCAGCGCAAAGTACGCCGCCGAATACGGCTTGACCTTCACGACGTGCATGCCGTCGTGCCACCGTGAGTCCACCCACACGGAGTCTTTCTTCCAGAACGTCCGGCCGCCGCCCTGCTGCAGCTGCTTCTTAGCAACGGGACCTGTGGAGTCAGCGTACGCCAACGTCGTCGCCTCGCGCGCTATGGATGCCGACTTCGCGGCCTGGAAGGCTGCGACCGGGGCGGAGGCTGGCTGCGCCGATCCGGTCACCGCCACCTGGTTGAGTTGTGGGCCGTTCATGGCGCGCATATCCCGGCGCGCCGCCAGCGACACATCGGGCTCCTGCACGAGATACGAGGTGAGCTCCGTCGGAATCCCGAACCGCATGCCGAGCTGCCGGATCTCGTCATCGACCTCGGGGTTCGCGCCGTGCTTGTGGCGCTCCGCACTCAAGTACCCGATGCGCTGCGTCGCCCAGAGGCGCGCGACGAACGGGTTGGCGCGCTCGCGATCCGGGAACGTCACCGTCTGCGTCCACTCGACGGGACCGGCCGCGGTGTGACCCTGGAACGTGATATGGGTGCTGCCCGTACCGGCGTAGCGCGCGAGCACGATCGCATCCTGGCCCTCGAAGAGATCGATCGGGCCGGACGGCGAGAGATTCTTGAGCTGAATGTTGTCGTCGGTGTGCATTACGAGATCGGTCGCGACCGGGCCGCTCAACCGACCCGCCACGAGCGAGACCGCGCGCTCGACATTCTCATCCGGGCGCACGAACTGCGCGGTGCCACGGCCCTCGAGCGCGAGCTGCTCGAGGAGCGACGCGTTGACATCGGCGCCAAGGCCGAACGTGAACAGGCGCGTGCGACCACGCTTGGCGACCATACCGGCGACGAGCTTGTCGGCGTTGCGTTCGCCGACGGTCGGCTCGCCATCAGTAATGAACAGGACGATCGGCAGCCGTTCGGCATCGTCGCTCTGGTTATTCATCGCTTCGGTTAGCGCAGCCTCGATATTCGTCGAGCCTTCAGCCTCGAGCTGGCCGAAATACTTGTCAGCCGCCGCGAGGTTGTCTGAGTTCACTTGTGCCCAGCCGTCGCGGAACGTGCGGACATCGGTCGAGAAATCAATCAGCCGGAATCGATCGCCCGGTCTGAGCGACGCAACGAGTTGTTTGCCCGCCGCCCTCGCCTGCTCGATTTTCTTGCCCATCATCGATCCTGAGACATCGAGGACGAAAGTGATGTCGCGCGGCGTGGTCGATGCATGCTGCACCGGCGGCGTCAACGTGATCAGCGCAAAGCCATCCTCACTGCTGGCGCGATAGGGAAGAACGGTGATCGAGGCGCCCGTTGGACGAGCGACCGGAACCAGAACCGTGATCGCGCGCTCCGGACCCGTGATCGCGACCTCGCCATCCCGAACCGCCGCGACATTGTGCGTCGGCGAATACGGTTTCCCAAAGCCGTGATGCGTCGGATACGACAACGTGAAGTTCCAGCGCTCATTGCTGGCGCTACTGTCGTTCCGTGCATCATCACGGAGATAGTCGACCCGCATCGCGTCCCCTTCGCGCTGGGCCACGCTCTGAAAGCGAACGACGACGGTCTTCTCCTCGCCCGCGGCGAGCGGGAAGATGCGGGCCCGCAGCAGCCCATACCCCATCCACTCGACAAGCGCCGGGTCGCGCTTCCGCCGCACGATGTCCTCGTAGACCCGCCGCGCCTCATCGGCGGCCAGGGTCTCACCGGACACCAACTCGCCGTTGATCGAAAGTTGAAGGTTCTCGAACGCCGCGCCCTGGGGCAGCGGGAACAGATAGTCCGCCTCACCAAGTGGCCCGCCGGTGTTCCGGAACGTCTCCCGCACTTCCCATTTGATGACCCGATCCGCCAACTCGGCGCGCACATCGCTGGAAGTGCGTACCACCAGCGAGCGAAATTGAATCGGCCGGCCCGGTGTGCACGTGGCCGGATCGCACCGTGGCACGACCCACCCTTGAGCCTGGACGGCGGCGGGTAGGCAGGCAACGACGATGAAACGAAGAACAGCGAGAATTGGCCAGGTACGGTTCGGACGCATAACGTTCCCCCGAGCGACGGTATTTGAGGGGGAGACGTTGGCCCTACCGTTGGCTTGCACACTGGATGACCTCGCCCATGCCTGACCCCCAGAAATCGGACCCTAAGTCCAAGCCCCGGAGCCCGAAACAGTCGACGCCGCGGCCGGCCGGCCCACCGACGCCGGGTCGCGCCAAACGTGGATCGGATTTCCGCGACCACGATCAGTACGATGCGCCCGTAGAAGATCCGGACGATCCCGTCGCCGAGTGACTATGCGATTCTCACACGCCGTACTCGCCCTCGCGCTCGTCGGATGCGCGAGCCACACGACACCATCCACCAGCGATCAGGGCGCGGGCGATCAGGCCGCTCAAGACCCGCCTATGCGCCTGCCGACCGGGGCGCGCCTCGATCCCGTCGCGCCGGGACACGATCTGGGGCCGCTTCCGCTCAACGCGATCTGGTCGCCGGATACCACGCGGCTGGTGCTGTCGCTCAACGGGTGGCGACAGCAAGGCGTGCAGGTCGTGGACCGGGCGACGGGCAACGTCACGCAGACGCTGTTGCAGCCCGCCGCGTTCATCGGCCTGACGTTCGCGCCAGACGGGGAGACGCTGTACGCGTCAGGCGGCAACGAGGACAAGATCTACGTCTATGCCTGGCGGTACGACGGCGGGACGCTGACGGACAGCATCATCCTGCAACCCAAGCCGGACAGCGCCAAGGAGCGTGCGGCCGCGGCGAAGGCCGGGCGCCAGTGGTCGGATCCGGGCGGGACGCGATATCCGGCCGGCATCGGCGTCTCGCCGGACGGCAAGACGCTGTGGGTCGCCGAGAACCTTGGCGATTCGCTCGCCGAGGTCGACATCGCGTCGCATCGGATCCGGCATCGATATGCGACCGGCAAGTATCCGTACGCCGTGGTCGTCGACAAGACCGGGCGGGTTTTTGTATCTGCTTGGGGCGGGCATACGGTTTCCGTTTTTCCCGGGAACAAGCGCATCAACGTTTCGCGGCATCCATCGTCCATGGTACTGTCCGGCGATCAGCTCTACGTGACGTCCGCCAGCACCGATCGCATCGACGTCATCGACACGAAGACGTTGACGGTGACGAAGCATATCGAAGACCGTGCGCCTGGCGTCGCTGAAGGGAGCACCCCGAACGGTCTCGCGATCAGCGGGCAGCGGATGTACGTCGCCGAGGCGGATAACAACGCGGTCGCGGTCGTGGATCTCAAGACTGATTCTGTGGTCGGACGGATTCCCGTTGATTGGTATCCCACGGCTGTGAACGTGCTGCCCGGTGACACGTTGTATGTCATCAATGGTAAGGGACATGGAACTGCTCCCAATCCCACGAGCGGACCTGGGCCCAATCGTCCCTCTCCCCATGCGCCCAACGGCAATCCTTACGGCTATACGCTAGGACAGCTGTCAGGTACATTGAGCATTTTCCCGGTACCAGCGAACCTGGCCGATTACACCGCGCGGGTGACGAAGGCGAACGGGTGGGATACGCAGGCCGCGACGACCGGATATCCGCCCATCGAACACGTCCTGTACGTGATCAGAGAGAACAGAACGTACGACCAGGTCTTCGGCGACATCGCCGAGGCAGACGGCGACACGTCTATCGTGTTCTTCGGCAAGAACGTGACGCCGAACAATCACGCGCTAGCCGAGCGCTTCGGCGTCTGGGATCGCTTCTTCGTGAACGCCGAGGTGAGCGCGGACGGCCACATCTGGTCGACCGGAGCCTACGCCCCGGACTATGTCGAAAAGACCGTCGAGTCGAACTACTCGGGCCGCGGCCGCACCTACGACTACGAGGGCATGAACAGGAACCTCGTGCCCAAGGACGGCGACGACGTCTCGGCCCCAGCCGCCGGCTACATCTGGGACTTGGCCGCCGCCAAGCATCTCGCCATTCGCGACTACGGCGAGTACGTCGCCGAGAATGGCCGGACGGCCGAATCGGGACAATGGCACGGTCCGGCGCAGGGCGACAAGCCGGCGCTCGCGAAGAACACGAATCCAGACTTCCCACCGTTCGATCTCACGATCGAGGACCAGAAGCGCGCGGACATCTGGATCGCCGAGCTGCAGAAGTACGTCAAGCAAGGCAACATGCCGGCGTTCGAGATCATGCACTTGGGCGACGATCATACGGCGGGCGCCGCACCCGGCATGCACACGCCACGCGCGATGGTTGCCGATAACGACTATGCGCTCGGTCGCATGGTCGAGGCGCTGTCCAAGAGTCCCTT
>DASRDS010000078.1:0-30222 GCA_035652495.1 Gemmatimonadaceae bacterium
CAGGGTTATGAGTGGTACGGCGGCACGTGATTACGGTGTTCGCGCGAACGTGACCGTGTAGACCACCGGCTGCGGGAGGTGCGAGCTGGTGATGCGCACGTCTTCGCGAACGCGCTTGCCGTCGTCCAGCATGATATAGCGCGCTTCGCTCTCGCCGCCGTGCGCGACGATGCGCTCGGTGAGTGTGTCGCCGACGAGGGTGGCGCTGATCTGGCACTGGTCGCCGCCGAGTGAGCGCCAGGGCACCGCGGTTCCGTCGCGCGGTAGGGCGGCTCGTTGTTCATCGCCTCGGAGAATCACGATCGAATCCGGGCGGATGTCGAGCTCCAGGTGCTGCGGCAACGGGTTGTTCACCCGCAGCCGATGTCGCGCGATCGGGCGGGCGATGAACATCATGTGCTCGACCGCGCGGTCGATCGACGCGTTGATGTCATCGCTCTCGGCGGGCACCACGGTATAGGCGATCTGTAACGCGACGAGTAGGCCCAGCACCATCACGTGTCCCTGAACCGTCCCCACTCCTGTTGGAGCGTGTCGGAGATCTCGCCGACGGAGGCGCGGGCTCGGACGGCGTCGATGATCGCCGGCATCAAGGGGCGCTGGTCGTGAGCCGTGGCACGGAGGGCCGAGAGGGTGGTCTCGACCTTGGCCGCATCGCGATTCGTGCGAACGGCCGCTAGACGCGCGACTTGGTCGCGTTCGAGGGCGCTGAAGTCCGGGGCGGGGATCGTTGGGGGCGGCTCGTCGGTCGTGAACATGTTGACGCCGACGATCGGGGCTTCGCGGCGTTCGACCCGAAGTTGGTGGTCGTAGGCGCTTTTCGCGATCTCGTCCTGGAAGAAGCCCGCGCTGATCGCGGCGACCGCGCCGCCCTGTTGCTCGACACGCGCCATGAGCTCGAGGGCGCGGGTTTCGAGCTCGGTCGTCAGGTGTTCGACGTAGTAGCTGCCCGCGAGCGGATCGGCGGTATTCGCCACGCCGGACTCGTAGGCGACGATTTGCTGCGTGCGGAGTGCCAGGGTTGCCGCTTCTGCCGTCGGGAGCGCCAGCGCTTCGTCGTACCCGTTTGTATGCAGCGATTGCGTGCCACCGAGGGTCGCGGCGAGTGTTTGAACCGCCACACGAACGACATTGTTCAGCGGTTGTTGGGCCTGCAGCGTGACACCGCCCGTCTGCGTGTGGAAACGCAGTCTGGCGCTCGCATCATTCGCATGGAAGCGTTCGCGCATGAGTCGCGAGTAGATACGACGCGCGGCTCTGAATTTCGCGATCTCTTCGAAAAGGTCATTGTGCGCGGCGAAGAAAAACGACAGACGCGGCGCGAAAGCATCGACCGCGACACCGGCCGCGAGAGCGCGGTCGATATACGCGATCGCGTTCGCGAACGTAAACGCCAATTCTTGTATCGCCGTCGCACCGGCTTCGCGGATGTGGTAGCCAGAGATGGAGATCGGATTCCACCCAGGCACCTCGGCGGCGCAGAATCGAATGACATCCGCGACAAGCGAGAGGCTCGGGCCAGGCGGATAGATGTACGTGCCGCGCGCGATGTACTCCTTGAGCACATCATTCTGGACCGTGCCACTGATCTTGTCGCGGCCGATGCCCCGCTCTTCCGCGGCGACGATGTACATCGCCAGCAACGTTGACGCGGTCGCGTTGATCGTCATCGAGGTCGACACTTTGTCGAGCGGAAGCTCGGCCAAGAGCGCGTGCATGTCCTCGACCGTGTCGATTGCGACGCCGACGCGACCGACTTCCCCTAGGGCTCTCGGGGAGTCGGAGTCGAAGCCCATCTGCGTGGGGAGATCGAACGCCACCGAAAGACCCGTCTGGCCGGCCGCTAACAGCAGGCGAAACCGCGCATTGGTTTCAGAGGCCGTCCCGAAGCCAGCGTACTGACGCATCGTCCACAGCCGACCACGATACATGGTCGGTTGGATGCCGCGCGTGAACGGGAACACTCCCGGGTCACCGAGATCACGTGCATAATCGACCGGCGCATCGGCCGGTCGATATACGGGGGCTATTGTCAAACCCGATGGAGAAGTATCACGCACCGACCGCGCTCAGGTTCGCGGCGAGCATCTCGCGCGCGACCGCGACTTCGTCCTTGCTGCCGATGAAGAGCGGGGTTCTCTGGTGAAGCTCGGTCGGCGCCAAGTCGAGAATGTCGCCCGCGCCATCGATCGCGGCGCCGCCCGCCTGTTCGCAGATGAATGCCAGCGGGTTGGCCTCGTAGAGGAGACGCAGTTTGCCCTTTCGATACTGAGTGTTGGCGGGATAGGCGAACAACCCGCCGCCCAAGAGGTTGCGATGAAAATCGGCCACGAGCGAGCCCACGTAGCGGCCGGACAGCGGCTTCTTTTTCCCATCGAGCCCGCGATAGCGACGGATGAGAGCCCGCGTCGGCTCATCCCACTGCTGCTCGTACGAGTCATTCACGGACAGGTAGCGGCCCCGCGCGGGAGTCTTGATGTCGGGGTGCGAGAGGAGGAACTCGCCGATCGACGGGTCGAGGGTGAAGCCATGGGCACCCTGGCCGGTCGTGTAGACGAGCATCGTGCTCGAGCCATAGATCACGTAGCCCGCGGCGACCTGGCGACGGCCCGGTTGCAGCATGTCCGAGAGATCGCCTCGGGTGCCGCGCGAGACCTTGCGCATCACGGAGAAGATCGTGCCGACGGGAACGTTCACGTCGATGTTCGACGAGCCATCCAGCGGGTCGAACACGATGACGTACTTGCCCATCGGAAAGCCATCCGGGATCGGGATGATGTCCGGTTCTTCCTCCGACGCCATCGCGGCCAAGCGGCCACCATGATCCAGGGCCTTGATCAGGATGTCATTGGCGAGGACATCCAGTTTCTGTTGCGTTTCACCCTGCACATTGATCGCGGTGGTCGCACCCAATACGTCGGCCAGACCCGCGCTGCGAACTTTGTTCGCGATCAGCTTCGCGGCGAGGGCGAGATCATACAGGATACCCGACAGCTCACCCGTCGCTTGGGGATAGAGTCGTTCCTGCTCGATGATGAATCGCTCGATCGTCACGACCGACACATCGGTGTGATGGACCACGACTCCTCCCGGTTAGATGTGGTGGTGCGGCTTCTGCGCGACGCGCTGCATCGCGTCGAGCACGATCACGGCCAGTTCGGCTTGCGCTTGATCCTTGCTCAGGGTCACGCGCGTCACGGCCGAGCCGAGCGCGTCACCCACGATGTAGCGGGGACGCGCCTGATTCAAGGCAAACGTGAGGACGTCGTCGCGACACCGGTCACATGAGCACAGCTCGGGGTGCAGGGGTCGCAGCGTCTCGTACGAGGCCTTGAGCGCTTCTTCGAGTGCGTTGATCACATGACCTCGGACACGGGCAACGCACGAGCCGCGCCCACGATCTCGCCCGTGAACGTGGATCCGGTCGTTCCGGTGAGCTTGACCCGATAGTAGCCGCCCAGCACGGCGGCGCCAGCCCGGAGGACGACCGTCTTGAAGTCGCGGGTCCGCGCTTGGATCTCGCCGTCGCCACGCTTCGCGACGCGTTCGGCCAGGACTTCATGTTCCGTCCCCAGGAGTCCCAGGTTCCGGCGCCGGCTGCCGCCCCGAACGACCTCGATCAGCCTCGCGAGGCGCTCGCTCGCAACCGCGTCTGAAACCGTTTCCCCCACCGGGAATCGGGTGGCGGCGGTCCCTTCCCTGGGAGAAAACTTGAACGTGTACGCGTCCTCGAATCCGACCTGGCGTACCACGTCCAGCGTCTCCTGGAAGTCGCCCTCCGTTTCACCCGGGAAGCCGACGATCACATCGGTCGTAAGCGCCAATCCCGGGATCGCCCGGCGAAGGCGCGCGACGCAGTCCAGGTACCCATCGCGCCCATAGCGGCGCAGCATGCGCTTCAAGATGCGGTCGGAACCCGACTGCATCGGCAGGTGCACGTGCTCGCACACCGACGGAACATCGGCCAGGGCCTCGACGACCCGGTCCGTGAAATCGTTCGGGTGCGGGCTCGTGAACCGTATACGCTTGACGCCCGCGACGGCGCCCACCGCGCGCAGCAGATCCGCGAAATCGTGCTCGCCGTCGTGATACGAATTGACCGTCTGCCCGAGCAGCACGACCTCGGTCATGCCTTCCGCCACGACGGTTTCCACTTCACGGACCACGTCGGCCAGACGCCGGCTGCGCTCCGGGCCCCGCGTCGTAGGCACGATGCAGTACGTGCAGCGATAGTCGCAGCCCCTCTGCACCGGGATCCACGCCTTGACGCCGTCAATCCTCCGGGGCGAGAAGTCTTCGTAGTGCTCCTTGAGGTCGAATTCGGTGGCGGTGGAGCGGATACCGCGACGCGCGCCATCCAAGAGCGACGGGAGCGACCGGTAGCCATCAGGACCGATGACGAGGCTGACGTGGGATGCGCGCTCCAGTAGTACGGGGCCGAGCCGCTGGGCCATGCAGCCCGTCACGCCGAGGATCGCGCCCGGCGCCATGTGGCGTTTGAGCTCGCCAAGCCGACCGATCACGCGCTGCTCGGCGTGATCGCGGATCGCGCATGTGTTCACGAGGATGACATCGGCGCCGTCCGGGCCGTCGACCGGACGATAGCCAGACGCCACGAGCTTTCCGAGCATCAGCTCGGAATCGCTCATGTTCATCTGGCAACCATACGTCTCGACGTAGACGGTCGGTTGGTCGGTCATCACTCAATCGTTAGGGGATCGCCGACCAACATGCCCCGCCAACGGGTACCACGCGGAATGCTCGGGTCGGCCAGCTGGACCGTAAGATAATCTTCCGTCATAGCGGAGCGACTACCCATCGCGATCGCATCGGCCATTGTGCCCGTTCGCGCCTTACGATATGCCGCCGCTTTCCGCGCGGCCAGCGCCCGTAGCTCGGCCGCGCGCGCTGTGGCATCCGCCGGGGGGCCCAAGCGCGCAGCCGCCGTGCCCGGGCGGGGCGAGTATGGGAAGACGTGCACGGCGGTGAACGGGAGCCTGTCCAGGAGCCCCATGGTCGCGCGATGATCGTCGTCCGTCTCGCCCGGGAAGCCGGCGATGACGTCGGCGCCTAGGCCAAACACTGCTGTATCGCCTACGATCTCGGTGATCGCTCGCTCGTAGGACTCGGCCGTGTACCAGTGGCGGCCCATTCGCTTGAGTACACGATTCGAGCCAGACTGGAGTGGGGCGTGTAGCCACGGGGCTATTCTTCCCTCTCTCAGTAACGCCTTGAGTCGCTCATCTACTTCTGTCGCTTCCAGCGACGAAAGGCGAAATCTCGTTTCGGGCAAAGCATCGGTGAGTGTTTCGACTAGCTCACCAAGATTATGAACTGAGCCTATGTGAATGCCCGTTAGGACTATTTCCGGGTGCCACTCCGCTAGGCGTTCGGCTTCGGCTACGATCTCTGGTATGTCGCGTGATCGGTGTGCACCGCGTGCTACGGTTGTCGCGCAGAATGTGCAGTGCTCATCACAACCATCTTGAATACGGAGTAACGCGCGCGTGCCCCTTTGCTTTATGTTCTCGCGCTTCGCGCTCGCTTCTATCCCCAGCATCGCGCTGACTTCATCTAGGTTCGCGCCTGGGATATGACTTGGAAGGCAGCCCGTCATAATGGTGCGAACGGACGAGAGCCGGCGCATCGCTTTGCGCACGTCGGCATCAGCTTGCGCCGTGACGGTGCAGCTATTGATGACCGCGACGTCGGCTTCGCTGGGCGAGGCGACCAGATGATGACCCGCGCCCAAAACCAATGACCGAATGGTCTCGCTGTCGGCTTGGTTCGCACGACAGCCGAAGGTCTCGAGATAGACGTTCACGAGCTCAGCACCGCGTCACGCCGTCACCACCGGAAACTCGGCCGTCTTCGGCGCTTGTGGCAGCAAGATGTGGAATGCGGAGCCCTGCCCCTCGGCGCTCTGCACCCAGATGCGCCCCCCGTGCTGCTCGACGACGAGTCGGCAAAAGGCCAGGCCGAGGCCGGAGGAGCGGACGCGCGGGGCATTCGGGGCGCGGACCTGCTCGAACTTGCGGAAGATCAGCTCGTGGTACTGCGGCGGGATGCCGGGGCCGTTGTCCGCGACGGTGAAGAGGATGCCCGAGGGGTCGCGGCGGGCCGTGATCGTGAGCGTGATCGCACGCGCCGAGTGCGTGAGCGCATTTTGCACCAGATTCGCGAACACGCGCTTGAGCAGGCCGCGGTCCGCCTCGAACAACGTGTCGTCGGCCACGTCGACGGTGGCCGTGGCCCCCTCCTGTTGGAAGCGCACGGCCCATTCGCCGACGATCTCGTCGAGGAGTTGCTGCGGTGCGATCGGCTGGAGGGAGAGTGGCAACGCCGCCTCTTCGATGCGCGCGATCTCGAGCAGGTCCTCGATCAGGCGGAGGAGCTCCTGGGCTTTCCCATCGGCGTCGGAGACCATGCCGTGCTGATCGTTCGACAGCGGGCCCAGGTCGCCGTCGAGTAGCAGCTCGAGACTCGCCAGTATCGACGTCAGCGGCGTTTTGAGGTCATGCACGATCATCTTCATGAGATCATCGCGCACCTTCTCGAGCTCGCGCAGTTTGCGATAGCTGTCTTCGAGCGCATCCGTCGCCGCTTTGAGACGGATCAGACTGCGCACACGTGCGCCGAGGACGAGTCGGTTGTGTGGCTTGGTCAGGAAATCATCGCCGCCGGCCTCGATGGCCTTGACGCGGTCCGACGTGTCATTGAGCGCGGTGACGAAGATGACCGGAATGCGCGCGGTACGTGGGTCACGTTTGATCCGCCTGCAGACCTCGAAGCCCGTCGAGCGGTCATCGCATCCGAGGTCTCCCGCCGGCATCGAGACGTCTAAAATGCAGAGCTCGGGATGATGCGTGAACGCGGCGTTGAGCGCTGACGGACCATCGAGGGCTGATACCGTGCGGTAACCGAGCGCGTGAAGCTGATCGAACAACAACTCCACGTTCGCGGGAACGTCGTCCGCGACCAGGATGAGCGGAGCCTGGGGCTCGGTCACGGTCGGATAGTCAGCCCGACGCTCAGGATGTAGGCCGACTCATTGATGCCGAGGACGGGTGTGCGAGCGGCATGGGTGATCGAGACGTCGAGCACGGATCGTTGCGCGAGGAGAGGAATGCCCACGCCACCGCTCAGATCCGTTTCACGAATCGGAGTGCCAGCGAGGACGTACGGCAGTGGGCGATTGCCACCGCCCAGCCGCAGTGTAATGTAGCGCTGGTTCCCGAGCTTCGGTCCCTCGACATCGGCGCCGATGCTCCAGCCGCCGCCATTTTGCGCTTGCAGGTCACCATGGCCGAGCGTCGTGAGCCGCGACCACTCTTCCCAATCGTAGCGGGCGGCGATCAAGAGACCCTGGAGCGGATTGAGGAGGAGGGCGGCGCCCCACCGGCCCGGGATGAGCCCATGCGCGACACTGGACGAGTCGCCCTCGCGCACCGTGATCCCGCCGCCGTACCGGAAGGAGCCCGCGACACCAAGCCATTTGACCGGGCGCACCGTGATGCCACCCGAGGCGCCGATGCCCTCGTACGAGAGGGTGTTCTTGAACTGCGACTGTTGGTACTGATTCGGGATCGTATCCGTGACGGTCACTTCCTGAAGCAACCGGTTCTCACCGGTGAAGAGGTCGAGGCCGCCGCCGATAGCCAACCACGATCCGAATGCCCACGCCGTCGTGAGCCGGATATCGTTGATGCCGCCGCTCGACTGAATAGTCGAGGTCAGCGTGTCGCGCGTGTTCTCCGTGTAGTTGTTAATCAGGCTGCTCTGCGACACCTGGAATGTCCGGTCGAGCAGCGTCGACCACGAGAGCGCGATCGCGCCATGGCCCCAGATCGGACCGCTGATCATGGCGAGCGGAAAGCGCGACGTGGTCGAGCCTTCGTGGGAATTGCCGACGTCGACGGTGCGGAATTCCGGATCGTACTGGAAGTGCAGCTGCGTGGTGCGGTCTGACGCGATCGCCGCGGGATTGATCGGCGACTGGGCGTCGAATTCGCCAAACGCCCCGGCGCCGCCCTCCGCACGCGCGCTCAACTGTCCGGTGGGAAAGCCGAACCCTTGTGTGCTCACATTGCCCTGGGCAGCGAGCGACACCGGGAGAAGCACGAGCAACCAAGCGATGCGCATCAGGGCACCCCGAAGCTCGACCGCTTCACGTACTGGAGGCGCACGTGCGGTCGAAGCGCGGTATCAGGAGCGAACGATGACCAGAAGCTCGTCTCGAGTGGCGTGGCGCCCTCGTTCAGAATCCGGAGGACGATCGAACGCGTGTTGAGCGTGTCGGGAATGTGCTGCCAGTTCTTGACGGCATTGACGAAGTCGAACGCCACGACGGTACTCGCCGACGGCACGACCTGCACGGAGTCCAACGAGTAGACCGTGTTGCTGACGATGAAATTCGCCGCATTCGCCGGGGTCTTGACCTTGTTGGAGGACACGACCGGCCACGGGTACAGCGGCACGGTATCGCCGGGCAGCTGCAAGGGCTGCGGCTTGGGATGCAGCATGAGCGTCGCGCGGATGACGTTCGCCGTATCAATGATGCGCGGCGGCAGCTCGAAACGCAGATAGACCCGACGCGCCGGCATCCCGCCGATGTTGAGGGAATTCACGGAATCGGGGATGGCACCCTGTACGATCAGCGGATAATGCGACAGCCGCTGGAGCAAGCTGGGGTCGGTCACCGGCGTGGTCGACCGCAGATTCGCGGTGACCCGATTGACCAACGTGTCCTTGAGGCTGTCCGTGCTCGCGTAGTATCGGACGAACGGTAGCGGGTTGGCGCTGATGGTCAGGCGGACGCCATCGCTGCGGTTATTCACCGTGACGGCCGTGATCCCCAAGCGCAACTTCCGATCGCCGAGCGCCTTGGCGAGCACCTTTGCCGTATCGAGACGGATGATGACCGTGTCGAGCGACTTCGCGTTCGTCGTGTCCCTGAAGCTCGACGCCAGATATCCCCGGCTCGCACCGAGGAAGTGCTTCGAGTCGAACATGCTCTGCAGCACGCTGACCGTCGTGTCTTGGACCGTATCGACGTCGTAGACGAAGAACTGGATTTGATCCGAGCCGCGCGTCGTCGCGACCGATTGACGACTGACGGTGAACCACACCAGCGCATCGTGCGCGACCTTCGACGTCATGGTCTTGGCCGTGTCGTTCAGGGTCTCCGTGAACTCATTCGGGAGCGAATCGAACCGGAAAATGCCCCGGATATCCGCGCGCTGCGGAATACGCGCCAGGAGCACGGTGCCTTCCTCACCTAGCAACGGAAAGCTGGCGATCGTCGTGTCGTAAACCGGCGACAGATGGTCGATCCGGAACGTGGTATCGGTCGCCTCCGGAGTCTGCCCGGGGCAAAGCGCCGGGCAGGCCGCGCCTCCGTTCAGATGCTCGCTGCACGCGGCCGCCGCGAGCGCGGCGCCGAGAATCGTGACGAGGATAACGATGGGACGAGCAATCATGTCGGCATATCGAGGGACGACGGCAAAAACGCGTGCGGGATCAGGTCGGTCAAGCGCCACCGTTCCAGCGCCTGGCCCGCCCCAAAGTCCGCGACGCTGATAATCTCAACGCCCGGTGCCAGTTCAACCAGGACCTGCCGACAACTGCCACAGGGGGCCGCGGGCGTGCGTCCGTTCGTGACGATCGCGAGTAGCACGGGAGCGCGCATCCCGGCGACGACCGCCGCCATCACGGCGCCGCGCTCCGCACACATCGTCGAGCCATACGCGGCATTCTCGACATTGCATCCGACGGCGATCGCTCCGTTGATATCGCACAAGGCGGCCCCGACTCGCAGCCCTGAGTAAGGGCAGTAGGCGCGCTCGTGCGCGGTCTTGGCGGCGGCCAGTGCCCGCGCCTCCAGTTCCTCGCGCGTCACACGTACCCCGTCGGTCCCGTGTAGATCCTTGGAGCCCTGAGCTTGAGACCAACGAGCAACTCGTAGGGAGAGACTCCCCCGGTCTCCGCGACCGTCACCGCGTCGAGGACGCGGTTCCCGGCCCGTCCAAGTAGGGTCACGACATCGCCAATGGCACACGGCACGTCGGTAACGTCGATCATCGTCATGTCCATAGTGACGTTGCCAACGACTCGTGCCTCTTGGTCGTTGACGATCACGCGACCGCGATTCCCGAACGCGCGGCGATAGCCGTCGGCATAGCCGAGCGCGAGCGTCGCGATCCGTCGTTGGCTCGTCGCGCGATAGCTGCCGCTGTAGCTGACCGACTCGCCCGGGGCGACGGTTCGCAGATCTACGATGTGCGCCTTGAGCGTGGCCACCGGCTCGGCCGTCTCGCCAACTCCGTAGAGGAACACGCCCGGACGTGCGATGTCCCAGGCTGAGGGGCCGGCGAGCCGCTCCAGCGCCGCGCTGTTCTCTGCATGGAGCAGCCGTGGACGTTCCGGCATGCTCGCTATCGCTGCGCTAAACCGGGCTAGCTGGAGCTGCAGCGAACCGTCATCGCATTCCGCCGAATGGAAATGAGTAAACGCGCCCTGCGGGCGGCATACCCCCAAGTCGAGAGTTGCGACCGCATCCCATGGGACACCCGCCCTGTTCATGCCGGTGTCGATGGCGAGGTGCCAAGGTGTATTTGGACCGGTTCTCCATACCGCGATTGATTCTTGGGAGCCCAAGGCTGGCGTGAGACCATGCTGACGCGCAGCGTCCAACTCACTGACCAGCAATGGCGTGAACACGACGATCGGTCGCGCGATCCCCGCCGCGCGGAGTTCGGCTCCTTCGGTGACCGTCGCGACACCATATCCCCACGGTTCAAGGGACTCGAGCGCCCGAACGACGGGAATGGCGCCGAGACCGTAGGCATCGGCCTTCACCATCGGGAGCAGCGGGACCCGAGCGCGATCGGCGAGCGTCTGAGCGTTGCGGACAAGGGCGCCGAGGTCGATTTCCACCCATGCGCCCATTAAACTTCCGCCGATGACGCAAAGTAAAGCATCACTTGAAGATACGCTCGCGATAATGCGCGATTTGCGCGTCCGATGCGACTGGGACGCGGCCCAAACGCACGACTCCCTGCGGCCCTACCTGATCGAGGAGTCGCACGAGGTCGATGATGCGCTCCGCCGCGGCGACGACCCGGCCCTCCAGGAAGAGCTTGGCGACCTGCTGCTCCAGATCCTGTTCCACTCGGTGTTGGCCGAGGAGCGCGGCGCGTTCGATATGCACGATGTGGCACACGGGCTCGTGACGAAGATGCGCGGTCGGCACCCGCACCTCTACGAGGGCGCCGAGAAGATCCCGTGGGAGAAAATGAAGGCCAAAAAGCGGGCGTCACTCGGTGACGGCCTCCCAATGACCCTGCCGGCGCTGCACCGCGCTCACCGGCTGCAGGACCGCGCGGCCGGCGTCGGCTTCGACTGGCCGGATGCGTCGGGACCGGTCGCGAAGGTCGCCGAGGAGCTGGGCGAGGTCACCGACGAGCTGTCGGGAGCGAAAAATCACGAACGGCTCGAGGACGAGCTTGGGGACCTGCTGTTCGCTTGTGTCAACCTGTGCCGAAAAGCCGGCGTACACGCGGCGCTCGCCCTGGACCGGGCGAACGCGAAGTTCGAGCAGCGGTTCGGAGACGCCGAGCGGCTGGCGGCCGAAAAAGGCTTCAAGTTGGCGGACGCCTCTCCGGCCGAGCTGGACGAGCTCTGGGAAGAGGTGAAGCGACAACGCGTCACGGAGTGAGACGCTGCATTGTGCGGGCGAACGGGATGGTCTCGCGGATGTGCGACAGGCCGCACATCCAGGCCACGGTCCGCTCCAGCCCGAGCCCGAAGCCGGCGTGCGGGAAAGTGCCGTAGCGCCGCAGATCGAGGTACCACTGGTACGCGTCGAGCGGCAGCCCTTCGGCCACGATCCGCTGTTTCAGTCGCTCGTAGTCGTCCTCACGCTGCGAGCCGCCGATAATCTCGCCGTAACCTTCGGGCGCGAGACAATCGTCGCAGAGCACCGTCCGCGGATCGGCCGGATTTTCCTTCATGTAAAACGCTTTCGCTTCCTTCGCGTAGTTATAGATGAACAACGGCCGGTCGTAGCCCTCGACCAGCAACGTTTCGTCTTCGGCACCCAGATCGTCTCCCCACGGAATGGCTCGGCCCTTCTCGGCGAGCCGGACCAATGCCTCGGCGTAGCTCAACCGAGGGAATGGCGCAACGACGCTCTCGAGCTTCGTGGTATCGCGTTCCAGCTCGCGAAATTGTTCGGCGCACCGATCGAGACAGCGCGCAACGACGGCGCTCAACAGATCCTCTTGCAAGCGCATGTTATCGTCCGAGTCATTGAACGCGACTTCGGGCTCGATCATCCAGAACTCGGCCAGGTGTCGCCGCGTCTTCGATTTCTCGGCGCGGAACGTCGGCCCGAACGTATAAATCTTTCCGAGCGCCGCGGCGGCGGCCTCACCGTAGAGTTGTCCTGTTTGGGCTAAGTATGCGTTGCCGAGATCGAAGTACTCCGTCGAGAACAACCCGCTCCGCTCGCCGATGGCGGCGGTCAGAATCGGCGTATCGACGCGCACGAATCCGCGTCCATGAAAGAAATCATGGATGGTCTGCTCGATTTCGGCTCGCACGCGGAGGATCGCGACCTGGCGCGCGCTGCGCAGCCACAGGTGCCGGTGCTCCATCAGGAAATCGACGCCATGCTCTTTCGGTTGAATTGGATAGTCGATGGGACTCGAACCGATGATGGACAGATCCGTGAGGCCAAGCTCGAATCCGCCCGGCGCCCGCGGCTCGGCTCGAACCGTTCCCGTCAACATGACGCTCGTCTCCTGCGTCAGCGCACCGAACCGCTCCCAGACCTCCGGCGGTACGTCATTTCTGACGAGGACCGCTTGGAGCACGCCGGTGCCATCGCGCGCGACGATGAACGCGATTTTTCCTGACGATCGCGTGTGCGTCGTCCACCCGCGAACCGTCACGATTTTTCCCACGTGGTCGTGGAGATCGGCTATCCGTACCAAAACAGTTGCCATTGCAGAAGTTGGCGGTTGTCGTTGCGGGGCGAAAAGTGCCCCCGCGCGCCCCGCACTGTCAACGCGGCGCCCAGCCGTTAAGCTTCGGACATGACGCTCCGCGCCCGGCTGCTCCTGGGCATCTTTTTTATTGCGGGCGTGCTCGTGATCCCGCTGTGGGTCGCATTGCATTCACTCGAGGGACTCCACGAGCACGCCGCGGAGATGCTCGACTACGACTTTGCGGCGTCACTCCTGCTCGGGCGCATCCGGGTCGGGACCGAAGATCTGCGACGGGCCGAGGATGCGTTGTTGTTCGTGCACGATGCCGCGAGTCGCGACCGCGTGCTCCGGGAAGTGTCGGCGCTGCAAGCGCGCGCGGACTCGCTGGCCCGCTTCGCGCTCGACAGCGCGGCGGTTGACGTCAAGAACGCGGTCGCGGAAGTCGCCCATCTCGCGCCCGAGGAGTACACGGCCGCGGTCGCCGGCAAAACCAAGCGCGCCGACAGCCTATCGGCCAAGGGGGTTCGGCCGGCACTCGCCCGCATCGAAGCGTCGACGATGATCGCCGAGCGGGCGCTGCGTGACCGAACGAGACAACGGGTCGAGAATGCGTCCGGTGAGGCCGAGCAAGCTCGCACGCTCGCGATCGCGCTCTTGGTGTTCGCCGCGATCGTCGCGTTGACGTTCGCTCTGTGGCTGACACGATCGGTCAGTAAGCCCGTGCGAGATCTCGAGACCGGCATGGAGGCCGTGGCCGGGGGCGAGTTCTCGTATCGACTCTCCGTTACGCCGAGCCGCCGCGACGAGTTTGGGCGCCTCTCGGCCAGCTTTTATTCCATGTCTCGGCAGCTGGCCGAGCTGGACAAGCTGAAGGCGGAATTTGTCTCGGTCGCCTCGCACGAGCTCAAGACGCCGGTCAATGTGTTGCTCGGCTATCTCCAATTGCTTCAGGAGGGCGTGTACGGAGACCTCACGGAACGACAATTGGAGGTCTGCCGAACCCTCGAAGTCCAGTGTATGGCGCTCGGACGGTTGGTGAAGCAGCTGCTGGACGTCAGTCGATTCGAGGCGGGTGGTGGGAAGCTGGAGGTGCGCCGGTTTGCCCTGGGACCATTTCTCGACGATCTCGAAACGGCGTTCCAGGTACTGGCGCTTCAGCGTGGCGTGGACTTCCTCGTCATGAGGGCGGCGGGGCTCCCCGAGAGCGTGCTGTGGGACCCGGATCGGATCAACGAAGTCCTGGGCAACCTCCTGTCCAATGCGTTCAAGTTCACCCCCCGTGGCGGACGCGTCGAGCTGCGGCTGGAAGCGCAGGGGGAAACCATCCAGATGGTCGTGCGCGATACCGGCGCCGGTATTGCGCCGGAGCAACTCCCGCGCATCTTCGACAAGTTCTATCAGGCCGATAATCAGGGCTCGGCCGATTCCGAAGGAACCGGACTCGGTCTGGCCATCGCCAAGGGCATCGTCGAAGCGCACAGTGGCACGATCAATGTCGATAGCACACCGGGTGTCGGGACCACCTTCGTGATCGAGTTACCGATAGCGTTCCCGCTCGCCGCGCGCCGGCACCGGGTGAGCCCCATCGCCACCGACGATCCCGAGGGCGTGCTGTCGCGCGCCCTCTCGTAATGCGTCGAGTAACTCTCGCGACCCTTCTTCTTGCTGGTTGTGCCGGACGATACGGGTACGGCACGACGGATCCCGCGCGCCAGTGGCCAGCCACGCGCGTGGCGGCCGAGTCGTTGGCGACCGCGGGACACTTCGCGGCGGCGGATTCGCTGCTGGCCACGTTCGCGAGCGGTCACTCGGGGACCGCGCAAGGCGCCGAGAGTCTGTATTGGCGCGCGGTGTTGGATCTCGACCCGTCGAATCTGAATGCCAGTCCGAGGGACGCGTTGTCGGCCCTCGACGCGTTGGACGAGGCACCGCATAACGACGCGCACCTGACCGAGTCTCACATTCTCCGGCGTGTCGCCGTGTTGGTCAGCTCGATTCAGCGACTGGCCGAGCAGGCGGCATCATCGAGCGACTCGGCGTCGGCCGCCGACTCCGCCACTCGGGCATCCCGAGCCGCCGCGGCGAGCGATCGGGCGCGGTCGAAGGACGAGGAGATCGCGCGGCTCAAGACCGAGTTGGAGAGTGCGCGCGCCGAGTTGGACAAGACCAAAGAGGAACTGGATCGCATCAAGAAGCGCCTCGCGACGCCCCCACGAGCCGAATCGACCGCTACCCCACCCTGAATAACTCGAGAGCGCGAGCGTAGCGAGCGCCCAACGCCCGTTTGATTGGTGCGTTGGCGGGTGAGTCGAGCTCGGGGTCATCGGCGAGGAGGCGATCGGCGACGTCTCGAGCCTTCTCATTGAGGGCCTCGTCGCGCAGCGGGTCGGCGACCCTGAACGTCGACATGCCACTTTGCTGCTCGCCGAACAGATCGCCCATGCCGCGCAGGCGAAGATCGGCTCGGGCGATTTCGAACCCATCGTCGGTGCGCACGAAGACGTCGAGTCGCGCTCCCGCGTCCGGTGAGACATCGCCGAGGAGTACGCAGTAGGACGCCTCACCGCCGCGGCCGACGCGGCCTCTCAGCTGGTGAAGCTGCGAGAGACCGAAGCGTTCCGGGTGTTCGATCACCATGACCGTCGCGTTGGCGACGTCGATGCCGACCTCGATCACGGTGGTCGCGATCAGAAGGTCGATCTGTCCATCACGAAACGCCCGCATGGTCTTGTCGCGCTCGGGTCCCGGGATCCGGCCATGAATGAGCGCCACGCGCCGATTTTCGAACGCGCCGCCAGGTCCGGTGAGAGCCGCGTACATGGCGGTCGCCGATTTGAGGTCGATCTTCTCGGACTCTTCGATGACCGGATACACGATATAGGCTTGACGACCCTTCTCGATTTCCCGGTCGACAAACTCCAAGACGCGCGACCGAGACGACTCGGGGCGCATCACGGTCGTGACCGGCTGGCGTCCGGGCGGACGCTCGTCCAACACACTGACATCGAGATCGCCGTAGATCGTGAGCGCCAGCGAGCGCGGAATCGGTGTGGCGCTCAGGAGGAGCACATCGGGGCTCTCCCCTTTTTGGCCGAGCGCTTTGCGCTGCTCGACGCCAAACCGGTGCTGCTCGTCGACGACCGCGAGGCCCAGCCGCACGAATTCGGTCGCATCTTGGATCAACGCGTGGGTGCCGACCGCGAGGGTCGGACCGGCCTGCGCCAGGCGCGTGGCCGCTTCCCGTCGAGCGCTGGCGCTCAAGCCCCCGGTAATGAGAATGGGCTCGATGCCGAGCGGCGCCAGCATCCGCGTCAGGGTGCGCGCGTGCTGCTCGGCCAACAATTCCGTCGGCGCCATGATCGCCGCCTGGTAGCCGTTCTCCATCGCCAGCAGGGCGGCGAAGAGTGCGACAACGGTTTTGCCGCTGCCGACATCGCCTTGCACGAGACGGTGCATCCGCTCGGCACTCACCATGTCCGCCACGATCTCGCGCAGGACCCGCGTCTGGGCGCCGGTCAGCTGGAACGGGATCGCGGCCTTGAGGGCGGTGGTGAGCTCCCGGCGGTTCACGAACACGATGCCGGCGCGCTTTTCGCGCGCGATCGCGTTGCCACGGCGGTGGAGCAGCTGAACGAAGAGCAACTCTTCGTACGCCAGTCGCGCCCGTCCGGCCGCGGCCTCGGCGACCGAGTGCGGCCGATGCACCATGCGCAAGGCGTCGCCGAGCGGCGGCACGTCGACGCCGTCGAGCGCGGCGCGCGGGAGGAACTCGCGCACGAGCGGCAGCAAGGCATCGAGGTGCGTTTCGATCAGGGAGCGGATCAGCTTGACCGACAGGCCTTCCGTCGCCGGATAGATCGCGAGCACGCGGCCCTCGGCCGTGCCCTCGGCGTCCGATCCGAGGTTCACGAACTCGCGCGGCTGGACTTGGCGCCCGTGATAGAATCGCACGCCGCCGCTCACGAGCAGCACGTCGCCCTTGTGGATCGTGCGGTCCAGGAACGGTTGGCCCGGCCAGGAGACCTCGATCATGCCGGAGTCGTCGCGCAGCACGGCTTGGAAGATGCGGAGACCCTTGCGCGTCGGGAGGACGCCTTTGGAGATCACCGTGCCGATGATCGTCGCATCCATGCCGGGCTGCAGCGAAGAGATCGGGGCGACGGTGCTGGCGTCCTCGTAGCGATGAGGGACGTGGTACAGCAGGTCGCCCGCGGTCACTATGCCCAGGCGCGCGAGGAGCTCGGCGCGATGTGGTCCGACACCCTTGAGATATGTGACGGGTGTCTCGAGGTTCATACCTCTTCGAGAAGCTCCTTCGAGAATTCGACGGCGTCGAAGGTCGCGAGGTCGGTTAGGCTCTCGCCGGTACCAATGAACTTGACCGGGACATCTATGGCCTCGTGCACGGCCACGACGATACCGCCTTTCGCGGTCCCATCAACCTTGGTCACGACTAAGCCCGTGACCGGCACCGCGGCCGCGAAGGTCTTCGCCTGTACGACGGCATTTTGTCCAATGGTGCCATCCAGGACCAATAGCGTTTCGTGCGGGGCTCCTGGATTTCTTTTGCCTAGTACACGAACAATTTTTTTCAATTCCTCCATCAGGTTCCCACTCGTGTGGAGTCGGCCCGCGGTGTCGACTATGAGCACATCGGCGTGATTTTTCACGGCGACATCCAAGGCATCGACCGCGACCGCCGCCGGATCACGGCCGACCGCCGCGCCAACGAATTCAGCGCCTGAGCGCTCGGCCCACACTTTCAACTGATCGATCGCGCCAGCGCGAAAGGTGTCGCCAGCCGCGACGATGACCTTCTTGCGTTGCTTGCGAAGCGCACCGGCGAGCTTGCCGATGAACGTGGTCTTGCCTGCCCCATTCACGCCGATGACGAGAATGACCGTGGGCGCTTGGGGAGCCGAGATGAGCGACGTATCGTGGCGGCCCGTGATGAGCGCGCGCTCGACGCCGGCGCGCAAGGCCTCGTGGAATTCGGAGCCGGTGCGCACGCTGCCGTCCAAGGCGAGCCGCTCGACGTCGGCCACGAGCCGCATCGTCGTCGCCACGCCGAAGTCGGCATCGAGCAGCACTTCCTCGAGACGCTCGAGCGATCCCTGGTCCGGCCCACCGCGCATGACGACGCCAACGTCGGCCAGGGCGATGTCCTTGATCCGTTGCCACAGCGAGCGCTTCGGCACATCGCCGTCGCGCCGAAAAATCCGACTCATAGCTTTCTCACCGAAGTCCGAGCGACCGGCGGACGATCCACTCTCCACAGAGTGCGCCGACCAGCGCCAAGTATATCCACCATATGGCCCGCACCCGCGTGGCGAGCCCGGCGACGGCGCCACCGCCGATCGCGCCCGCTTTCACGCGCGCGCGATTGGGCAGCCATTCGCGCGACGGGTTGACGACGAGCGATGACGTCCCGCCGGTCGTGCGCACGTCATACACGCCACGTGCCATCGGCGCCGACTCTGCCGTTGATCCGCTGCCGAAATGCAGCGCGACCGTGTCGGGAGTGCCACCGCCTCGCCGCGTCACGACGACCGTGACGACCGAGTCCGTGCCCGAACCCCGACGCCACTCGACCGGCTCGCCGGCCCTGACCGCGCCCTCCGTCGGGAGTGCGACCCGTACGTCCGGCCGTTCGGCCGACAACCAATCAAAGATACCGCCCCACAACGCCGAATACGCATCGGCGGCGACGCCGCCACGGAACTGCCAGCGCCAGAGGCCTGCCGCGTTCACGATCACCACGCGCCGGCCGCTCAACGTGCCGATGACCGGCACCCGTCGATCGAGACGTCTCGCCCGCCTCGTCTCCAACCCTTCCCAATAAGTGTTCGGCGGATAGGCCATCGACGGAGACTCGATCGGCGGCAGGCTGTCCCAGGCGATCGATCCGAGCGCGGCGGCGAGCGGCGAGGGTGGGGCCGCCGTCGCGTAGTACTCGCCGGTCTCGTCCCCACTTGGGCTGGGGAACAATACGAGCGAGCCGTGCGTCGACGACCGTGGGGCGCCGAAGAGCGCGGTATCGCCGTGCAGCACGACGAGTGGGGCGTTGGCCACGGCGCGCCGGACGTCAGTCTCGGTGACCGAGGCAAGCGTGCCATCGACTCGCCAGTTGCCCGGTGCCACGCGGAAGAAGCCGCGTGTGGGGAGCGACACCGCGCCACGGAGAACGGCCAGCGCATAGCGGGCATCGTAGTCTGGTGACGTCGAGACGAACACGGCGCCCGCGGCCGGCGAGATCTCTAACGGTCGCTCGAGCGTGTCATTTCTGCGCTCGGCATCGCCCGGTACAGTGACGATGACTCGGAGGAGTCCCGAGCCTTCTTCTGACGGGACTGCGATCCGTAGTGGCACCACCCGTTCGGCCAGCGGATCCAGCGCCGGTAATGGCGTGGTCGTCAGGGTTCGGTTGTCGAACAACACCGAGAGCGAGCCGGCCGTTGATCCGGCCGAGCCGGCGGCGACGGTCGCTTGAATGGGGACGGTGTCGCCGCCGACGACCGCGCGTGGGGCCTCGACCGCGGTGACGGCCGCGTCGCTCACCGCCGGCCGGGCGATAACGAAGAGACCGGAGCCGGCCGGTAGGTTGGCCAGCGCGTCGGGGTCATCGAGCTCGCCGTCGGTCACGATCTCGAGCGGACGGCCAGCGGCCAGGGCGCGATCGACCGCTGACCGGGTCGACGTTCGCGTGTCGATCGGCACGTTCGGCGGCGCGCCGGCGCGCAACGAGTCGCCGAACAGGAAGCTCGAGTCGGCGTTGCGTGTGAGCACGCGGAAGTGGCGCAACGCGCTGTCGTAGGTCGCCGGGCCGCCGCGCTGCCAGCTCGCTGAGACATCGAGCACCGCGATCGGGCGCACGGCCTTGGTCGCGCCCGCGGGCGCGTCGAGCAGCAGGGCGACGAGCAGCGTCACCGCCACGCCGCGCAGGGCGGCGGCGGGGAGCTCGCGGCGTGTGCCCGCCGGTCCATACTGCAGCGCCGCGACACCGAATCCCACCGCGGCCGCGAGCAGCCAAGCTGTCATGGCCAGAAACTTACTTGGCCGCGACCTGGCTGGGTTGCTGTTGCTGCATGGCCGCCAGGCACTTCTCTCGCTCGGCCTCGAACGCGGGCTTGTCGGCGGCCAGCAAGGGCTCGCCGCCGGTCGTTTTCAGCGCGGTCCGGGAATCGTGTTGGACGCCATTGATGAGCACCTCGAAATGCAAATGAGGCGCGGTCGCGAGGCCGGTCATCCCCACGTAAGCGATCGTCTTGCCCTGGTCGACGCGCGCGCCGACGCGGATACCCGACGCGAATCGGAGGAGATGTCCGTAGCGCGTCACGTAGCCGTTCCGGTGTCGTAAGTCGATCACGTTGCCATAGCCATGTTTTTGGCCGGCGAAGATCACGACGGCGTCGCCGATCGCGCGGACAGGCGTTCCTTGGGCTGCGGCGTAGTCCGTGCCTTTGTGCTGGCGCCATATGCCGAGGATCGGGTGCTTGCGCATGCCGAATACGCTGGAGATGCGGCGGAATTCTAGCGGCGCTCTCAAGAAGGCGTTTCTCAGCGACTTGCCGGATTTGTCGTAGTAGCCGTCTTTGGATTTGCCGCCGGCGAACCAGATGGCTTCGGTTGTGTCGCGCGAGAGTACGAACGACAGCGCCATTACGCGGCCTATGCGTACAACGCCCTCCGGACCCGTCTGGCGTTCATACAGAGCTTTGAACGTGTCGCCATCTTGGAGGTCTCGACTCATGTCTACGCGATAGTCGAGAATGTCGGCTAGCGCCCACGTCAGCTCTTCTCGCGCATGCTTTGGGAGCGTGGGCGCGGCAGCGTCCATCGCTGCGTAGAGGTTTGTGTGGATTGTGCCTGCGACTACCAGTGTGTCTGTTGACCACGGCAGCTTTTCATCTTGCGCCGTCCATTGGTCTCCGGTGCGGCGTAAGTGCACGATGTGATCAACCGCGAACCGGAGCGCGATCTCACGCGGCCCGATCTCGCCCGGTACGAGCGGTCCGACACCCGAATCGCCGAGTCCCACCTCGGCCGTCGAATCCGGATAGACACTCGTCATCGTGACGACGGTACCCGCCATCACTCGTCGTTCGTCAAACGGCGCGGCGCGAAGCGCCGCCGCCGAAAAAACTTGCGCGACATGAGCGCGGGCGAAGAGCTGCGAAAGCGTTTCGCCAGACCGGAGCGTATCGACGACTCGCTCCGTGTCAGGGACCGCGACTGTGGGGTGCGTAACGACAGAAACGGCCGGCGATGTTTGCCGGCCGTGGATCGGCGGGGTGAAGATGAACGCCGCCGCGGCGAGAAGCGCGACCACGCAGTACGCGATCGCGCGCGCGCCCAGTGCCTTCAATCCATCTGCCTCCGAATAAACGTTGGGATCTCCATATCGGAGAGGTCCTGATCAGAGGTACGCAGATCGCTGGTCCTTCGTGGAATATCAACGGTCGCGGGCCGCGAGGGACGCTGCACCTGCTGACGCTGCGTCGGGAACGGAATCACCGGCGGACTCTTCTGCTGCACCTGCGCGATCATGCCCGCGCGTGCGCCGTCGAAGCCCGTGGCGATGACCGTCACGCGGATTTCACCCTGCATGGCCGGCTCATGCACGGCGCCGAAGATGATCTCGGCATCGTCGCCGACGGCGTCGTGGATGATCTCGTTGATCTGATGCACTTCGCCGAGGGTCAGATCCGCGCCGCCGGTGATGTTGACGAGCACGCCGGTCGCGCCGGAGATCGAGATGTTGTCGAGCAACGGCGACGAGATCGCCTGCTGCGCCGCCTCCATCGATCGATTCTCGCCGCGGCCGATGCCGGTGCCCATGAGCGCGCTGCCGCCGGCCTGCATGACGGTGCGCACGTCGGCGAAGTCGACGTTAACGAGACCGGTGACGCTGATGAGCGACGAGATACCCTGCGTCGCGTGCAGCAGGACCTCGTCCGCCTTCTTCAGGGCGTCCTGAAATGGGATGCCCTTCCCGACGACGGCCAGCAGGCGCTCGTTCGGCACGACGATCATCGTGTCGACGTTATTCCGCATTTCGTTGATGCCGCTGTCGGCCTGCCGCATGCGCTTCTTCCCCTCGAACAGGAAGGGTCGCGTGACGATGCCGACCGTGAGCGCACCCGCCTGGCGCGCGAGCTCGCAGATCACCGGGGCGGCGCCGGTGCCCGTGCCACCGCCCATGCCGCACGTGATGAAGACGAGATCGGCGCCGACGAGCGAGCGCTGCACGTCTTCTTTCGATTCCTCGATAGCTTGGCGACCGATTTCCGGACGGGCGCCGGCGCCCAGACCTCGGGTGAGCTTCTTCCCGATCTGGATTTTGACGTCGGACTTCGAGTTCAGCAGCGCTTGTGCGTCGGTGTTCACCGAGATGAACTCGACCCCTTCCAGGTGCTCCTCGATCATGCGGTTGACGGCATTGCCGCCACCACCGCCCACGCCCACCACCTTCATCCGGGCGTTCTGTGACGCGCTCTCCTCGAACTCGAAGATCATCGCGAATGCGGAGCTAATGTGGATAACTTCGCCGAGTCCCGCTTGGGCCGCGGCAATATAACAAGATTTCTGCCAGCGTGATGACGAAATACTTCCCACAAGGGTACAACCAGGTTATCCACAATTTTTCGGGGCTAAAAAAAGTCTTGGAGCCAGACTCTGACCCGTTCGATCAACTTATCTACCCCGGGAGCCCCGATTCCGGGCCTCCGGGTGTCCCCGCCGATGGCCATACGGTGAGCGCCGTAGAGGGCCAAGCCGGTTACTGTAGAAAAACGGGGAGCGTCCACGGAATCGGTCAATCCGGTCAAAGAGGACCCCGGCGCTCCGACCCGCACTCCAATCCCGAATACGTCTGTCGCGAGATCAACGATGCCGGGCAGAGCCGCGGCGCCTCCGGTGAGGACCACTCCGGAGCTCAGCCGGCGTGCGTAGCCCGTATTTGTGATATCGCGTTGGACGAGATCGAAAATTTCATCGACGCGCTGATGGATGATGTGCGTCAGCGAGCCGTGGTCGATGGCGCGTTCGCCCTGTGCGGCGGTTCCCGGCAACGGGATCACCAAATGCGGATCTGACGCGCCCTCGTACGCGCAGCCATAGCGTTCCTTGAGCCGCTCGGCATCATCAGGCGTCAACTTCAAGCCCAGCACGATGTCGTTCGTGACGCTGTTGCCACCGTAGGCGACGGTACCGAGATGACGAATTTTTCCCTCGTGAAAGATCGCGAGATCCGTCGATCCCGCGCCCATTTCCACGAGGGCGACGCCGAGCTCCTTCTCATCTTCGGTGAGCACGCTCAGGGCCGACGCGAGCGGCTCCAACACCAGCTCACGAACCTTGTAGCCGGCCCGCTCGACGGCCTTGCGCAGGTTCATCGCCGGCGATGCACCGATCGTGACCAAGTACATCTCGGTCTCGAGCCGCGTGCCGATCATCCCGACGGGATCGCGAATGCCCTGGTTCTTGTCGACCGTGTATTCCTGCGGGATCGCGTGCAGCAGCTCGCGATCGGTCGGCACGGCCTGCGCCCGCGCGACATCGTTCGCGCGCTCGACGTCCTGCTTCGTGATCTCCTCGCCGTTCACGGCGACGACGCCCGTCGAGGTCATCGCCTGGACGTGCTCGCCGGCGATCCCGACATACACCTCGGTCACATGCTGCCCGGCCATGCGCTCGGCGTCTTCCATGGCTTTGCGAATCGACCGCGTGGTCTCTTCGATATCGGCGACCACGCCGCGACGAAGGCCCGTCGTGCGGGCGCGACCGACGCCGAGGACCTTGATCCGCGGACTGCGCAACTCGCCGACGACTTCCGCGATCAGCGCGGTCGTCTTCGCGGATCCGATATCGAGCCCCGCGATCAATCGTTCCGTGCCGCCAGCCATTATTGCAGCCTCGCCACGATTTGATCGCGATAGCGGAGATCGAGTTCCGTGTAGTGCTCGCCGCGCCGCTCGAGGTCAGCGGCGACGAGGCTGGCGTTCGCGAGACGAGCCGGCGTGACGTCGACACCCGCTCGCAGCACGCCATGATCGAGTTGCATCACCAGGTCTCCGTTGCCCTGCCGGGCAACGGTGCTGATGCGCGCGAAGAATCGTGGATTCGTCGTCTCGACACCCGAGAGCAGTCGCGTGATGACGGCATCGGGGCGATCGATGACGGGGAGATCGATATCGGTTTTGGTCGGATCAATCGGCAAGGCCTGCGCGCGAACGTCGTACACGCGGAATCCGTTCGACGTTGGCGCCATGGCGACGGGAGTGGTTTCCGTGACGTGGACCACCAGCGTGCCCGGTAGCTCGCGCTCTACGTCGGCACGCTGAACCATGGCGAGACGTCTGACGCGCGTGGCGTAGGGTCTCACGTCGTCCCACGTCGAAGTGTTCGTGTCGACGCGCATAGCGGCGACGACATCGCGCGGCGACAAATAGTGTGCGCCGATGACTTGGACCGAGCGCACATGGAAGTAGGCCAGGTGCCGTAGCACGCGAGGGCCCCAGAACGGCGCCGCAAGCACGACGAGTCCGAGCGCGGCAAGCAGCGCGATACGCGTGCGCGTCATGGCGCGGCTCCGTTGCGGCCCAGTACCGTGAGGAGCTCGGGGCCGGTCTTCGTGATGTCACCGGCGCCAAGCGTGATGACGACATCGCCGGGGCGTACGGCGGTCGCCAGCGCGCTCGCGAGGTCATTGCGTACGCCACGCCACGCGACCGGCTTTCCCGCTTGAGCCGCGGCTGTGGCGATGAGATCCGATGTCACGCCTGGCAGGGGTTGCTCGCGTGCGGGATAGATCTCGGTGAGGAAAATCGCGTCGCTCCGCGCCAGCGCTTGACCAAAGTCGCCGGCGAAGTCTCGGGTACGAGTGAACAGGTGCGGTTGGAACGCCGCTATGATGCGGCGGCCTGGGTACGCCGCGCGCGCGGCATGTAGTGTCGCGCGAATTTCTGTTGGGTGATGGGCATAGTCATCGACTACGGCTACGCCTTTTGCTTCGCCTAGGCGTTGGAACCGGCGCTCTACGCCATGGAAATTCGCTAGGCCTGGGGCCATGCTCGCTAGCGGCACGCCTACGGCGATGCCGCTCGCTATCGCCCCTAACGCGTTGCGAATATTATGATCGCCTGGAACACTCAGCGTGATCGATCCGAGTGTATCGCCATCATAAACCACAGTGAATTGCGAGCCACCTGAGGCACGTTCAACTGAGTGTGCGGTCAATCGTGCATCACCGGAAGTGAGGCCGTATCGCACAACTTCTGCCGTCGGTGGCGTGGGCAGCGAATTGGCGCCGGGATCGTCGGCGCACAAGATGATCCAGCGAGCCGGCCGCACGAACGTGGCGAACGCCGAGCGGATATCGTCGAGATCGCGATAGATGTCGAGATGATCCGCCTCGATATTCGTGACGACAGCAACCGTTGGGGTCAACGCCAGAAAAGACCGGTCGTATTCGTCGGCTTCGACGACGAACAGGTCGAGACTGCCGTACCGAAGATTCCCGTTCCACTCGGCGACGCGACCGCCGACCACCCCGGTTGGCGACTTGCCCGCGGCCGTCAACGTCTCGGTCGTCATCACCGTCGTTGTTGTCTTGCCATGCGTACCGGCGATACCAATGACGGTGCCACCCGCGACCGCCTCAGCCAGCGCCTCGGCGCGACGGATCACGGGGAGACCGGCCGCGCGGGCGGCGACGACCTCAGGAAGATCCGGACGGATCGCCGACGAGACGACGACCGCGCGGACGCCCTGGATGTGCGCGGGGTCGTGACCGGTCGTTGACGCGTCGCATCCCGTAACTGTTGCGCCCCGCCGCGCGAAGAGGTCGGCAAGTGCGCTCATCCCCGCGCCGGCGATCCCGATGAAGTGAATGGGGCGGCTATCCGCCGGGTCGAGAAGCGACATGACGACGCTAATCTAGCAGGGCAAGTATCCGCCCCGCGATGTGTTCGGCCGCGTCAGGTCGTCCCCGCGCGCGGGCCGCCGCCGCCAATGCGTTACGCTGCTCCGTATTGAGTACGACGTCATGCACGACGCGATCCAGCCGTTCGGCGGTCAGCTCGGACTGCGGGATGTGCACGGCCGCACCGGCCGCGGCCAGTGCGCGCGCGTTCGCCGTCTGGTGGTCCGCGGCCGCCGTCGGCAGTGGGACCAACACCATCGGAAGCCCCCAGGCGCAGAGCTCCGCTGTTGTCATCGCGCCCGCTCTGGCGACCACCACATCACTGGCCGCATATGCATCGGCGATCGGCGACAAGTACGGTCTGACGCAGACGCGAGGGTTGGCGCGTTCGCGATGGGCGTCGAAATGCGACTTTCCCGTGCCCCAGATCACGTGCAGTGACTCGGGAATGCCGCGACGGATCCAAGCGTCTACCGCCGCGTTCAACGCTCGCGCACCTTGACTGCCACCAAAGACGAGGAGAACCGTGCCGCCCTCCGGTGGAAATCCCCACTTGACCCGCGCCGCCGTACGAGAGGGGCGCGGGCTCGGTGGCGGCTCGATTGGGTTGCCGGTGTCGAAGAACGGTTCGCCGCTCCGCCGGGGTAGATAGTGCTCGGCCTCCGGATACCCGAGATACACTTCGCGTGCGCCGCGACTGAAGGCTCGCGCGGTCAGGCCCGGATGGCTGTCGGCGACTTGCTCGACAAACGGGATCCGGTGCATTTCGGCATAGGCAAGCGCCAGCCCCGAGGCATATCCACCAGTGCCCACGACGAGCCTTGGCCGCTCGAGCGCTCCGAGACGGCGCCACGCACTGATGCTACCAAGAACCGTGCGATAGTTGAGCCACACGCGGGGACGATACAGAGGGTGGAGATCGAGCAGCTCGAACGGAAATCCCTCGCGCGGGAGAACCTCGCGCTCAATGCCTCGCTTGGCGCCAACGAAAAAAGGCCGGACTTTCGGTTCGAGACGGACCAGCGCGCGGGCTATGGCCAGACCCGGATACAGATGTCCGCCCGTGCCTCCGCCCGCAAACCAAACAATCATGATGGGGGCGGCGGCGGCGCTATGATGACCCGCTCTCGAACGCTGCCGATGTTCACGAGCAACCCGGTGAGAAACATTGACAGGATCAGATCCGATCGCCCGTACGAGACGAATGGCAGCGTCAGACCCGTCGTCGGCAGAAGACCGATCACGACGCCCAGATGGAGAAACGCGCAGACGGTCACCGAAAATGTGATGCCGATCGCGACGAGTTGCAGGAACTGCGATCGCGCCTCGCGCGCGACGCTGATTCCGAGCCAGGCCCAGGTACCGAACGCCGCCGCGATAAAGACGACACCGACGAAGCCCCACTCTTCGCCGATCACGCTGCCTATGAAATCGTCATACGGAAACGGCACGAACCCGCCCTGTTGGTGACCGTGACCGTAGCCGACGCCGAGCAGGCGGCCGGAGCCGACGGCGATCAGCGATTGCCGGAGCTGATAGTTGATCGCCGTGACGTTCGGTCCCGCGTTGGCGAACGACACGAGTCGAGCGAAGACGTATTGCAATCGCTGCGCCTCGTGCCACAGCACCGGCGCGCCGATGACGAGCAGTACGAGCAAAAATCCGATCCGGATTCCGCCGGCGAAGAGGATGACCGTCATGAGCAGCGTGTACAGGAGCGCCGTCGACAGATCGGGCTCCATGACCACGAGGACGTCGAGCGCGCCCACGACGACGAGAAACGGGAGAAAGCCCTTCGTCAGGCGGTGGAGCTGCGGGCCTTTCTTCACGACCAGCATCGCGGACCAGATCACGACCGCGAAACGGCCGATTTCCGACGGCTGGATCGAGGCGCCGATCAGGAATCGGCGCGATCCATGGATCATCGGGGCGATGGATCGCGTGAATGGCAGGATCGTGATCAGCATCAGCGTCAGCGTCACACCCATGACGGGCCACGCCCACTTGTACCAGCGCTCGGCGTCCATCTTCGCCGCAATGGCGAAGGCGACGATGCCGATGCCGACGCCTGACAGCTGTCTGAGCAGATAGAAGGCGTTCGAGCGATGCTCTTGCACGGCCGACATCGAGCTCGCGCTGTAGAGTACGGCGAGGCCGAACGCGAGGATCGTCGCCGTCACCAGGATCAGCGCGCGCGCTTCTACGCCGATGCGCCAGCGGAGTCGCTCTTTCACGATGGGGCGAGCCTCGCAAAAGTCTCGCCGCGTTCGACATAGTTGTGGAACATGTCGAAGCTGGAGCAGGCTGGCGCCAGCAGTACCGCATCGCCGGGTGCCGCCAGGGCGCGGGCTCTCGCGATGACTTCATCGAAATCGCGGCCTAGGCGCTCGACTGGGACTTTACCCGCGAGGTCCGCGACGATCAGTGGGGCGGCTTCGCCGTACGCCAGGACGGCTTTGCCGATCCGGGAGAGTGGCGCCGCTAAGGCTGTGTACGGCTCGCCTTTGTGGATTCCGCCCGCGAGGAGGATCGTGGGGCGGGTCATCGATTCCAGTGCGACGAGGGCTGAGCTCACGTTGGTCGCCTTGGAGTCGTTGATCCAGTGCACGCCTTGATACTCGCCGATGAGCTGCAGGCGATGGGGCAGCGCTCGGAATGTGCCGAGAGATTCCGCGATCTTTAGGCGCGCCTGCGGCGCTGTGTGCTCTGGATCCGCGACCATCACCGCTAGCGCGGCCGCTAGCGCGTTCGCGACATTGTGCACACCGAGCAGCTGGAGGCCGCTACGTGGCATCAGGATATCGGCGCCGAGTTTCAAGCTATCGGCATTCAGTGTGGCGTCGGCTGGGTGGCCGGCTACTGAGAAGTGATAGTGAGTACCTGGGACTCCTGCCACGAGGCCTAGTGACGCAGGGTCATCGGCGTTGACCACTATTTTTGACGCGCTTCGCGCGTTCACGAATAATCGGCCTTTGTCCGCGTAATAGTCCTCTACGGTCGCATACCGGTCCAGATGATCCGGACTGAGGTTCGTGAGAACGCTGACCGTCGCATCCACCGATGGGGTATCGTGGAGTTGGAACGAGGACAGCTCCAGGGCGACCCAGTCTACTCCGCCCGAGCTCCCGGGCACGTTACCGGTCGAATTGAGAGCCACTTGAGCCAAGGGCAGCCCGATATTGCCAGCGTCAATAGCGTTGTAGCCCAAACCGCGCAGCACATGGCCGATGAGCGCAGTCGTCGTGGTCTTACCGTTCGTACCGGTGACCGCGATGTACCGGAGCCCCGGCATGGCGCGAAGCGCCAGCTCGACCTCCGAGATGATCGGCACTCCCGAGGCTCGGGCGGCCGCTAGCGGTGGGGCCGTTGGTGGGATGCCGGGACTGGTGACCACGAGCGAAGCCGCGCCGATGCGGGCAAGGTCGTGACTGCCGGCTTCAACCTCGACCGAGGAGGGCGCGGAGGGCCATGACGCGTTGGGGTCGGCGTCGGAGACGTAGACGCGCCGGCCTTCGCGGACCAATAGCAGGGCCGCCGAGCGACCACTTTTGCCGAGTCCGAGTACCGCGACTTCGCCGGTCACCGCAGCTTGAGGGTGGACAACGCCAGGGTGGCGAACAGGATGCCGATGATCCAGAATCGGACGACGATCTGGGGCTCCGGCCAACCGAGAAGCTCGAAGTGGTGATGGATGGGGGCTCGCTTGAATACGCGGTGCGCTTGCGCGTATTCAAGGCCGTGGCGGGCCTTGCGATATTTGAAGACGGTCCGTTGAATGATCACGGATACGCTCTCGACGACGAATACTCCACCGATCAGGAGGAGCAGGAACTCGGACTTGAGCAAAATGGCGATCGCACCCAACGCCCCACCGAGCGCCAACGAACCGGTGTCGCCCATGAAGACTTCGGCTGGATAACAGTTGTACCAAAGGAAACCTATCGTGGCTCCAAAGATCGCCGTGCAGAATACGGTGAGCTCGCCGGCGCCACGGAGATAGTAAATCTGGAGATACGCGCTCGTATCAACGCGGCCAATGACGTAGGCGAACAGCGCAAACGTCAGCGCGGCAATTGCGCAGAGGCCCGCGGCCAACCCATCGAGACCATCCGTGAAGTTGACGGCGTTCGATGTGCCGGTCAGCACGAACGTCGTAAAGCCAACGTACACCCATCCGAGCCACGCCGCGGCGGGAACGACGAGGACGTACTTGAAGAACGGCAGCGTGGTGGATGCGCCGGGAAGCGTGGAAATGGGAAACTTCCAGAGATAGAAACCGAGCGCGAGACCGATCGCGATCTGGCCGACCAG
>DASRDS010000079.1:0-3160 GCA_035652495.1 Gemmatimonadaceae bacterium
ACCGCGGGCCGCCGCGCTTGAGCTGGGCCTTTGCCCGGCGCTCACAGATAATGCCGGCGTAGTACTGCCGCTTGTACTCGTCCGCGATCTTGGGTAGCACATCGCGGGCACGCATGACGCCCTCGGCCAGGCCGTCATCCATCTGATCCGTGATGGCCAGGAGCAGCGTGCACGCCGCCTGCTGGTTCATTGGATCGACCGCCAGTACATCGAGACAGATACTCTCGGCGCCCGACGGGTCGCCGATCAGCCGATAACGCTCGGCCTTGACCAGCGCCGTCGGCACGGCGTCGACGGTGATCGGCTTAAGCTTGTGCACGACGCGAGAAGATTTTCACGAGCCGCCCGACGGGATCATAGAACTCATCCACCACGCGCTCCTTCAACGGAATAATAGCGTTGTCCGTGATCGTGATGCTCTCGGGGCAGACCTTCGTGCAGCACTTTGTGATATTGCAATACCCGATCCCAAATTCCCGCTTGAGGTCGGGCACGCGATCCGCGACGTCCAGCGGATGCATCTCCAATGCCGCGCTGTACACGAAAAAGCGCGGGCCGATGAATTCTTTTTCTTCGTGGTGCTCACGGATGACGTGGCACACGTTCTGACACAGGTAACATTCGATGCACTTTCGGAACTCTTGTACCCGTTCGACATCCGACTGTTGCATCCGCCACGTCCCGTCCGGCGCGTCGGGTGGCCGCGGCGTAAAGCCTTTGATCCGCTTTTTGACCTCGAAATTCCACGAGACGTCGGTTACGAGATCCTTGATGCGCGGGAACGCGCGCATGGGCTCGACCGTGATTGGTGTCTCGAGATCGAGATCACTGAGGCGCGTCATGCACAGCAATCGCGGCTGGCCGTTGACTTCGGCCGAGCATGAGCCGCACTTGCCCGCTTTGCAGTTCCAGCGGACGGCGAGATCGTTGGCCTGCTCCGCTTGGATCTGGTGGATCGCGTCGAGCACCACCATGCCCGTCGTCACTTCGGTCGTGTACGACTGAAATTGGCCGCGCTCGCGATCGCCTCGCCACACCTTGAACGTCGCCGTGCTCATCCCATCTCCTTGATGACCTGGGCCAGCTCCGCTGGCATCGCCGGGATCGGCACCCGGCTCAAGACCATGCGGCCGTCGGGGCCGCGCTGGATCACGAGATTGACCTTGCCGAACTCGGGGTCCTTGTTCGGATAATCGTCTCTGAAGTGGCCGCCGCGGCTTTCTTTTCGCTCGATCGCGGTGATCGCGATCGCCCGGGCGACCGTCAGCAAGTTCTTGAGATCGAGCGCGGTGTGCCAACCCGGATTGTACTCGCGATTCCCCGTGACTGAGACTTTGGCCGCTCGTGCGTCCAGCGCATCAATCTCCGTCAGTGCTTTTTCCATCTCGGCTTCGCGTCGCACGATGCCGACGTTTTCCTGCATCACGTTCTGCAACGCTTGCTGGATTTGATACGGCCCTTCACCGTCTTTCCTATCAAACGGCGCCAACGCTCTCTTTTCGGCCGCTGTCGCTTGGTTGATATCGATCCGTGTGTCGCCATTGGAGCGAGCGAAGCGAGCCGCATATTCCCCGGCGCGTTTGCCGAAAACGAGCAAATCAGACAGTGAGTTGCCGCCAAGCCGGTTCGCGCCGTGAAGCCCCGCCGCGCATTCGCCAGCGGCGAACAACCCAGGCACATTCGACATCTGCGAGTCACCGTCGACGCGAATGCCACCCATGACATAGTGCGTCGTCGGCCCGATTTCCATCGGCTCCTTGGTGATGTCGATGTCAGCCAGTGTCTTGAACTGGTGATACATGCTCGGGAGCTTCTTCTTGATGTGCTCTTCGGCGTTCGGAATCTTTTCCTTGATCCAAGCGATATCCAAGAACACACCGCCATGAGGGCTACCGCGACCTTCGCGAACCTCACGCACAATCGCACGGGCGACGTGGTCTCGGGTCAAAAGCTCGGGCGGCCGCTTCGCTGATTTGTCGCCCTGCGTGTAGCGCCACCCTTCTTCGGGGTCGGTCGCGGTCTGGGCGCGGTAATTTTCCGGGACGTCGTCGAACATGAACCGCCGACCCTGGGAGTTCTTCAAGACCCCGCCCTCGCCGCGCACGCCTTCCGTGACGAGAATCCCGCGCACGCTCGGGGGCCAGACCATGCCGGTCGGATGGAACTGCACGAACTCCATGTCTTGCAGCGCCGCTCCAGCCTCGTACGCGAGGGCCTGGCCGTCACCCGTGTACTCCCAACTATTGCTGGTGATCTTGTACGCGCGACCGATGCCACCGGTGGCGAGCACCACGGCCTTGCTGTGAAAGAGCCGGAAGCGCCCACGCTCGCGATCGTACGCGAGCGCGCCCGCGATGCGGTCACCATCCTTGAGCAGCGTCAGGATGGTGTACTCCATGTGCACGTCGATGCCTTGATGGATCCCGTGATCCTGCAACGTCCGGATCATCTCGAGGCCGGTGCGGTCACCGACGTGAGCCAAGCGCGGATATTTGTGCCCGCCGAAGTTGCGCTGCAGGATGCGGCCGTCCGGCGTCCGGTCGAACAGCGCGCCCCACGCTTCGAGCTCACGCACGCGATCCGGCGCTTCCTTCGCGTGGAGCTCGGCCATACGCCAGTTATTGAGATACTGGCCACCCCGCATGGTGTCGGAGAAGTGCACGCGCCAGTTGTCGCGATCATCGACGTTGGCCAGCGAGGCGGCCACGCCGCCCTCCGCCATCACCGTATGCGCCTTGCCGAGCAGTGATTTGCACACGAGTCCGACGGACACGCCCTCGGCGGCGGCCGCGATCGCGGCCCGCAATCCGGCGCCGCCGGCGCCGATCACGAGCACGTCGTGTGTCTTCGTATCGTAGTCGGGCATCCTTAAATGATCCGCCAGTCGTGCCAGATGCCCATTGAGCACAGTCGAACGTAGATATCCGTGAAGGCGACGAAGAAGAGGCTCATCCACGCCCACTTCATGTGCCACCGGTTGAAGCAGCTGACGCAGTTGTACGCGGTGCGCTGGACCGGTCGCTTCGCCAGCTTGTCCCGATAGCCGCCCACGACGTGGCGCAGCGAATGGCAGCCGAGCGTGTAGCACGACAGGAGCGTCGTGTTGACGGCGAGCACGATCGTGCCGAGGCCGATGCCGAATGCCACGCGGCCCGTCGTC
>DASRDS010000080.1:0-6373 GCA_035652495.1 Gemmatimonadaceae bacterium
AATGCGCTCGACACGAGTCGATAGATGGACGGCGTTGCCTGGCAACCGACTCGCGAGATATCGCGGCAGTGCATCGTACCCGTTCACGAATCGAAACTGCCGATCAGAATGATCTTGAGCTGATGCGGCTTCGCCCGCGGCGAGCCATCGCTCACCCACGCGCGTGGGCTCGGCGGCATCGTAGCCCTGCACATACCCAATCGCCGCCGCGCGCTCATCATCTGAGACATCGAGCGAGCTCAAAAACTCGGCGAACGTGCGATCCGGTGTCCGATTGACATCGAGTGCATGGAGCACGCGCCCCAGTCGGTCGAAGAACGAACCATCTCCTTCGACATCGACCGGTTCGCCCACCATCTCGGCGAGCGTCAGCCCAGCCGCCGACGCGAGCTCCAACGTCGGGCGCACCATGCCGTGCACAAACTCAGCCCCGAGCTCGATCGGGGCTTCGAATCCTGGTTCGTGACGGGTGTAGACGCGACCGCCGATCCGGTCGCGCGCCTCGAGCACCAACGTTTCGACACCGGCGTCCGTGAGCATCGCGGCAGCCGCGAGCCCAGCCACGCCGGCGCCGATCACAATGACCATGCGCCCAAAATAAGGGGCTGTTACTTCCGTCGCTGAGCGCTCCCGACCAGACGCTCGAAGCTCCGTGCCACGTATGGGTTGGCGCCGAGGAATCCCAGCGCGACCGCGCCTGGGTCGCGCCCGTAGACCATCGGTGCACCGGCGAGATAGAAGTTGGTCGGCGCGACCCGCGTCAGGAATGCTTCGGTGCCAGGGCCGGTGGCGAAGAAGTTCGAGATGAGGCCGAGGGCATCGCCAGCGACCGCTGTCGCTTCCTCGTCCTCCTCCTCCTCCTCGTCTTCTTCTTTGTCTTCTTCCACTTCTTCCGGCTTTAAGGCCGGCGCCGCGGCGAAGGTCACGTGTTCATGAATTTCGTCGGCGACACTGACCGCGACTTCGTGTTCGACCCGAGAGTGATGCTCATGGTGTTCGTGATGCTCGTGATGCTGGTGCTCATCATGCCAACCATAAGACTCATGGGACGCCGGCTCATGCAGCGCCTCGACGTCAACCGAGCCACCGCAGAGCGCCGCCGCAAACCCGTCCTGATCATTGCCGCCGAGCAGGATGCCGATCGAGAGTCCGGATTCCGGCGCGCCGGGAATGATCGCACCCACGATCTCGTTCGCCACGTGATGGTCGTTCCCGCCAATCGCGCTCGCGCTCCCGCTGGCCGCGAGGCCGACGATGGCGCCAGCATTCACCAGCGCGTCGCGGCACGTCGCGCGCGCGTCATTCGCGGTCTCATCGTCGCCCGACCCGGAGCGCCAGCCAGCGCCGAGCGCCGCGATGCCGGAGCCAAGCTCGGCGCCGCGCGCCAAGATGCCGCCGTTGCCGTTCTTGATGGCGAGCCCCGCCACCTGATGCTGCGACAAGATCGTGAACGTCGTGGTCGCGACGTTATAGAACAACGTGAACCCGAGATCGCCGCCGGTCGCGCGCGGCGGCCCATACGCCGTCCACGCGCCGAGTCCGACCTTATACAGCGCCGTCTGCCCGTGAAATGCGGCCGAGTGCAGCAGCGTGAGGTAGAGCGACTCGACGCCGTCGATCGTGCGGCTGAACGCGATGTGCGACAGCAGCGTACGGAACAGCGCCGCGTGCAGATCGGGATGCGACGCGATGATCTGCCCGAGCGCCGCCGACAAGGCGCCGCGATAGTCGGCGACCGTCCCTGAGCTATGCAGGCGCTGCAGCCGCGCCCAGCCGATCGGCGCCGGATAGAACCACATGATACGCCGCGAGAACTGCACTGTCCCAGTCGGCGTCGTGAACTCGTACGACGGTCGCACCGTCTCGCGCGGGGCCGCCGCGGTCGTGGCATCGCGTGCCGCTCGCACGGCCGTCAACACGTCGCGTTTGGCAGGGGCGGGTAATGTATCTTCACGGACCAGTCGTTCGACTTCAGCCAAAAGGCTGCTTACCCGCTCCTGCGCGTGCTGCATGACGGCGCTCTCCATTGTGGGGGAAGGGGAGGACGCCGACAAGAGTAACGATCAGGGATCGATCACGCGGTCACGACGCGGTCACGCATCATCACGCGATTGATGAGCGTGTCGAGCACGTCGGCCTCCAAGGGTTTCGCGAACACATATCCTTGCGCGAGATCGCACCCGTACGCGAGCAACTCGTCGCGCTGTTGGATGGTCTCGACACCTTCGGCGACTGTGCGGAGGTGCAACATGTCGCCGAGCGCGATGATGGTGCGCGCGAGCGCGGCATCCGTTCCGCCGCGACCGACGCCGTCGATGAACGTCTTGTCGAGCTTCAAGATGTCGATCGGGAACCGTTGCAGATACGACAGCGACGAGTAGCCCGTCCCAAAGTCGTCGATCGCCAATCGGATGCCGATGCTTTTGAGCGAGCGCAACTTGCGGAGCGTCGACTCCGTGTCCTGCATGATGACGCTCTCGGTGATCTCGAGGACGAGGCGCTCGGGTGCGAGGCCGGAGTCCTCGAGCGCGGCCATGACGTCGTCCGCGAGTCCCGGATGCTGCAACTGCTTGCCGGAGATATTCACACTAATCGACAGCGGCTCCGACCCGTCGGCGGACGGGACAAATTTGGCGCCACGGCGGCAGGCCTCCTGGAGCACCCAGCGGCCGAGCGGCACGATCAGGCCGGATTCTTCGGCCAACGTGATGAACTCGGCCGGCATTACCTGGCCGCGCTCGCTGTGATTCCAGCGAACGAGTGCCTCGACGCCAACACAGCGTGTCGTCGACAGTTCGACGATCGGCTGATACACGAGCCGGAACTCTTCCCGCTCCACCGCTCGCCGCAAATCCGCCTCGAGCTCGAGCCGGTCGAGCAATGCCGCGTGCATTTCGGGGACGAACACCGCATGCGACGCGCCGCCACGGGCTTTCGCGCGATACATGGCCACGTCGGCGTTGCGCAATAACTCGTCCGCGCGCGACGCCGAGCCGCCACGAGCGATGCCGATGCTCGCGGACGCGATGACGTCCTTGGCATCGAGCTGCACCGGCGCCCGCATCGCCGCCTCCACGCGCTCCACGACGGCGAGCGCCTCCGCGTCATCATGCACGGCTTCGAGCAGTATCGCGAACTCATCGCCACCGAGTCGCGCCACTGTATCGTGGCCGCGCGTCGCCGACATCAGTCGTCCGGCGACGGCGCACAACAAGCGGTCACCGGCCGCATGCCCCAAGCCGTCGTTGATCGCCTTGAAGTTGTCGAGATCCAAAAACAGCACCGCGACGCCCGACGCGTGGCGTTCCGTCCGCGTGAGCGCGTGCTCGACGCGATCGCGGAACAGCGCGCGGTTCGCCAAGCCCGTCAGGGCATCGTGAAACGCTTGGTGGGTGAGCTGCGCCTCGAGGCGCTTGCGCTCGGATACGTCGCGGAACGCGATGACCGCGCCGACCACGGCGCCGTTCTCGCGGATCGGCGTGCTCTCGTACGCCACGTAGAACGTCGTGCCGTCCGCGCGGCGGAACGAGTCGTCGTCGACCCGGTGGATGTTGCCGTCGCGCAGCGCGGTCTCGATCGGGCAATGTCCGCCGCTGTGGCGCGCCGTGCTGTCGGTCGGGTGGACGATCGGATGCAGCGCCTGCTCGAGCAGCGCCTTGGGCTCGTAGCCCAACATGCGGGCCGCGGCGCGGTTGCAGAACATCGCGCGGCCGGCGAGGTCGAGGCCCACGATGCCTTCGCCGACCGAGTCCAGGATCAGCTCATTGGCGCGCGCGAGCCGGGCGATGCGCGCGGCGGCGCGGCGGCGTTTGTCGGCATCGATCAACGTCGCGGCGACAATGACGATGAGGACACTGAGGGCGCCGACGACGATCGCGGCTTCCGTCCGGAATCGCGTCACCGCGCCCGCGATTGCTTCCTCTTCATCGATGGCGCGGACGACCCCCCAACCGGCGCCCGGCACATGCGTCGTCGCGGCGACGATGCTTCCGCCACGAATGTCCGTGAAGAGGCCCGCGGTGTCGACGCCGTGCGCGGCGAGGATCCAGACGAGTGGTGCGACCTGGCGGCGTACCGACAGACCGAATGGCTCCGACGGCGGATAGGCCGATGGGCTCAACACGCGATAGAGCATCGTATCGGCCGCATCGCGGGCGATGAGCTTCGTGCGCGAGGTGGCCGTGCCGCCGGTTTCGCGCATGACGTACGGGAAGAGCGCCGGGCCGGGACTGATCGCGACGACGGTCGACCACGCGGTGCCGGCGACGGGCATGATCAGCGAAAGCCGCGCGTTGCCAGACGGCAGGAGCGCCGGGCCGACGATACGCTCACGGCGAGCCTTGTGCATGTCCATCGCCGCGTGTCGCTCGGCGTCCGTCAGCGTATCGGATCCATCGGCCGCCGCGACGATGCGGCCGCTGTCATCGACGGCCCAGACGGACTGATAGCTGTGGCGCCGCCGAAGCGTCGTGAGCGCCCACACGAGCGCACTGTGTGCCGCGGTTTTCGCGACGGCGCGGTTGGGCGCGTTGACCGCCGCGCCTTCGAGCTCCGCGTACGCGGCGACATAGCCCGACGCTTCGCGCGCGTCGATCCGGCGCTCATCGAGCCAGGCATCGATCACCGACGAGGTGAGCTCCGCGTTCGCGGTCAGCTGCTGCTCCCACTGCCCGAGGGCGAGGGCGCGGAGATGCCGGAACCTGGCGCGCGCGACGGCGTTGCCGCCGATGAGGGTCACCGCGAAGCCGACAGCGGCTAGGATGACCCATACCGGGCGACTGAGCGCGCGCGAAGTACGGGCGGGAGCGAGCGGAACCGGAATGCGGTCGAGCGCCATGCGTCCTAGGAGGGGGGCAGTCGCGTAAGCTGTGCTGCTGTAAGACGATCAGGCGTCGGCTGACGCCACGCGCCGTTACGAGCCTGAGGGGTGCGCTCGAACAATCGGCGCGATCGAGCCTGGGCCGACGGGTTTGGCGACCGACGACTCGTTCGGCGATGCCGATGCCGGGGTCGCCGAGGGCGTCGGGGTTGGCGCGGACACCGGCCCAGTGTCAGGGGTAACTGACGGGTTAGCAACGCCTTGCGTGTCCGGTGCCGGCATTGCTGTTGGCGTGCTATCGGCTGCTGGTGTCGTGGAAGTCGCTGGTCCCGAGAAGGTCGTATCGGCAGTCGCGATTCGTTTGCCTGGCTTCGAGCTTTTGTGACCTATCACCATAAACGCGATGAGAAGAACGGCAGCGAGACCCGCCGCGACGCCTGCGGCGCGCGCCGGGTACTTCTGCCAGTAGGGTCGAAAATCATCGCCCGTGGGCGCCGCGCGTCGTGCGCTTTTCGGCTCCAGCGTTCGCAGCTCGACGAACGGATCATAGCGAGGCACGGAGCGTCTTGGCGCTGGCGCTTCGAGCATCTCCGGTTCGTCGCTGGCCGTTTGCTCGGCGGCCGCGACCTCTTCGGGCTCCTTCTCTTCAACTGGGATTCCGCCGAACGTCGCGTCGAGCAGATTGTCGATTTCAGCCGGCGTCTCCGCTGAGGGGCGGCGGGGCGCTGTGGGTTTCTCAGGTGGTGCATGGGCCTCGACGACGTCGCGAAGATCGGCCCACAGTGCTGTGTCAGCCGACCCGATGTCCGAGTCGCCTGCTGGCGGAGCCAGAGATGCTAAGACCGGCGCTCGAGCGTCGGTGAGCTCTTCCGGCGAGGGATCCCTCCCGTAGAGATACGCGTCCATGACAGCGGGAAACGCGACCACCTGGCCGGTCTCGTAGATCCGCGCGTGCCAATCGTCAGTCACGCGGGCATCAGTCCCTTCGCGCAGCGCCGCGTAGTAGTCGAGATAGTCGCCGTACGCGTCCGAGCCAAACTCGTACAGGACACTCCAGCCGTTCGCGCGCAATTGTCCATTGCGCCGAGCGGCCACATCGGCCGCCGGCAGCTTCAGCGCCCACGGCGCGAACTCCCGCTCGAACGCCTCGATCGCGCTACTCACCTTACGATAGGGACGATCGAGATGTACCTTGCGCTACACGACCCGGTAGCTCAGTTGGTAGAGCAACGGACTTTAGTTTGAATCGGAGCACCGCGTCAGAAATGGCGCGCGTGAATCCCGTCAAAGTCGGGGAACGCTAGGCTGCCAACCCCGAGCCAAGCCGCTTCGGCGGAAGGTGTAGAGACTGGACGGCGGGTGCCTGATCACCACATCGCGTGTGGTGAAGGCAAAGGGACAGTCCAGACCACGAACCGCGATGCTGCTGGATGAGCACCGCGGGCGGCGAAAGCCGAAGTGGTACGTTAATCCGTAGGTCGCGGGTTCGAGCCCCGCCCGGGTCATGCTCGGCATCACTTCGTTCGCCTTCGCATGACCCTGCATTTGCCAAGA
>DASRDS010000081.1:0-5053 GCA_035652495.1 Gemmatimonadaceae bacterium
AACCGAGCGGCAGCGCGGCGCAGCGCGTCATGCCGCTCGGCGTACAAGTGCCGCATCCGACGAACGTGTCTCGCGTAGTGGCCCTCCGTGATAAAGTCCGTGAGCACAACCTGGTCGAGCGTGTGCGGGTGCGTGTCGAACCGCGCCCGTGCGCCAAGGAATGGATCGACGAGCGATTCCGGCACGATCAAGAAGCCGAGTCGGAGTGAGGGAAAGATCGTCTTGCTGAACGAGCCGACGTAGATGACCGTGCCGTCGTTGTCGAGACCGAACAGCGCGGGCATCGGCCGACCCTGATACCGGAACTCACCGTCGTAGTCGTCCTCGATCACCCATGCGCCGCCGCGCGCGGCCCAGCGGAGCAGGGCGAGCCGGCGCGAGAGCGTGAGGGTCACGCCGAGCGGGTGCTGGTGGGACGGCGCGACGAACGCGAGTCGCGCGGAGGGAGCCAGGCGCTCGCCGGCCGCGACATTCAATCCCTGCGCGTCGACTGGTACCGGTACGATCGTCGCGCCCGCGCCCGTGAGCGCGCTCCGTGCACCGAAGTAGCCGGGTTCCTCGAGCCACGCCTGGTCGCCCGGGTCGAGGAGCATGCGCGCCGTGTACGTGAGCGAGTGCTGCGCGCCGGCCATGATGAGTACCTGGTCTGGCGTACATCGAATGCCGCGCGTCACCGCCACGTGCGCCGCGATCGCTTCGCGAAGCGGCCGGTACCCGCCCGGCGTCCCGTAATCGAGCAACGTCGCCGACGTATTCCGTCGTCGGCGAGCCGCTAGCCTGGACCACACCGTGACCGGAAAGTGGTCGAGCGCCGGTGTGCCGATGCGGAATGGCCGCGGCGGGCCCGGGACGCGCTCCACGACCCGAGGGGCATCGAGTAGCGTCGTGCCGATGCGCGAGAGCCTCGGCCGCGTTCGTCGTCGGGTCGGGCGATGCGGGTCGTCCGGCAGTGTCCGCGCGACGAACGTGCCGGAGGCTCCCGCCGACACGACGCAGCCCTCGGCCTGAAGCTGCCACAACGCGAACACGACGGTAGTGCGCGAGACGCCGAGCTCATCGGCGAGGGCTCGCGAGGACGGGAGGCGTGCGCCGGGGCTCAGTGAGCCCGCGAGAATCGCATCGCGGATACCCGTGTAGATCTGCTGCTGCAGCGGTGTGTCGCCATCCTGGTCGACTCGAAAGTAGACCGTGGCAGACGAACGTGGATTTCGGCCCATGCGCGGATTCTACCCCACAGTCCGGGTAATTGGTACGACCAATATCGAACAATTTGGCACTCCCGGTAAGACCGCCCCGATCTAGCTTGGGGCATGGATTCGTGGCCTAACCAACGGGTCGGGCAGTGGGCGCTCGCCATCGGGATGATCGGATTCGGTCTCATCACGGTCGTCTCGGGGGACTTCATCGCACCCTGGGAAGCCGTCCCGGCTTGGGTGCCGGCTCGCACGGTGCTGGCTTACGCCTGCGGCGCGCTCATGGTCGGGGCCGGCATCGGGCTCTTGATCCAGCGCACCGCCGCCATCGCTGCGCGCGTGCTGCTCGTGTACCTCATTCTCTGGCTGCTCCTGCTCAAGACCCCGAGCTTGCTCACGGCACCGCTCATTGAGGTCAACTGGTTGGGCTGGGGCGAGATCGCCGTCATGGTCGCGGGCGCAATGGCGGTCGACGCGACGCTCAATGGGGGGCCGGGGAGGCGCGCCGCGCGGTATCTCTTTGGCGTCGCCTTGCCGCCCATCGGTCTCTCGCACTTCCTCTATGCCCAGCCGACCACCGGCATGGTGCCCGCCTGGCTGCCGTTTCGCCCGGGCTGGGTGTACCTCACCGGCGCCGGTCACATCGCGGCCGGACTCGGCGTGCTCTTCGGCGTCTACGCGCGGCTCGCCGCGACGCTCGAAGCGGTGATGATCACGATCTTCACGCTCCTGGTGTGGGTGCCCGGCATCCCACACACGTGGTCGGCGGTCATGATCTCACTCGCGATCGGCAACGGCGCGTGGGCGGTGGCCGGCGCCGCGGAGCTCAGTGATCGATCACGCCCGTCGACGGGGCCGGTGTCGCTTCTGCCGCGGCGACGTGACGATCAAAAATCACCTGCTGCTCCGGCGTGAGGGCCTGGCGCAGATCGACGATCTCGCGCTGCACGATGTTCGCCATGTCGTCGATATTTTCGCGCGTCGGGCGTCCCATGGCTCGGAGCTGCAGGCGATACATGGTGCGGATCGAGTCGATCTGCGCGTGCTGATCGTATGACTGCGTGATACCGAGCAGCGGGTTCGGCGCTCGCAGGAGTGCCGGATACTGCACGGGCTCCGGTATGTCTCGCGGCGGTCCCGCAAATGGGTTGCACGCCACGAGCACCAGCACCATCACGCTTACCAGAATCTTCATACTTATCCTCTGTAGGCGTAGACCAGGATATCCTGATACACCCGCGGGCGGTACGGTGTTGGGTGCGGCACTCGAACGACATAGCCAAATCCGGCGTTCTCCAGTAGTCGAAAGAGCTCCGACATTCGGTCTTCCTCGGGACGCATGTGATGGTGGTACTCGATCACCATCTGGCGGACGAGCGCCAGCTTCCCGGTCTCGGCCAGCTCGCGCAGCACGTCCATCTCGGCGCCCTCGATGTCGATTTTCAGGAGATCGACCTGGCGATCGATGAACCGTGAGACGCGGACCACATCGACCTCAGTGGTTCCGACGCGCTCCGTCGGCGCATACAGGCTGGCTTGTCCGGTACCCGGCACCGCTGGTCCAACATACAATGTGGCTCGACCATCGGCCCCACCTACCGCGGCCTGTTGGATAGCGACGTTCGCCAAGTGGTTATCGCGCACGTTGACGCGGAGCGCCTCGAACGCCCGAGGATCGGGCTCGAACGCGACGATTTCCGCGGCGGGAAACAGCGTCTTAAAGAACAACGTCGCGGTCCCGATGTTCGCGCCGCAATCGATAATAAATGGCCGCGGGACATCGGTCGCGAACCAATATTCGAGATCGATAAACTTCGATCCAAAGTGGGCTGAGAACGCCCCATACCCAAAGGCGGTGACCCGCCACCCGGCCACCCGCGTCGTGATCTTCGCACCGGGCGCCCGCCGCTCGGTGAGCGCGGCCGCGAGCTTGAGCCGCGCGTAGTCCCAACGGATGCCGAGCGCTCGCCAGCCGTACACCGCATAGAGTGCCCGCATCGTGTTAAGATATAGCTCAGCCTATGACGTTTCAGCGCAAGCTCTTATTGGGCTTTTCGCTCATGGCGGTGCCGGCGCTGCTGATCGCGGCGGAGGCGATCCGCACGAATGGGCTCGAGCGCAAAGCGCTGAACGCCCTCGGCGACAACATGGCGCGGAATCGGTCGTACGGCGAGCTGGAGGCCGCCATGTCCGACCAGGCCGAGGTCGTGTGGCGGTATCTCACCGGTATGGATTCCACCGGGAAGCGGGAGTTCGCGCTCAACGACAGCGTCATCGACTACTGGCATGCGCGGTGGAGCGCCGGGCTCCCCGAGGATGAGCGCGGGCTGGCCGATACCGTCCATCTGATCCGCGTGCAGATCGGCGCGATCGCGCAGCGGGTATTCGCCGAGTACGATGCCGGGCATCATCTGGCGGCGTATCAGATGGCGCAGCGGGATCTGCGCGATGTGGTGATGCCGGCGTTGTCCGACATCAATCGCGAGGTGTATCGGCGCACCCGCGAGTCGAGCGTGCGCGGGGCATACGCGCAGTTGGCCAACATCATCGGGAGCGAGCGGTGGGCGCTGCTCGGCATCCTGATCCTGTCGCTTGGCACTGGGCTCGTGGCGTCATGGCTGATCGCCGGGAGTCTCTCGCGGCCGATTCGCGAGTTGAGTCAAGCGATGGCGGTGGTGGGCACGGGGGATCTCGAGCATCCGATCTCGGTGACATCGAATGACGAGATCGGGCAGTTGGCTACCGCGTTTTCATCGATGACTTCAACGCTTCGGCAGACTCAGGCTCGGTTGGTTCAGTCCGAGCGGTTGGCATCCATCGGTGAGATGTCGGCGGCGGTTGCGCATGGGTTGCGTAATCCGTTGGCGAGTCTTCGTGCGGCCGCTCAGCTCGGGTCGCGTCATGCTGAAGGGGCTTCGCGTGAGCATTTCGATGTCATCATTGAAGAGGTCGATCGGCTGGATCGTCGCGTCAGTCACCTTTTGAGTTTTTCTCGGCCGGCGCCGTTTCATCCATCGCAGGAGAGTGTCGCTACTCTCATCGACGACTTGCGGCCAACTTTTGCCGAGCTACTCAAGGAACATCGTGTCATCTTGGAAGTCGACGCACCATCTTCTCTTCGACCGGTTCGTGTCGACCCGATGCAATTAGAGCAAGCGCTGCTCGAGATCATTTCGAACTCGCTCGACGCCATGCCGAACGGTGGAAGACTCAGTATTGGCGCCAAGACCGCCAACCAGGGTGTCGAGATCGAGATCACCGACACGGGCGGCGGCATTCCGGCGAATATCATTGAGTCGGTATGCGAGCCATTCTTCACGACGCGCCATGAGGGCACCGGTCTCGGTCTGGCGATAGCGAAACGCTATGTAGAGCAAAACGGTGGACGACTCGCCATCGTGAGCGAACACGGCGGAACGACCGTCCGTGTGTGGCTGCCATGATCCAATGGCCGCCGTGAACGGGTCATCGGTGCTCATCGTCGACGATGAGCGAACGCTGGCGCGATCGATCAAAGCTTTTTTGAATGAATCGGGCTACCACGCCGAAGTCGCCGGCACCGCGGAGCAAGCCTTAGAGCAGCTGGAGCGGCAGCGGCCCGATGTCATATTCCTGGACGTACGCTTGCCAGGCATGAGCGGCATCGAGCTCCTGCAGAAGATTCATGAGTTCGATCCCGCAGTCCCCGTCATCATCATGACGGCATTCGGCACGATCGAAGGCGCCGTCGATGCGGTGAAACGCGGCGCGTTCGATTATCTGAAAAAGCCGGTCGATCTCGACGAGCTCAAGCTGCTCGCCGATCGCGCGCGCCAGCACGCGGTGATGCGCCAGGAGCTGTCGTACTACCGCGGGCGTAC
>DASRDS010000082.1:0-3841 GCA_035652495.1 Gemmatimonadaceae bacterium
GAAGCGGATGCGACGTGGAGCCTGCCAGCGCACTTGTCCATGGTCTCCGCCTGGTCGGCCGTCTGCGAGATCGATCAGCCGATGACGTGCCGGAATGCACTGCAATCGCCGGTCGGTGGCACTATCGCCGGTGGCCAGTGGCTGACGGCCAAGTCCGGCGCGTACGCGTGGACGGACATCACGTACCTCTTGCACAAGAACGGCATCAGCTGGAAGTACTATGTCGGCAAGGGCGAGCAGCCCGACTGTGACGACGATGCCGCCACCTGTAAGCCGATCGCGCAGAGCAACCAGACGCCGTCCATCTGGAACCCGTTGCCGAGCTTCACGACGGTGCGCCAGGACCACGAGCTGGACAACATCCAGGATCTCGAGAATTTCTTTGTCGACGCGAGAGAGGGCCATCTGCCGGCCGTCGCCTGGATCGTTCCGGATCAGGCGGTCAGCGAGCATCCCCCGGCGAAGGTGAGCGACGGCGAGAAGTACGTGACGCTCCTGATCAATGCGGTGATGCGATCACCGCAGTGGGACTCGAGCGCGATCTTCCTGAGTTGGGATGATTGGGGCGGGTTCTACGATCACGTCGCGCCGCCCAGGATCGATGAGAACGGCTACGGCATTCGCGTGCCCGGGCTCGTCATCAGCCCGTATGCGAAAGAAGGCTACATCGATCATCAGATCTTGAGTCACGATGCCTATCTCAAGTTCATCGAGGCGACGTTCCTCGGGAATCAGCGGCTCGACCCGCGGACTGACGGGCGGCCCGATACGCGTCCGACCGTCCGCGAGTCGGTGCGCCTCCTCGGCGACCTGCGCAATGACTTCGACTTCACGCAGTCGCCGCGGCCGCCGATGATACTGGCCCCGCGGTAAGGGACGGCCTATTGTTGGGCCATGCGCCCAACCTGGCTCGCGGCACTCGCGCTCGTTGGCGGCCTCATGCCGCCTGCTCCGTCACTGTCGACCGAGATCGACGCCAAAGTCACTCAGGTAATGCCAAAGGTCGTGGCCTGGCGGCGCGATATCCATCAGCATCCTGAGCTTGGCAATCGCGAATTCCGCACATCGAAGCTCGTTGCCGCGCACCTGCGTGAGCTCGGCATCGAGGTCCGGGAAGGTGTGGCGCATACCGGCGTTGTCGGCATTCTGCGTGGCGGCAAACCAGGCCCCGTGGTTGCGCTCCGTGCGGATATGGATGCGCTACCGGTGACGGAGCCGGCGGGCCTCCCCTTCGCATCAACGGAGCGCACGAAATACAACGGCCTCGATGTCGGCGTCATGCATGCGTGTGGTCACGACAACCATGTCGCGATTCTCATGGGCGTCGCTGAGGTGCTGGCGGGGCTGAAACAGCAGCTGCCGGGAACCGTGATCTTCCTGTTTCAGCCCGCCGAAGAGGGCGCGCCGGCAGGAGAAGACGGTGGAGCGAAGCTCATGCTGGCCGAGGGGGCATTTGATAACCCGACACCGAGCGCGGTGTTTGGCCTGCATGTCTGGCGCGGACCCGTGGGCGCCATCCTGTATTCACCACATGCGTTCATGGCGAGCTCCGATGGTTTCACGATCGTCGTGCATGGGCGCGCCACGCACGGCGCCATCCCGTGGGACGGCGTCGACCCGATCTCCGTCGCGGCCCAGATCGTCACGAGCCTGCAGACGATCGTGAGCCGTCAGGTGAATCTCACGACGGGAGCGGCCATCATCACCGTGGGCACTATCCATGGTGGCGTGCGCGGTAACGTGATCTCCGATAGCGTGGTCATGGAGGGCACGATCCGCGCGTTCGACCCGAATACCCGCCGCGTGCTCGGCGAGCACCTCACACGTGAGGCGCAGGACATCGCTCAGGGTGCCGGCGGATCGGCGGACGTGAAGGTCACCGAGGGATACCCGGTGACCATGAACGACCCGGCGCTCGTCGCGCGCATGCTGCCGACGCTCAAGCGCGTGGCTGGCGACTCCAGCGTCATGGAGATTCCGCCCGTCACGGTCTCGGAAGACTTCTCCTACTACGGCCAGAAAGCGCCGGCGTTCTTTTTCTTCCTCGGCGTGACGCCGCCGGATGTCGACTATCACACGGCGGCGGCCAACCACTCGCCCAAGTTCTTCGCCGACGAACGCGCGCTGCCCACCGGCGTGCGCGCGCTCTCGCACCTAGCCGTCGACTACCTCACGCAGCGCTAGCGCGTTGCGCGAGATAGCGCATCGATTGGCGTCGTGTCGATCCGAGTAGCGGCATCACCGACCGAGCACCTTACGGAGTCGTTGAACTGATCTCGGCTGCGCCGAGCTCTACGGCGAACCCAGCAGGGCTTTCTCGACTTCCTCACGGCGCCGCCGGCCGATAGGCAACGCGGCGCCGCTCGCGAGCACGGCCACGCGCTCGCCGTTCGGCAGCGTCTTGAGCTCGCGCACATACGCCGTATTCACGATCGCCGTTCGATGGATCCGCACAAATCGCCCGGCATCCAGTCGCTGGGCGATGCTGGCGAGCGATTCGCGAATTACATATTCGCGCTCGCCGACCGACACCCGAGCGTAGACGTCATCCGACCGGATGCACTGGATATCGTCGCACGGCACCAGGATGTCGCGATTGCCAATGCGCACCGCCAACCGCCGCACGGCTGGCGTCACCAGTGCCGCCAACCGGCGCGTGAACGTGAGATCGCGAGCCTCACCAACCCGGCGTCGCGCGTAGTCCGCGGCGACCGCGAAACGCTCCGACGTCACGGGCTTCATCAAGTAATCAATCGCGTGGACCGTGAAGGCTTTGACCGCGAACTCGTCATACGCGGTGACGAAGACCACCGGAGGCATCCGCTCCACGCCCCACTGACGAACCACCTCGAATCCATCGAGTCCCGGCATCTGGACATCGAGCAATACCAGATCCGGTTCGAGCGTCGCGAGCGCGCGCAGCGCCTCTTGGCCATCGCGACACTCCCCGATTGGGCGCAGGTCCGGGTGCTCGGCGATCAGCTGCAACAGCGCGCGCCGTGACAGCGGCTCGTCATCGACCACGAGTACGCGAATGTCAGCCATTGGCCAGCGGCATGGTAATCGTCGCTATGGCGCCTGATGCGCTCCCGGCTAGCTCGACCGTCGACTCGCGGTAAAGATGTTTGAGTCGCTCTCGGGTATTGGCGAGTCCAACCCCACCGTTCGTGGTCCCGTTTGGTCCTGGGCCATCATCGCTCACGGTCAGCACCAAACGATCGCCGATTTTTTGTGCCGCTATGTCAATGCGCCCGGCCTCGGTGCGCTTGGCTATGCCATGTCTGATGGCGTTTTCGACCAACGGCTGCAACACGAACGTCGGCACGCGAGCGGTTCGCAATTCGGCTGGCACATTGTAGCTGACTCGCAGCCGATCCGAGTATCGCACCTCCATAATGCCGAGATACTGCTCCACAAACCCTAGTTCCTCTCCAAGTGACACCTCGTGAGCGGTGTCGCTCGCCAATACCGACCTCAATAACTCGCTCAAGCGAGCGAGCGTAGCGAGCGCGCTCCGTGTCTCTTGGTCGCGAACCAAAGCCGAGATCGCGTTCAGCGTATTGAACAAAAAGTGAGGCTGAATCTGCGCACGAAGAGCCCCAAGCTGCGCGACCGCCAGCTCGGAGCGCAAAACGAGGGCGTATCCGATCCCGAGGATCCCAAAGTAAGACAGCATGATGAGCGGCAACCCGCTCATCCACCAATCCAGGATGTCGATCGGCAAAGCTTGCCGGGCCCTCCCGGCAGCCATCGACAGACTAGCCGCGACCGCCGCATAGATGGCGCCGGCGGCCAGGCTGGCCGAGACGTGGATGGCGATGTTGCCAGCCCGGGGGGGCAT
>DASRDS010000083.1:0-14438 GCA_035652495.1 Gemmatimonadaceae bacterium
ACATCTACGGCCGAGAAGGGATCAAGGAATATCAGGAGACGGGACGCGGGCGGATCGTGATGCGCGCACGCGCGGTGATCGAGGAGAAGGAGTCGTCGAATCGCTCGCAGATCGTGATCACGGAAGTGCCGTACCAGGTCAATCCGAACAAGCTCGTCGAGGACATCGCCGACCTCGTTCGGAACTCGAAGCTGCAGGGGATCAGCGATCTGCGGAACGAGAGCGATCGCGACGGCGTGCGTGTGGTGATCGAGCTCAAGCGCGATGCGATTCCGCGCGTGGTGCTCAATCAACTGTATAAGCATACGGCGATGCAGTCGACGTTCGGCGTCATCATGCTGGCGCTCGTGCCCGACCCCAAGACGCGCAGCCTGGTGCCGAAGGTGATGCCGCTCAAGGAGATCCTCGAGCACTACATCAACCACCGGCACGAAGTCATCGTTCGCCGCACGCAGTTCGACTTGGACAAGGCGCTCGAGCGCGAGCACATCCTCGAGGGCTTGAAGATCGCGGTCGACAACATCGACGCGGTCATCAAGCTCATTCGCGCGGCGAAGGACACGCCGACGGCGAATCAGCAGCTGCAGACGCGGTTCAAGCTGAGTGAGCGGCAGGCCGAGGCGATCTTGAATATGCGCCTCGCGAAGCTGACCGGTCTCGAGATCGAGAAGCTGGAAGAAGAATTGAAGGAAGTCCAAGCAACCATCAAAGAATTGCGCGCGTTGCTGGATTCGCGGCCCAAGCGCATGAAGCTGCTGAAGGAAGAACTGACACACATCGTCGAGAAATTCGGCGATGAGCGTCGCTCGGAGATCACGTCGGACGAGGGCGAGTTTACCATCGAGGACTTGATCGCCGAAGAAGACATGGTCGTCACCGTGTCTCACTCGGGGTATATCAAGCGCACATCGGTCTCGACGTATCGTAAGCAGAGAAGGGGCGGCCGAGGATCGGCCGGTGTCGATCTCAGAGATCTCGATTTCATCGAGCATCTCTTCATCGGCTCGACGCACGATCACATTCTGGTTTTCACGGACGATGGCCGATGTTTCCGGCTCAAGGTTCATGAGATTCCACAAGGGGGTCGGGCGACAAAGGGGAAACCCATTGTCAATTTGATCAACGTCTCCCCAGAGACGAAGATCACGGCCCTCCTCCCCGTGACCGAGTTCTCGGACGAAGCGTTCTTGCTGTTCTGTACCAAGCTCGGGACGGTGAAGAAAACGGTGCTGTCCGAGTACGCGAACCCGCGGATCAATGGCATCAAAGCCATCAAGGTCGAATCCGGCGACGAGCTGATCGACGTTCAGATCACGAGCGGCACGAACGACATCATTCTCGCCACCCGCCACGGCCTGTCGATTCGCTTCCACGAGTCGGACGTGCGAGCGATGGGCCGTGACACCACGGGCGTCAAAGGCATCGCCCTCGCCAAAGCCGACGAGGTCGTCGGTATGGTCGTGATCAAGCGCGAGGCGACCATTCTCGTCGTCACCGAGAAGGGCATGGGCAAGTGCTCCAAGCTCGAGGAGTACCGAGTCCAGCAGCGTGGCGGGAAGGGGATCATTACGGTGAACCGGACCGAGCGCACCGGCGACGTCGTCACCGTAATGGAGGTCCTGCCGGAAGACGAGATCATGTTGATCACGAAGCAGGGCGTGATCATTCGCTCGTCGGTCGCCCAGGTCCGGGTCACGGGCCGGATCGCCCAGGGTGTGAAGCTCGTGCAGCTCGACGACGGCGATCTCGTGACCGCGGTCGCGCGTGTAGTGCCCGAGGAAGAGGGCGAGAGTGAGGGTGAGGGCGACGAGGCGCCGGCGGGGGCACCCGACGACGATGTCGGTCCGGCGCCACAATAAAGCTTTGTGACGCCCGCCGGCAAACGGGCGTCACTCGTACAAATGCTTGTCACCCTTCGCCTTAGTGAAATCTGCCGCTTTGGCACGGCAGTTGTTGTATGACCGGTGTATTACTCGAGGTCGCTTCCGCCCCATTTTCGACCTGAGAGATCTAGCGTGAGCCATTGCGGCTGCCGTTCATGATGACGAATACCCGGATCCTCGTCGCCGACGATGATCCAGCGGTGCTGCAGACTATGGCTTGGGTGCTCAAGGAGCAGGGCTACGATGTCAGCGCCGCTCACGGCGGTCAGGCACTGTTCGAGCGCCTCGAGCACGATTCGCCGCCCGACTTGCTGTTGCTCGACGTCTCGCTGCCGGGCGCGGACAACTATCAGACCCTCGAGCGCATCAAGTCCGACGAGCGCTGGCGCGATCTGCCCGTGCTCATGGTCTCGGCCCTGCCGCCCGAAGAAGCCGCGGTGCGCACGCTCGGTCTCGGTGCGGCTGACTTTGTTCGCAAACCATTCAGGGTTCGCGAGCTCTTGGCTCGCATTCAAGCACAGTTGCGCATTCGCGCCGCACTGCGTTCGGCGCATGAAGCATTACGCACCACGGAGCAGGAACTCCGCCGCGCGCGTGAAGAGGCTGAGTCTCGTCGCAAGCTCGTCGACATTCTTCATGAAGTCACTGGAGATTTGTCTTCGGACGAGATCTATCACATACTGGCGCGTCGCGTGGCACGCGCATTGAGTCTCTCACACTGCTCGGTAATTCTCGCTCGTCCCGGTGATCGCCTCGGTATCGTCGCGACCGCGTATGAAAATCCAGCGCTGAGAAATCTGGAGATAGAGTTGGCGCGATATCCGGAAATTCGTGCGGCGCTCGATAGTGGAAGACCGATTCTCATCGAAGACCTGTCGACGAGTCCCGTATACGATGAGATCCGACGGTCGTGGCTGGAAGAAGGAACGAAGGTGTCGATTCGCTCCGTGATCGCGTTGCCGTTCAGTCTCGATCGCACGCAAGCCGGTGTGTTCTTTCTGAGACGCACCGGGGACGAGCCGCCACTCACGGCGGAGGATGTCGAGTTCGCCGATACCGTGATCAAGGCAGCCGTCGCGACAATTCAGCGCGCGCAAGTCATCGAGATGACGAAGGCGGACAATGCGCGCCTCGAAGCGCTCGCGCACACGGACCCGCTGACGCAGGTGTTGAATCGACGAGCGTTGACCCTTCGGCTGACCTCGGAGCTCGATCGCGCGCGGCGCTACAACTCCGTTGTGACTCTCTTGATGATCGATCTCGATCACTTCAAGCGCATCAATGACACCTATGGCCACCTGACAGGTGATGACGCGCTACGGGAAGTCGCGCTGCTTTTACAGCACGCTGTCCGCAGTGTCGACGTGGTCGCGCGTTATGGCGGCGAGGAGTTCGTCGTCGTCCTACCGGAGACGGCCGAGGCCGGTGCGGTCGCGTTTGCGGAACGTATCCGCGAACGGATCGAAGCTCAGCCGTTTGCGGTGATTGGGGCCGAGGGCTCTAGCGGCGGACTGCGTTTGACGGCGAGCATTGGTGTCGCAACCTTTCCGTCAGTTCGAGTCGATACGGCGGAGGACCTGTTCGCTCAGGCCGACGCCGCGCTCTATCGCGCCAAGGCAGACGGGCGCAACTGTGTGAGAACGTAACAGCCGGAGGCACATGTCGGTTCGCTGTCCCAGTTGCGGTGCGACTTACGCGGATACCGCGAAATTTTGCACCCGCGATGGGACCAAGCTGCAGCCCCCGCGGGGGGCCGCGATCGCTGCCCAGGTGCCGATTGGCTCCGCCAAGGGCGGGGCCGCGCCGCAGGAGTACGCGACGCTCTCCGGCCGGACCATCGACAATCGCTACCGGGTCGAATCGAAGCTCGGCGAAGGCGGGATGTCGTTCGTGTACCTGGCGACCGACAAGGAGAACGGCGAGCAGGTCGCGATCAAGGTCCTGTCGCCGTCGCTGTCGACGGACTCGACCTCGATGGCTCGGCTCAAGCGCGAAGCTGATGTCGGCCAGCGGCTCGAGCATCCGAACATCTGTCACATCAAGCGCCTCGGTCAGACAGCCGAGGGGCTCGTGTATATCGTCATGCCGTACATCGAGGGCGAGGTGCTGGCCGATAAGACCTACCGGCTCGGCAAGCTCCCTTTGGCGGATGTCGTCCGGTATGTCCAGCAGATCGCGTCGGCGCTCCAGGTCGCGCATGATCTCAAGATCGTGCACCGGGATCTCAAGCCCGAGAACGTGATCATTTCGAAGGCGGACGACAAAGCGGTCGTCATGGACTTCGGGCTCGCGAAGGAGCGGCGTGCCGGGGCCGAGCTCGAGAAGCTGACCGCGACCGGCATCGTCCTCGGCACGCCCGAGTTCATGAGCCCGGAGCAGCTGCGCGGGAAGCCGCTCGATGGGCGGACGGACGTCTATGCACTGGCGCTCATGACGTATGAGATGCTGACCGGCAAGTTGCCGTTCGAGGGGAAGTCCCAGCAGGAGCTCATGATCGCGCGGCTGCGTGACGCACCGATTCCGATCCGGCGTCTCAAGCCGGAGCTCAATTTCACGGCGGGCGTCGAGAAGGTGTTGCTCAAGGGTATGGAGCGCGATCCGGAGCACCGGTACCGGACGGCGCCGGAGTTCGCGGAAGCGTTTGCCGACGCGGCGCAGACCACGCCGAATCGGGCATCGCGCATCATGCGATTGTTTGGTGGGGGCGGCTGACCCCCGCTTCGCTTCGCTCGCGGTAACGCCGGCATATCCGGGGACTCGCTAGTATCGATTGAATTGGGGCGGCGCACATAAGTGCTTTTCCCGATCCTGTCACAACCGATACTATTCGACATGCAGTCCCGCTGGCTTTGTACACTTATCATCGCGCCGATGACCTTCACGGCGCATATGCTCACGGCGCAGACGACAAAACCGAAGCCCAACGCGCCCCAAACACCCGCGCCCGCTCCCGCGCCGGCCCCTAACGCCGGGAATCCGGTCTCGGGCGCCGTGGGAGTGGTCGGCGATAGCATTCACGGCGGTCCCTTGGTCGGAGCCGTCGTCGAGGTCGTCGGTACCGGCCGAAAGGGTACGACCGACACGTCCGGCCGGTTCCGGATCGACAGCATTCCGCCCGGCGGCTACAAGCTCACGATGTCACACCCGTTACTCGACTCGCTGGGTGTGGCGATCCAGACCAACGAAGTCCAGTTCCCCGCCGGTCGCTACGCGCTGATCGCGTTGGCGACGCCGAGTCCGACGACGATCACGAACACGTTTTGCCCGGCCGAGAAGCAGCGCACGGGGCCGGGGATAGTCCTGGGTCAGGTGCGGGACGCCGATACAGATGTCCCGTCGACCGGCGCCAAGGTCTCGATGGCGTGGACGCAGTTCATGGTCGGGAAGACGATCGGCTTCCATCCGATTCTGCGTCAGCGTGAGTCGATCGTCGACGCCAACGGCAATTATCGCATCTGCGGCGTCCCAGCCGGCACGAAGGCTGCCGTACGCGCGACGTACAAAGGACTCGCCACAGCCGATATCCCGGTGAACTTCAGCGACGGCACGATTCAGCTGGTTACGTTCCATACGGCCCTGCCGGATACGGCGCCGCCTCCGCCGGTCATCGATACGACGCCGACCGTTGCCACTTCCAAGACCCCAGCGCCCGCCGCGCCCAAGGCCACGGTCGTCGGCCTTCGCACGGGACATGCGACCCTGACCGGGCGCGTGGTCAACGCGGCGGACAAGGGGCTGCCCAACGCGGACGTGCAGGTGATCGGCGCCGCCTCGAAGACCCAGACGGACAGCAACGGCAATTTCACGCTGCGCAACCTGCCGTCGGGTACGCAGACACTGATGGTCCGCAAGCTGGCCTTCGCGCCGCAGACCCAGCCCGTCGACTTGTCCTCGAAAGCGACGCAAACGGCTCGGGTGCTCATGGCCATGGCGCCGCCGACCCTGGCCCAGGTCAAGGTTACGGCGACCGGCGCGGCCAAAGGTCTGGCGGACGTCGGGTTCGATCGCCGCAAAAAGATGGGACTGGGTCACTTCCTGACTCGCGACCAGATCGAGGAGAAGATCCCGACGTATATGACGGACATCTTCACGACGATGCCCGGTATTCACGTCGATTACTCGAGCGGACAACCCGTGCTCACCGGCTCGCGAGGGACGACGGGCAGCGGCTGCGTGAACTACGTCGTCGACGGGACGCCGTACTCCGAGGCGACGCCGGGCGACATCAACGACTTCATGCATCCGAACGAAGTCGAAGCGGTCGAGGTGTACAGCGACGTGGATACGCCCGCGGAGTACGCGAAGCCCGGCCAGTCGTGTGAGACCATTGTCATCTGGACCAAGACGCGGACGGGCGATCTGAAATGAGTGGGTTGCGCGTCGTAGCGGGCGTCGGGGTCGTTGCCGCGCTCCTCGGCGCGTGGGTGGCGATGCGACATAGACGACTCCCCGGCGATGAGCTGCGTGCTCCGTCGGGGTTTCGCGTCACGACGTTCGCGCACGTGTCCGACGCGCGGTTTATGGTCGTGGGGCCTGACGGCGCGGTCTACGTCAGTGAGCCCGAGCTGGGGAATGTCGTGCGGCTCGTCGATACCGGACACGGGGTCGCGGATAGCGTGTCCGTGTTTGCTACGGGGCTCGATGGACCGCATGGGCTCGCGTTTCATGGCGGGGCGATGTACGTCGCCGGGCATACCGGTGTCGTGAAGATCGCCGGTGGGACGAAGACCACGCTCAATCACTACACCGGTGGGAGCGGGCATTGGACGCGGACCATCGTGTTCGGCGACGCGCCGGATAGCGCGATGTACGTCTCGATCGGGTCGTCGTGTAATCTGTGCGTCGAGCAAGATTCCGATCGCGCGGTCATCATGCGGTACAATACCGACGGGTCGAACGGTCGCGTATTCGCGCGCGGGCTGCGAAATGCCGTCGGGCTCGCGGTCGCGCCTGGGAACGGGGCGTTATGGGCCACCGTGAACGAGCGCGATAACATCGAGCCGAATCACGAGAATCTGCCGCCGGATCGGCTGGATATCGTGACGGAGGGCGGCGACTATGGGTGGCCGTATTGTTACGGCGGCCATATGCCCAATCCTGAGTTTCACGATGCGGCGCGGTGCAGAAAGGCGATTCCGCCCGCGCTCGGCTTTCAAGCGCACTCGGCGCCGCTCGGGCTCACGTTTTTGCAGAACGCCACGACATTTCCGAGTGCGTACCGCGGCGACATTCTCGTCGCGTTTCATGGGTCTTGGAATCGGCGCATTCCTACCGGCGACAAGGTCGTCCGCGTGCGGCTCGAGGGTGGGAAGCCTGTTGGCTATGACGATTTCATAACCGGGTTTCAGAGGAACAACGGTAGCCGATGGGGGCGGCCCGTCGACGTCATCGTCGCCCGCGATGGGAGCGTGCTCGTTTCTGACGACTTGGCTGGCGCCATCTACCGAGTGACCGGCAACTAGTGCATGGCTACGCACAGCTACCGGTGACTGATTTACATTTCCGAGCATGCGAATGCTCGTACTCGGCGCCGGGCTCCAGGGCTCTGCTTGCGCCTATGATCTCTTACAAAATCCGGATGTAAAAGAAGTCCGCCTCGCGGACCTGCAGGTCGATCGGCTCCCGGACTTTCTCACGCCATATGTGGGCAAAAGGCTGATCCCCACGCGTCTCGATGTCCGCGACGCGAGTGCCGTCCGCGCGTTCTTTCAGCAAGGCGACGCGGTCATGAGCGCGATTCCGTACTACTTCAACCTCGAGCTGGCGCGACTCGCCGTCGAGTCGAAGGTGCACTTCTGCGATCTCGGTGGGAACACGGAGATCGTGTTTCAGCAGAAGGAACTGCACGCGCGCGCGCAGGACGCCGGGGTGTCGGTGATCCCGGATTGCGGCGTGGCGCCGGGCATGGTGAACATCCTCGCGCAGCACGGGATCTCCCAGCTCGATCGCACCGACTCGGTGAAGATTTTCGTCGGTGGCCTGCCGCAGAATCCCGAGCCGCCGCTCAACTATCAGATCGTGTACTCGCTCGAGGGCGTGCTCGATTACTACACGACGCTCTCGTGGGTGCTGCGCGGCGGCAAGCGCCAGCAGGTGAAAGCGCTCTCCGAGATCGAGCACGTCAAGTTCGCCGCCCCCGTGGGCGAGCTGGAAGCGTTCCATACGGCTGGTGGTCTGTCGACGATGGCGTTCCGGTACGAAGGGAAGATTCCGACGATGGAGTACAAGACCCTTCGGTATCCCGGCCACGCGCATATCATGGCAGCGGTCCGCGACCTTGGCCTCCTGGACCTTGCGCCGCTCACGGTGAAAGGCACAAAGATCGTTCCACGCGATGTCGCCGTTGCCGCCATGAGCCCGCATCTGACACGGCCCAAAGGCAAGGACCTCGTCGCGCTGCGCGTCGATGTGCAGGGCGTGTCAAAGGGCGCGCCCAAACGCGTCGCGTTCGAGCTGATCGACTATTACGACGCCGCGCGCGGCATCAGCGCGATGATGCGCACGACGGGATACTCATTGTCGATCACCGGCCAGTTCCAAGCGTGCAACGCGGCGGGTGAGCCGGGTGTGCACACGCCGGACGAGAGCATGCCGGCGCGTCGCTATATCGAGGCGCTCCGCGCCCGCGATATCGACGTGGTCGAGACCGTGAGTTAGTCCAACGACTTCGTTACATACACGTCAAGCGACACGACTACTCGGTCTCGAGCTTGGCCCAATCGGTTCGTTAGTTGGCGCGGCGTAGTTTGCCGCGCTAACTCACGCGAGATTCGCGGAGACGTTCGCGGTGCCGCGCGGCTTTCGCGCGGTTACCGCAGGTCGCCATGTCGCACCAGCGCCGGCGCCCGTTCTTGGTCACGTCGAGGAACACTCGCGTGCACCGGGCGCCGACGCAGCGGCGCACGCGCGTGAGCTCGCCGGTGACCAGCGCGTCCCCGGCCGAGTCGACGACGGGAATCATGAGGCCGGCGAACGCGTCGCCGACGGGCGCGAACGTGCGGACGAAGCGGCCGTCGGGGCGGAGATCGATGCGCCGCGTGCCCGCGCTGCGGCCGAGGACGCGGTTGATCTCGGCCAGCGCCTCGATGCGCGCGCGCTCGACGGCCGCGCCGCATTCGGCGAGCGTCCGTAGGGCGGCCCGCACCCGTCGGGCATCGGCCAGTACCGCGCCCGCGCCCGCCGGCTGCTGCTCGGCGCGCCGCAGGATGCCGCCGACCCGATCGCCGTCCACCGCGCCCATGGCCGAGAGCCAGGCGATGAACGCCGAGAAGTCATCGAGGCAGTCGGATCGCCCCGCCGCGGTGTTCACGAAGTCCAGCCAGAGACGCATGCGTCAGTCCGCCGCGGTCGCGGCGCTGTTCGCCGCGATCAAAGCCGGCGGCGCGATCAGCGCGTCTTCTTTGTACACGAGCCACCCCGTGTGCTCATCCGCGAACAGCTCGACCTCCGTCCCCAGGGGTAGCGTCAAATTGGGGTTCTCGTGGCCGGACGGGAAGTCCGTGATGATCGGGATGTCGAGATCGGATACGAGATCGGTAAGAAAATCCTCGAACTCGTCTTCCTCGGATCGATCGAGCGACAACTGCCCGAAGACCACGCCCTTCACCTGCGACATGAGTCCGGCCGCTCGGAGGTGTACGAGCCGCTCGTCGGCGACCGACATCGGTTCGCGCGTTTCTTCCAAGAAGAGAATTGCGCCGCGCGTGTCGATTTCATAGGGCGTACCGATCGACTGCTGGACGAGCGAGAGATTGCCGCCGGTCAGTCGGCCAACGGCGCGCCCCGGGCGTACCACGCGCGCGATGTCGCGACCGATGCGCGTGGTGGGACGAGGCGTCGTCAGTGCGGCCAAAAGTGACGACATGGTCGGATCGCGGGTGCTCGGAATGAGATCATCGACGGTGGGACCGTGGAAGACCCGCAGCCGCGCCCGACGCATCAACCACAAATGCAACGCCGTGACGTCGGAGTAGCCGACGAAACTCTTGGGATTGAGCCGGAAGATCTCGGGCTCGAGGTGCGGCAGCATCCGCACCGCGCCGTATCCGCCCGTGCCGCCAATAACGGCCTTCACGCGCGGATCCAGCCACATGCCCATGAAATTCTCGGCGCGCCGCTCATCCTCGGCGCGCTGGAATCGACGGAGTGTCGTGAGCTCGGAATCGAGTATGACCTGGTATCCGGCCCGTTCGAGGGCCTTGACCCCGCGGGAGAGCCAGCCCGGTCGAGGCGCGTACGACGGCGCCACGACGCCAATTGTGTCGCCCTTGCACAGCGCCGGGGGACGGCTCAGCTCAGGCGGTCCTTCTGCCTCACGCATTGGCCGAAACGTACGCTCGGACACGGACCGTCAATAGTGGCGCGTTGTCCAACTGCAACATTAGGTTGTGCCAACTATATGCGACATATACGCTTGGTGGTACTCGCCGGGGCCGCCTGGGCCATGGCGGCTTGCCTCGACAAGGCACCGACCCCGGCCGGTCCGGAAACGACGCTGGCCCTGCACTTCGACTCCCTGTCGGCCCAGGCCAGCGCCGCGACCCAGCCGAATCGGGTGGCGGCACTCAATCTGATCCTCCGGACAGTCGCCGACGGCGGGATTCCCGGGCGGCTCATTCTGTCCATCGGAGCCGGCGCGCACGATACGGCGACCTACAACACGGCCACGTGGGGCGCCGCGACCCTGGCCGCGAGCGCATCAGCGCAGGACAGTCTCACCGATTCGCTCATCGTCTTTCTGGGATGGCGGGGCGACAACGCGGACACGATCGTTGTGCTCCGCAACGGTGACCCGAGGATCGTGCCGCAGGTCGGGAGCGAGCTCGCGACACTTGGCCTCACGAGTCGCATCGCGACGTCTGATTCGACGGATTCGCTCACGTCCGCGGGATTTATCGTGGGCAACACCGTTGTCGTCGCGGATTCGGGGGCGATCTCGGGCAGCTTCGGCATCTTTGGTACGGCGTGCCAGTTCACGACGGTGAGCTCGATCGTGAACGACGCGAGCGACCACGTGTGCGATCGCGAGCTGTTCGGGTGGACGTTTGGTGTGCGGTTCAGTCCGTCCACGAGATTGGGACTGTCAACCGCCTCTTACTCCCCCGGCGTCGTGGTCGAGCAGTAACGGTGCTCTGAGGCTAAATTCGACCTTCCATGCGTCGTCTCGAAGGCACCGCCGGTGCTCTGACCCTGGTTCTCTGGCTTGCCGCGTGCGGCACGAGCTCGGCGACGGGCCCAAAGACCGGGGCGATGGCGCTCCACTTTGACAATCTGGCGGAGCGCGCCGTCGCGGACGGCGATGCCGTGCGCGCCGGCTACCTGAGGGAGATCGCGGTCGGTCTCTCGCGCGGGGTAAGGCCGACGCCCGTCGTGATCACGGCCGATGGCGCGCCCCGGCGGTTCGAGGCGCTGTCGTACGAGGGCGTGGTCGGCTCGGCCAAAGGTGACTCGGAGTTCGTCGTCATTGCCTGGGACGGGTGGGATCCATCCGCGTTCGTCCTCGGCGTCGTCGCGATGCGCGGACCGGCCACCGGCTCGGTCACGTACACGAGCGGCGCCAGTGATCTCAAGGAGTCCGATTCCGGCGCGGTCAGTGTCACGCGATCGGCGCTCGGCGGCGGGTGCGCGTACACCGCGCTCCACGCCGACCCGTTCGGTCCGTCCGCGCGGTGTGTGCATCAAACGCTCACGTGGTCGTTCAACGTTCGCCTCAATGGGGGAAGTCGGGTCGACATGGCATCGCAATCGGTACAGAGTGTTCGGTTGGACCTGGGAGCGGGCCATGACGCGCCGCCCAGCGGAACTCAAGTCGCCGAGCGATGATACGGCGCCTGATGCCGGCGACGCTCGTGGCCGTGGCGATCGCGGTGATGGCATGCAGCAGCGACGAACCGACGGGGGCCAACCCGACGCCGCTGACGCCGGCGCAGCTGTCGATGCATTTCGATACGCTGGCGGGCCAGGTCTCGCCTGGAGATCCTCGTCTCAATTGGTACGAGGACATCGCCAGTATCGTCGCGCTCGGAGTGACCCCGACCGCCGGTCAAATGCACATCAACGGCGCCCCCGCGGTGTTCGAGACCGCGACCGAGATCGATGCGTTTCCGGATAGCGAGGGCGGCAAACAGGTCGCCGACTCCACCTATCGGATGGCGGCCTGGGGTCCGGCCACGCGGCCCACTCAGTTCCTCGATTTGCGGGTGCGCTTCGTTCCCAACAAGAGCGGAACCGCCGATACGGCCAAGACATCCATCACATTCTACCTGGATTCGACCGGGAAGGCGTTTAGCGACACCACGGAAATCGTGCAGCTGCAGCTGATCACCAATCGGGGCCTGTGTCAGCGCACGGCGCTACAGCACCTCACGGTGCCAACGAACCCGTGCACCAAGATCGCGGTCAATTGGCTCCTTGGTGGCGGCACGAACGTTCTGGTGATCAGTCCCGCGGATCAGGTCTCGGGCACGCATCTCACACAGTAGATTTCGGCATGCCCGCGTCCGATACGACCTCGACGTATTACCGCAAGGGCTTCGGGCTCAAGTCCGAAGTGCAGGAGTCCCTGACCGCGGATTACTCCGGGCGTCTCGTCGATCTCTTGCGGGCGCGGGAGTACGAGTTGTCGGCGGGCGGCGTCACGGTCCGTCTCGCGCGCGAGTTCGGATTCTGCTACGGTGTCGAGCGGGCGGTCGAGTACGCGTATCAGACGCGAACGAAATTCCCCGATCGTCGGATTTTTCTGGCCGGCGAAATCATTCATAACCCGCATGTGAACGCGAAAATGCGGGAGATGGGCATCGAATTCCTCGCGTCGAACGAAGCGGGGTTCGATTTCAGCGGCGTCGAAGGATCGGACGTGGTGATCCTGCCCGCGTTCGGTGTGACGATGCGCGACTTCGAGACGTTGCGCGAGAAGGGGGTCGTCATCGTCGACACGACGTGCGGCTCGGTGTTGAACGTCTGGAAGCGCGTGGATACTTACGCGCGTGATGGCTATACCGCGCTCATTCACGGCAAGTATTACCACGAAGAGACCCGCGCGACGGCATCCCAGGTCGAGAAATACCAGGACCGCCACTACTTGGTCGTGCGCGACATGGGTGAGGCGCGGATCGTCTGCGACTATATCGAGGGTCGCGGGAACCGGGACGAGTTTTTGACGCGGTTTGCTCGCTCGGCCTCGCCCCACTTTGATCCCGATCGGGATCTGGCGCGCATTGGCGTCGCGAACCAGACCACCATGCTGGCTCGCGAATCGTTGGCGATTGGCGAGGAAGTCGGTCGGGCCATGGCGCGTGCGCATGGCGACGACTATCGGGCCGCCAATTTCCGGACGTTCGATACGATTTGCAGCGCGACGCAAGATCGCCAGGATGCGGTCGAAGCGCTCCTCAAAGAGCCGCTCGACGTGATGCTGGTGGTGGGTGGATACAACTCCAGCAACACCCTGTCGCTGGCCGCGATATGCGCCAAGACGGTGACGACGTATCACGTCGAGGATGCGAGTTGCCTGGACGTGGACACCGGCATCATTCGGCATCGGCCGGCGGGCGCGCACGACGAGATCGAGACAGCCGGGTGGCTCCCCGGTGGCTCCGTGCGCGTCGGGATCACGGCGGGAGCGAGCACGCCGAACAACAAGATCGGCGAGGCGGTCGCGCGCGTGTTCGCCACGCGAGGCGTGACGGTCGAAGAGGCGCGCGAGGTGAACGAGGAAACGAAGTGAAGCTCGGGTTCGCCGAGCTGCAAGGCGGCGCATCGCGCGTCCGCATCGTTCCGGCCTTGGGCGGCAAGATCGACCTCCTCGAGATGGGCGGCCGCCAATGGATGTGGGCCAATCCCGCGATTCCGTTCGATGCGCCGGACGAGAATGGCGGCGGGTATGTCGATTCGGGCGGGTACGACGAGTGCTTCCCGACGGTCGCGCCGTGTGCATTGCCGGCCACCGTCAAGAAGTTCGGCGGTGTGCAGCTGCCGGATCATGGGGAGCTGTGGTCGCTCAGGCCTGATATCACGGTCGAGACCTTACCCGACGGGCAGGCGGCGACCTGTGTCTGGGAAGGCAAGCGCTTGCCGTTTCAGTTCACGCGCGCGGTGCAGGTTACCGCGGGCGGCACGGTCGTCATGCGGTATGCGGCGAAGAATGTCAGCACCGATCCGTTCCCATTCATCTGGTCGTCGCATCCGTTGCTCGCCCTGACGCAGGATACCTGGCTCGATCTGCCGGCCGGGGCGTTGGTACGCTCGGACGGGCGTCATGGCGATGTGATCGGCATGTCCGATGAGTTTCGGTGGCCGCGCGCGCGACTGGAAAAAAAGATCGCGGACATGTCGTGGCCCGACGATGTCGCGAAGGCCTATGCGTGCAAGTTGTTTTTGACCATGCCGGCCGGTCCGATCGTGGTCGGCATTGAGCAGGGCGCCGCGCGGTTGGAAGCGGTTTTTGACGCGGCCGAGATCCCGCATTGCGGGCTCTGGATCAATCGGCGGGGCTGGAGTCCGAACCGGAAGATCAAGCCGTACGCGAGCGTGTCGATCGCGCCGTGCATCGGCGCG
>DASRDS010000084.1:0-29233 GCA_035652495.1 Gemmatimonadaceae bacterium
TGAATCACGCGCTCGGCGAGCTGATCGCCCCACGCGAGATCGGTGAGCGACGGACGCCGATATTCGTTCGGCGGCGACGCCCACTGCGCCCACTTGAGTCGCCGGCGCAGCGACTGATGCAACCGCTCGTCATCGAACCGCCGATCCTTGGCCGCGTTCTCGAGCGCGGCGACCGCGCCGGGGAGATCGACCGGATCGAGCACGAGATCGCATCCGGCGCGAATCGCCTCGACGACGGCGGCCGATTCGTCGCGGCCTTCGCGCACGCCCGCCATCGTCATGGCGTCGCTGATGACGAGTCCGTCGAACTTGAGGCGCTGGCGCAGGAGCCAGTTCAGAATCTCGCGCGACAACGTCGCCGGGTGGCCGCTCGAGTCGAGCGATGGATACGCGACATGCGCGGTCATGAGTGACGCGACGCCGGTGGCGATCGCGGCTCGAAACGGGGCGAGGTCGATGTTGGTGAGCTCTTCCACCGATGCGCGAACGACCGGGAGCGCGCAATGCGAGTCGGCCTCGGTGCGCCCATGGCCGGGAAAGTGCTTGGCGCACGCGAGCACGCCCTCCGACTGGCACGCGCCGATCCATTCCGCCGCGCACTCGCTTGCGCGGGCGGGATCCGAGCCGAAGGCGCGCGTGCCGATGATCGGATTGTTCGCATCGAGGTCCAGGTCACACACCGGCGCGAAATCCCAGTTCACGCCCATCGTCCGCGCCTCGCGCGCCGTGAGGCGCGCCGCGCGCCGGATCGCATCCAGGTCGCCGAGCGACGCGATCGCGGCCAGCGGCGGCAGGCCGGTGGCGCCGACGAACTGCTCGCCCGCGCCGCGCTCCATATCGGCCGCGATCAGCAGCGGGATGCGCGAGCGCTGCCGCAAATCTTTCGTCAGCGCTCGTACGGCGTCGCGCTCGCCACCGCGCAGTATGAAACCGCCGACGCCAAGCTCGAGCGCCGCGTCGGTTCGCGGCTTGGCGCCGGCGAATCCGGTTTTCTCATCCCACCAGATCGTGGGGATCAGCAACTGCGCGTAGGCGATCATGCCGGCGTTCGTTTCCCAAGAATACGGGGACCGGCCGCTCCCGTGGCCGATGGCACGTTGCCCGGCAGGGCATGCAAATGACGATACGCTAGGAACGCGAATGCCACGGCTTCTTTGGCTTCGCCATCGAAGAAAATATCTTCAAATCTTCTTACTACCCGTGGGGCGAGCGCGCCCGTGATGGCATCCATGAGCGCCGGATTGTTGGCCCCGCCGCCAGATGCAACGACGTCCACGAGGGACTCCGGGATGAATCTGGAGTACGCGTCGGCGATACTCGCGGCCGTAAATGAGACCGCGGTCGCGACGATGTCGGCCGTCGAAGCGCCGCGGCACTGATCGATAAACGATGATATATAGTCGGCGGTGAACAATTCGCGGCCGGTCGACTTGGGCGGTGTCATCGCAAAGTACGGATGCGCGAGCGCGCGCCGAACCACCGAGTCGAGCGGACGTCCTGAACGCGCGAGACGACCGTCGGTATCGTATGGCAGACCGGTCAGACGGCGGACCACGCCGTCGATGATGACGACACCTGGACCGGTATCGAACGCGCGAACCACGTCCGCGGCCACCGTGACGTTGCCGATGCCCCCCAGATTCTGCAACGCGCGCACGCCCTGTGGCGCGCGAAACAAAAGAGCGTCGGCGAGCGTGACGAGCGGTGCACCCTGCCCTCCCGCGGCGACATCACGCACGCGGAAATCGCTGATCACATCGATGCCGGTGCACTCGGCGATCACGGCAGCCTGGCCCATTTGCCATGTGGCTCGACCTGGCTCATGCCACACCGTCTGACCATGTGACCCGATCGCTCGGATTTCCCCCTTGGGAACGCCACTCTTCGCAATCACGCTCAACGCCGCTTCAGCGAGCCATGCGCCCAGATCGACGTCAAGCTGGGCCCACTCCGCGGCTACCGATGGACCGGCGATCATGTGCTCGATACGCTTCCGCTGCTCGGCGGAATAGGACCGCGTGATTGAGCACACGAGATCCGCACGATTCTCCGTGAAGCTGGCCACGGCCGCCGTGATGCCATCGAGCGACGTCCCGGACATGAGCCCGACGTAAAGCTCGCTCACGGCGGCGCGCCGATGATGGTCCGAAGCGCGCCGCCCGCTTCAACGAGCCGGCGCTCCGCTTCCTCGCGACTCACGCCGCACTGTTGCATGACGATCGCGAGCTTCACGCCACCGCCGGCGGCGCCGAGCGCGGCGCGCGCGGCCTCGCGGGAGATGCCGCAGACCTCGGCGACGATGCGTTCGCTGCGGGCCGTGAGCTTCGCGTTCGTGGCGCGCAGGTCGACCATCAGGTTGCCGTAGGTCTTGCCCATGCGGATCATCGCGCCAGTCGTGATCGTGTTGAGCACGAGCTTCGTGGCGGTTCCCGCCTTCATACGCGTCGAGCCCGTGACGACCTCCGGACCCACGATCGGCAGGATGGCAACGTCGACGACGAGATCCGCCGGGATCGGCGTGCAGGCGACGATGGCGGTGCGCGCCCCCACATCGTGGGCGTAGGCGAGCGCGCCGCGGACATACGGGGTGGTCCCGGACGCGGCGATCCCGACGACGAAATCGGCCGGCCCGACGTGCGCGGCGGCGAGATCCGCGGCCCCGCCGTCAGGGCGATCCTCGGCGCCCTCTTGGGCACGGGTCAGCGCCGCGGGCCCCCCCGCGATGTATCCCTGCACCATCGCGGGATCGGTCCCGAACGTCGGCGGCATTTCGCTGGCGTCGAGCACACCGAGTCGCCCAGAGGTCCCCGCACCCACGTAGAGGAGACGGCCGCCGGAGTGAAACGCGGCCACGGCCAGCTCGATCGCGCGCGCCAGGCCCTCGCGCTGGGTCGCGACCGCTGCCGGCACCGTGGCGTCTTCGGCGGCGATGATATCGACCAGCGCCAAGGGGTCGGCGAGATCGATGTTCGTCGTGCGCGGATTACGGCGCTCGGTCAGGCTCGTGTCGGCGGCGTTGGCGGGCAAACGGGGCTGAGGTAGGTTCAACGACTTCGTTAGATGCGGGCAAAACGTGGCCGCTATTCGTTCATGAGCTTTGGTCGATCGTCGTCCTAGCAGGGCGTTTTTTGCCCTGCTAGGTTTGCAAAAGTGTGATGCCCAAGAAAACGCTTTCGCAAGGCCGCCGCCCCGTGATTTATATCACAATTGCGCTCGCGGCGGCCTCATGCGCTCACGGTGTGGGACGCGAGCAGGCCGCGTCACCGGCGAGCCGCATCCCGGCAACGTGGCGGTACCAGACGACACCCGCGCTGGCCTCCGCGGCGCATGCGATGATCGCCAGCAACAGCGCGCTCGCCAGCGCCGCCGGCGTCGAGATCCTCGAGGCCGGCGGCAATGCGGTCGATGCCGCGGTCGCTACCGGATTCGCGCTCGCGGTCACGCTGCCCGAGGCTGGGAATATCGGCGGTGGCGGCTACATGGTCATCCGCATGGCCGATGGACGCACGGCCGCCCTCGACTACCGCGAGATCGCGCCGCTCGCGGCGACGCGGAATATGTACATCGGGGCGGACGGGAAGCTGACTGACGAGAGCGTGACCGGCTACCGGGCATCCGGCGTCCCTGGCGCGGTCGCGGGGATGGCCGAGGCGCTCAAGACGTACGGGACCATGCCGCTCCGTCGCGTGATGGAGCCGGCCATTCGCCTGGCGACCGTCGGCTTCCCCGTCGACAGTGCGCTGGCGCGATCGATCGCGTCCGAGTCGAAGCGCCTGAGCCGATTCGCCGGAGCCGACCGTTTTCTCCCTGGCGGCTCACCACCCGCGGTTGGATCCACCTTGGTTCAGCCCGAGTTGGCTCGAACGCTCAATCTCATCGCGGATCAGGGGCCCGATGCGTTTTATCAGGGCACCATCGCGAAGCAGATCGTCGATGAGATGCAGCGTGGGCATGGGCTCATCACCGAGCAGGATTTGGCATCCTATCGTCCACGGTGGCGCGATCCCATCCATGGGACGTATCGCGGGTACTCTCTGTTGACTATGCCTCCCTCATCGTCCGGCGGGGTGACGATGATCGAGACGCTAAATGTGCTCGAAACTCATACCTCGCTCCCACCATACGGCTCGGCAGCGTATGCGCGGGTGCTCGGCAACGCGTTCAAGAAAGCGTTCACGGACCGCAACAACAAACTCGGTGATCCAGAGTTTGTGCAGAATCCCGTGGATCAACTCACGAGTAAATCCTACGCACGCGCGCATGAGACCACGCATTACTCCGTGGTCGACGCCAACGGCAATGCTGTTGCGACTACCACGACTTTAAACGCGCTGTATGGGTCGGGAGTGTACGTCAGGGATGCTGGGTTCTTTTTGAACGATGAGATGGATGATTTCGCGGCGCAGCCCCGCCAGCCGAACATGTTTGGACTTGTCCAAGGCGAGCAGAATGCCATCGCCCCCGGCAAGCGCATGCTGAGCGCGATGTCACCGACCATTGTCACCGATCCCACGGGAAAACTGTTTCTGGTGGTCGGCGCTCGCGGTGGTCCGCGCATTATCTCGAGCACGATGCAAGTGATCGTGAATGCTATCGATTATCACATGTCACTGGCTGACGCTATTCGTGCGCCACGCGTGCATCATCAGGCACTGCCGGATACGCTGCGCGTCGACAATGGAGGCTTCGCGCCATCGATGCTCGATTCGGTGCGCGCGATGGGAATGCCGGTCGCGCAAGGCGGTGCGAGCGGGACGTGCACCGCGGTCATGCGCGGGCCCGACGGCTGGGTGGGCGCCGTGGACCCGCGCGCGACTGGAGGAGCGGTCGGCTACTAAGACTTAATTTGCCGGTCGCTGTTCAGCTGGATGTTCAGCTTGCCGCCCGCCGGCAAGCACGCATCGAAGCGACCCGTGGCCACCGCGACACCGCCGCCCGCGGCCGCACCCGCCGCGCCGCCGATGACCGCGCCCTTCACGTTGTGCCCGATCAAGCCGCCGATGATCGCACCCGCGACCGCCCCGCCGCCGACCTTCGCGGCGTCCGTCGTCGCGTGCGTCGTCCGATGCTGCGCCAGCGCCGGTGTGCCGGCCATGGAAGCATCGATCGGATATCCGTTCCCGTTCACGGTCAGATTATCGAACGCGAGCGAGAACGTGACGGTCTGACCCACGGCCTTACTCGCGCCAAGCGCGGTCACGTGGCCGGAGACCGTGGAGCCGGCGGGAATGACGGCGCCGTTCGAGCCGACGACGGGATTGGCGACGGTCGCGGTGAACGTGTCGCCGACTTTGTTGCTGTCCGTGCACAGTCGCTGATCGGTGGTCAGCGCGATGTTCGTTCCGGCCGCGATCATGCCCACGTTGCCGCCACCCGTGCCATTGTGCGTCTCGGTGTTGCCGCTCGCCGTCGTTGTCGGCCCCGAGGGTTGGGAGGGCGTGCCCGTGCCAGTGCCACCACCAGTCGTCGATTTGGATTTCTTGTGATGCTCGGGCGCTTTGGCGACTTTCGTCGTCGTGTCGGCCGCGGGAGCAGGGGCCGGCGCGGGCGCGGGCGTTGCGGCGGGTGGCGGCGCCTTGGCGGCGGAACCGGTGTCGGCCAATGCCGGCTGCGTCTGCGGAGCGCCCGCCGCGGCCAAGTCGCTCGCGAGCGACGTGTCGGGTGACATTTTGTCGGCGGCCGCGGACTTGTCGGACTTGCCGCACGCGGCGAGCGTCAGGCTCAAGGCGAGCCCGGCCAGGATATTATACTTCGTGTTCATCGGTGATCTCCGTCTCATTGAGCCGACGTTAGTATGAAGGCTCTCAGGCCTCTCCTGCCATACCTGCGGCGATATCGGTCGCAGGTCTTCTTCGGACTTCTGTTCGCGGTCGCGTCGTCGGCCGTGACGAGCGTCATTCCGAAACTTATCGAGCTCGGGATCGACGACATGCGTCGCGGTGCCGGCCGCGAGGCCGTCTGGGCCATCGCCGGTATCATGGTCGGCGTCGCCCTGTTCGGGGGCTGGCTGCGCTACGAAATGCGCGAGAAGCTGAACGGCGTCAGCCGCCGAGTCGAGTACGACCTGCGGAACGACCTGTTTCAGCACCTCGAAACCCTCGACGCCGCGTACTTCGGGTACACCCGGACCGGCGACATCATGGCGCGGCTCACGAACGACTTGAGCGCGGTCCGGATGGCGGCGGGACCCGCCATTATGTACCTCGTCGCCACGATCGCCGGTGGTCTGTTCGCGCTGGGCTTCATGCTGGGCTATAGCCCGTTGCTCACCGGCATTGCGCTGGTTCCCATGACGTTGCTGCCCGTCCTCATGGTGCGCTTCGGGCGAATCATCCATGAGCGGTTCGAAGCGGTCCAAGATCATTTCAGTACAATGACGACGCACGCGCAGGAGAATTTCTCGGGCACCAGAATCATTCGTGCGTACCGCCAAGAAGCGGCCGAGCTCGGCCGGTTTGGCGTGCTCAATGACGAGTACTTACGACGGAATATGCATCTCGTGCGCCTCAATGGCGCAATGAATCCCGCGTTTGGGCTGCTCGCCGGTCTGGCTTGGGTCGTCGTATTGGGGCTTGGTGGCAGCCTTACCATGCAAGGCCAGATTAGCGTTGGCAAGTTTGTCGCGTTCGGAATGTATCTGTCCCAACTCACTTGGCCGTTGATCGCCCTGGGATGGGTCATCAACCTCTTCGAGCGTGGGGCGGCGTCCATGACGCGGCTCATGGAAATCTTTGAGGCTCGTCCCAGCATCACGACTCCCGCCGAGCCTCGCCTGCTGCCCCCGACTCGGGGCGGGCGGTCCCTCGAGTTTCGGCACGTCAGTTTCGCATATCCCAGCAACCCGTCTCGTTTTGTTCTGAACGATCTCAGCTTTGTTGTCCCGGCGGGTGCGACACTGGGTATCGTTGGTGCGACCGCGAGTGGAAAGAGCGCTCTGATCGACTTGATTCCGAGAATCTACGATCCACAACAAGGTGAGATCCTGATCGACGGCATCCCGATCCGCGAGATCCCACTCGACGAGCTGCGTCGCACCATCGGCATGGTCCCCCAGGAGAGCCTGCTTTTCAGCGACACGATCGCCGCGAACCTGGTGTACGGAGGCGACGCAGAGCTGGTGGACGAACGCGCGGCAGAAGAACCACCGGATGAAGATGCGGGTCGCTGGGCCGCACGGATCGCGCAGCTGGACGAAACGATCACCAGTTTCCCGGGCGGGTATGAGACGATGCTCGGGGAACGCGGGATCAATCTCTCGGGTGGTCAAAAACAGCGCGCGGCGTTAGCCCGCGCGCTCGCTCGGCGCCCGTCGATCGTCCTACTCGACGATGCCCTCTCGGCGGTCGACACGCACACGGAAGCCGCCATTCTCCACGCGCTGCGCGACGCGCTCTCGGCCCGCACGGCCGTCATCGCGTCGCACCGGATCAGCGCGATCCGCGACGCGAGCTGGATCGTCGTGCTCGACGAGGGTCGCATCGTCGAGCAAGGCCGCCACGAAGAGCTGCTCGCCCTGGGCGGGCGATACTGGGCCCTGCTTCGCCGGCAGCAGCTGGTCGAATCCCTCGAAGGAGCCGCCTGACCGCGTGGCGCGGGTACTTGTGGTCGAGGACCATTTTGACGCTGGCGACGCCATGCGCATGCTCCTCGAGGCCAGCGGATATGAGGTGCGCGTCGCCCGGACGGTGGCCGCGGCGATCGCCGCCTGCGACGAGGAGCCCGTGGACCTCATGTTGCTGGATCTGACACTGCCAGACGGCGAGGGACTCGAGGTGCTGGCGCGAGCCACGGTCCCGCCACGCATCACCGTGGCACTGACCGGGTGGGACGAACGGTCCGTCGCCGACCGATGCCGCGCCGCCGGTTGCCGGGAGGTGTTGGTCAAACCGGTGGCCGCGAAGGCGCTGTTGGCGCTGACCGCGGCGCTCACGGGCTCGAGTCACTGAGCCCGGTGACGGAGTTCGTCGAACGCCGGCGCCGGCCCAGGGCTGGGCCGCTCACACGGCTGTACTACGCGCTCAAGTACGGCCTCTTTCGCCGGGAGCGACGGCCGCGCGACGGACGGCGCGGGCTCTTGATGCTGCAGATCGATGCGCTCGCCTACGCCGATCTGCGGCGCGCGTTGCGCCTCGGATACTGTCCGACGATTCAGCGGCTCCTGACCGAGGACGACTTTCGGCTGCGGCGGTGGTTCTGCGGATTGCCGGCCGCCACGCCGTATTGCCAGGCTGGAATCTTTCATGGCGAGAACGACGGGATTCCCGCGTTTCGGTTCTACGACAAGCAGGAACGGCGTGTCATCACGTGTAACGCGCCCGAAGGGGTCCAGTACATTCGCGATCGCATTCACGTCCCTGGTGCGTTGGCCGGCGGATCCAGCTACGTAAATCTTTTGGACGGGGATGCGTCGACCATCGCCTTTACCGTCGCAACCCGCGAGCGTACATCGGCGTTTCGTCGGCTCGGCGGCACTCGCATGCTGCTCCTCATGGCGCTGCACCCCATCCGCGTGGCTCGAATGGTGTTGCAAGCCGCGGTCGAGTGGCTGAGAGAAGAGTGGGAGCGAACGACCGGTGAGTTGGCGGGACGAGCAACGTTCACGGAGGGCGTCTTCCCCTTTGTGCGGATCTTGAGCAACGTCATCGTCCGCGAGCTACAGACGATCGCCATCATGCTCGATCTGTACCTCGGCGTGCCGATCATCTACTCCACGTTCATGCAATACGATGAACTGGCGCACCATTTCGGACCGACGAGTCGGCCCGCGTTGTCGGATCTCAAACGTACCGATGCGCGCATCGCCGAGATCGTGCGGATGATGCGGGCGGCCGCGAATCGTGGCTACGACCTGATCATCTTGTCGGATCACGGCATGACGCCATCCGTGAGTTACCGAGTGAGATTTGGCGAGACATTGGGGACAACGGTCGGCCGGCTCCTCTCGAACTCCATTGCCAGTTTTGCCGAGGACAGCGAGTACGCCGATGTCGGGCCTCGGATCCTCGGCGACTGGCTGCGACGCCACTATGGGTTGCGCGAGTTGCTCGTGCCCGAGAAGTACAAGATCAACGCACGCCATGACGTCGTCGTGACATACAGTTCGTGTTTGGCCCAGCTCTACTTTGCCGACGACGAGCAGACACTGGACTATGTCGACATCCAGCGTGATCCCCGTCGAGCCGGACTGTATGCGGCGTTGTTGGCACACCCCGGCATCGGGCTCATCGCGACACGAAAAGGTGACGGAGTTCACTTAGCGTCGCGCGATGGGCAAGCCTATTTATTTAATGGGGTGCTGTCGGGCGACGATCCGCTGGCGGCCTACGGGCCGGATGCGCTGGCGCTGCGGGCGATCGAGTCCTTGGTGCGTCAGCCGAATGGCGGCGATCTGGTGTTGTTCGGCGCGTACGATGGCTACGACATCGTGTCGTTCGATGACCAGGTCGGCGCCCATGGATCGATCGGCGGCGATCAGGTCTTCCCGTTCTTGATAACCCCGGCGACGTTAGGAATCGACGACAGTACCACGATCGACAACGCCCGCGACATTCACGCGGCAATCATGTCGCGGTACGCATCTCCGGTGAGGTGAATCGGCGTCCCGTAGTCGGCGGCCCGACGCGTCACCCCGTGCACCACCTCGGCCAGGGCATCGAGCGGCGCGTCCGCTTCCCGGCGCACGTCGAAGTCCCACGCGCCACGATCCATCCCCTTCACCGCCGAGCGATACCGAGCCGTGAGCACCGCGTATCGCTCACCGGCGTCATCGAGCGTCGTCGCCAGCACGGCCACGCCGGTTTCGACGAGACCATGGCGGAAGGCGGGAAAGAGATAGGCGTCGACGACATCCGCCGGCGGCACGCGATCGGCGAGCTCACGCAGGAATCGACGTTCGCCGTCCGTCATGCCGAGGCTTTGGCGAGACGCAGGGGCGGCATCGTCGACAGCTCGCGTTCGACGTAGAGCCGCAGGATGTGCATGAAATCCTGGGCGTTCGTCACGACGCCGAACGCCTGATGCGTACCTCGATCTTTGAGCTTGCTGACCACGAACTCCGACGAATCCACACAAATCGTCGCGAGCTCCCTCAGACTCCCGTCGGACTCGGTCACGAACGCGGGCAACATATTGCCGGTCGCGATCGCATGCAGCGCCGTAGCGATCAAAATGGCCATGGTCGCTTTCGTCGTATGCCGCCGCATCGCATCTTGACCGGCAATGGCATCGGTCACCACATCAGGGAGCGGGCCGTCATCTCGAATCGAACCGGTGAGCACGAACGGCACGTGGTGCACAACGCACGCGTGCATGATGCCGTCCTTGATGATCCCCCGCTGGACCGCCGCCGCGATGGAACCCGCCGAGCGAACCTGATTGATCGCCCGCATGTGCAACCCGTGACCACCCGAGGTGGCCTCACCCGACCCGCTCATGCCGAGGGTCGTCCCAAAGATCGACGCCTCGATATCGTGCACCGCGACCGCATTGCCGGCCAACAGCGCGCCGACAAACCCGTTCGCGATAAACCACGTCATGTCGGCTCGCGCACGCGAGTGGACGAGGGCCGGACCCGTGACCCACACCGGATAGCCACCGCGCTCGCGCTCCGAGATCAGCAAGCGAGCCATCTCCGCGTAGTCGATCGGCTTTTCGCGGGAGACCTCACTCGTCATGAACTTGAACTCGCCGGCCCCATCCTCCGAACCGAGGAAAGCCGACGCATGCACATAGATCCCTTCGCTGCCATCCTCGGCCCGGCCGACCGCGACGCGTTCACCGCGTTTGACGCGCCGCCCTTCGCGTATCCAGAGCTCGCCGTTCGCGTCGAGCAGCAGCACCGCGTCCATGCGCGGCTCGCGCGGCATACGCCAGGCGCCGCCGATGCGGACGTAGGTCGGGAGATTGGTCGTCGAGAAGAACCCGTCCGGCAGCACGCCGTCCGCGGGCGCCGGAACGAACGTCGCGTCGGGGGCCGCCGCGAACCGGGCGGCGGTGAAATCAGGGTGCGTAAACGTCACCCCGGAAAGATCGGCGCCGGGTCACAGGAGCGCCACGGGGTCACGATCGAACGTCACGCGAAGTTGCCCCGCGGCCGGCGGCTTGATGCGACGCATGAAGTACCGGCCCACTCGCGAGAGCTCCGCCGGTTGCTCGGCCTTGAGCACGACGTGCCAACGCCAACGGCCCTTGATTCGCTCGACCGGACACGGGGCAGGCCCCACGATCGACACTTCGGCCGGCAGACGCGCGAGCCACGCGGTGCTTTCCTCGGCGAACCGCGAGGTCGACTGTTCGTCCGTGCCGCTGAACACGATGTTCGCGAGACGGATCGTCGGGGGATACGGCGGCGCCTGCCGGCCGCAGAGCTCCTCACGAACGAACGATGCGTAGTCGTGTGCGACGGCATATCGCACGGCATGGTGCGTGGGGAGGCGCGTCTGGATCAGCACGCGTCCCGGCTTCTGCGCCCGTCCAGCGCGCCCCGCGACTTGGCTCAGCAGCTGGAAGCATCGCTCGGATGCGCGGAAGTCCGGCAGGTTGATCCCTACGTCCGCATCTATCACGCCTACCAGCGTGACGTTCGGGAAGTCGAGACCCTTCGCGATCATTTGCGTGCCGAGGAGCATGTCGACCTCACCACGACCCACCCGATCCAGAATCTCGGCGTGCGCCCATTTGCCCGTTGTCGTGTCGACGTCCATGCGAGCGATTCGAGCGCTGGGAAATCGCTCGGCGAGCAGTCGCTCCACCTGCTGCGTGCCGAGGCCCCTTCGTCTCAGCGTTTTCCCACCACAACGGAGACACGTCTCTCGTGGTGGTTCTTCGTGAAGGCAATAATGACAGACTAATCTCGGCGGCGTTCTATGATCCGTGAGCGAGATCGAGCAATTTGGACACACCGCAACGTCGCCACACGCGCCACATTGCACAAACGCCGCGTAACCACGACGATTGAGCAAGAGAATCGATTGCTCGCCACGTTCCAGAGTCTCACTCAACGCCTTCTCTAGTGGTGGAAGCAGTGGTGACGGAGCAGGGGTGTCAGGCGGACGACGCAAGTCGAGCACTGCGACCGATGGCAGACGCCCACCGCCGACGCGGTCAGGCAGCGACAGGAGATGGTATTTCCCAGTCGAAGCGTTAGACCAACTCTCGAGACTGGGGGTAGCGCTGCCAAGTACCGTAACAGCGCCCTCCAGCCGGGCGCGCACAATCGCCACTTCACGTGCGTGATAGCGAGGCGACTCGCCCTGCTTGTATGTCCCCTCGTGCTCCTCATCGACGATGATCGCGCCCAGGTTATTGAGCGGCGCGAACACGGCGGAACGCGCACCGACCGCGATGCGCTTGCGCCCTGATTTGAGCGCATGCCAAGCGTCCGACCGCTCGCCGTCGCTGAGCGCACTATGCAACACCGCGACGCGATCGCCGAACGCCGCACGAAATCGGTCGACCGTCTGCGGCGTCAGCGCAATCTCAGGCACGAGGACGATGGCGGTCTGCCCTCGCGTCTCGATCACGTGCCGCAGAAATTCGACATAGACGAGCGTCTTTCCGCTGCCGGTCACGCCGTGCAGCAGAAATACTTCGCCGGGCTTACCAGCACTCAATGCGGCGACAGCCGCGGCCTGCGCGGCAGTCGGCGCGTGGCGAGCGGCATCCACCGGACGGGCCGCGAACGGGTCGCGCTCCACGACGTCTTCGTCGATCTCGATCAGCCCGCGCTTGGCGAGCGCGCGCAAGACGGATGGCGAGACGCCAAGCTGCTTCACCAAATGCGTCACAGGCGCGCGGTTGCCGAGCGTCTCGATCGACTCGAAGACTTCGCGCTGACGCTTGGCGCGCGCGAAGACGGCGTCGCGCTCGATCAGCGACGGCAAGTCGCGCGCGATGCGCGCCATGCGCTGGATCTTGGGCGCCGGCCGCGGCGTGTCCGCGCCGAGCAACGCGGCGGGCAACGCACTGCGGACGACGAGACCGAGTGGGACGACGTAGTACTCGGCGATCCACTGGCACAGGGACAGCATTTGCGGTGCGAGCGCCGGCTCGGCGTCCGGGATGTCGAGGACCTTGCGCGGAGCGAACGACACGGCGCCCTGGTGCGCGCCGAGACAAATGCCTATGAGTCGCGAGCCGCGAAGCGGCACAACGACGCGTGCGCCGGCTGGTAGCGGCGTGTCCACTTCGTACGTGAACTGACGGAACAGCGGCAGCGGCAAGGCGACGTCGATCAGCACTCCGAACGATAACGGCCTCCGTGAGACCGCGTTAATCCGTGACCCTGTTACATGTGACCAGTCTCATTTACGCCAATGACCATCGCCCTGGACGCCAGTTTCGCGCGCTTCGCCGAGTCCGGAACGCCCACCGCTTCGCCGGAGCAGAGAGGCTCGCTCCTGGACGCGGTGCGCGCGCGCACCGACCGGGCGCTCGCGTGGTTGCTGGTCGCGCACGCGCCGGTGGCGCTGACGCTGGCCGCGTTGCACGGCGACTGGATCGCCGCGCTCGTGTTCGGGTGCGGTACGTCGCTCGTGACCCTCATGACCGCGTACATGTGGACGGGACGACTCGCCGCGCGCCTGTGGATCGCCACCGCATTCATGATCTATGGGGCGTTGTTGGTGCACGAAACGCACGGCATGATCGAGATGCATTTTCATTTCTTCTGCTCGCTGGCGTTCTTACTCCTCTATCGGGACTGGCGTGTGGTCCCGCTGGCGGTAGCGGAGGTCGCAGCCCACCACGCGGCGTTCAACGTCCTCCAGACGCACGGTGTGCCGGCCTTTGTCTTCGCCGATCACTGCGGCTGGAACATTGTGGCCGTCCACGCCGCGTTCGTCGTCTTCGAGGGGGCGGTGCTGATTTCGATGGCGCGGCACCTGGCGGCCGAAACGCAGCAGTCAGAGGAGTTTCTAACGGTAACCGAACGATTGGCCGGCGGCGACATGACCGCCCGCGCTACCGGGGCTGATGGCGTGGCGTCCGCCGCTGTTCTGGCGATCAATCGCAGCGCCGAGCACATGGCCTCGACGGTACGCGCGGTCAAGGGGCGCGCGACCGAAGTGGCGTCCCTCGCGGTGCGGCTCACGCACGCGACCGACGCGCTGCGGGGCGACGCCGGAAGCATGAGCCGATCGGTCGACGACGTCGCGGCGCAGGCCGGTGCGCAAGCCGAGGATGCGCGGGCGATGTCGGCGGCGCTCGAAGCCATGATCGGCCGGGCCGACGCCGTCCTGGAGAATGCCAAGACGCTGACGAGTGCCGCGACGCTCGCGACGGATACCGCGGAACGCGGCGCCGGTGTCGTCGCCGAGACCATTAGTGCGATGGGCAGCGTGCGCGATGCCGTGCTCGCGTCGGCAACCCGGATCGAGCAGCTGGCGACCTCGCTGCACGGGATCGACGCGGTGCTGGCGACGACGACCGGCATCGCGGCGCAGACCAACCTGTTGGCGCTCAACGCCGCGATCGAGGCGGCGCGCGCCGGCGAGCACGGCAGCGGATTCTCCGTCATCGCGGGCGAGGTGCGCCAGTTGGCGACGCGGGCCACCGACTCGGTCGACGAGATTCGCGTCGCGGTCGCCACGGTGCAGCAGGAAATGCGGCACGTGCTCGACGCGATGCAGATCGGACGATCCGAGGTCGAGCGGAGCGCCGAGCGGGCAGCCTCGGCGGCCACGGCGCTGACGGACATTGTGACCGGGGTTCGCTCGACTCGCTCGGACGCTGGGGCGATCGGTCAGGCGATGGTCGACATTGCCGCCGCCACCCGCTCGGTGCTCGCGACCGTGACGCAGGAATGCACCAGCGCGGACGCCGCGGCCAACGCGGCGCGCGAAGCCGCGTCAGCGGTCCGTCGGATGACCACCGCGACCAACGACATCGCCGGGTCGGCCCAACAGCTCGCGGGGATCGCCGATACCCTCGATGCCAGCGCCAGTCAGTTCGCGGTCTGAGAGCTCGGCCACGCGGCGCGCGTAGAATTTGCGCTCCGCCTCCACCGCCGCGAGCGAGAGAGCCGTGCGGTAGGCGCTGGCGGCCTCCTCGCGGCGACCGAGTCGCTTGAGCAGATCGCCGCGCGCGGCATGCAACAGGTGAAAGTCGGCGAGCTCGCCGCGTGACGCGAGGTTGTCCATCATCTGCAGGCCCGCCTCCGGCCCACACGACATCGCCACCGCCACCGCGAGATTAAGCTCGATGATCGGCGTGGGCTCGTGCTTCAGGAGCAGCGCGTAGAGACCGGCGACCTCGCGCCAGTCAGTGTCCTCCGGGCGCTTGGCCTGCGCATGCACGGCGGCGATGGCGGCTTGGAGCGCATAGGGTCCCGCGGGCCCGGCGCGCAACGCCGTGTCGACGCGCGAGAGGCCCTCGGCGATCTTCGCGTGATCCCAGAGGCCGCGATTCTGATCGGCGAGCAGCACGAGCTCGCCATCATCCCGCGTGCGCGTGGATCGGCGCGAATCGTGGAGGAGCATGAGAGCGAGCAGCGCGTTCGCCTCCGTCGAGTCGGGCATGAGCGCCACGAGCAGCCGCGCGAGGCGGATGGCATCGTCACAGAGCGCATGCCGCACGATCGCATCACCCGTCGTCGCGGCGTAGCCTTCCGTGAAGATCAAGTAGATGACGCGGAGCACCGCATCGAGTCGCTCGGGCAACGACTCGCGTGGCGGCACGCAGAACGGGATACCCGCGTCGCGGATCTTGGCCTTGGCGCGGACGATGCGCTGCGCCATCGTCGGCAGCGGCACCAGGAACGCATGCGCGATGTTCTCCGTCTCGAGGCCACCGACCATCCGGAGCGTGAGGGCCACCTGGGCTTCGGGCGCCAGGGCCGGGTGGCAGCACGTGAAGATCAGGCGCAACTGGTCATCCGCGACGACGGCCTCGTCGATCTCCGGATCCTGATGCATCGCGAGCATGGGATCGATGTCGACAAAGCGCGACCGCCGGCGGATCGTGTCGATCGCCTTGAATCGCCCGGTCGACACGAGCCACGCGCGGGGATTCGAGGGAACGCCGAGGATCGGCCACTGCTCGAGCGCGGTCGAGAAGGCTTCGGCCACGGCTTCTTCCGCCAGGTCGAAATCGCCCAACAAGCGAATCAGCGTCGCGAGCACGCGACCGGATTCTTCCCGGTACGCGCGCTCGACGACATCCTGAACATTGATGCTCACGGCTTCTTCACATCGGGATTTCCATCACCGGCCGAACCTCGATCGATCCATACTTGGCGCCGGGGATCCGCGCCGCGATCGCGACGGCTTCGTCGAGATCCTTGGCTTCGATCTTATAGTAACCGCCAAGCTGCTCACGCGTTTCGGCGAAGGGGCCGTGCGTCGTTTGCGTCTTGCCTTTGCGCACGCGTACTGTGGTCGCCGTGTTCACCGGGGTCAGCGGGTCGCCACCGATGTAATGGCCGCTGCGCGTGATACTTTCGGTCAGCGCGCCATAGTCGGCGAACACCGTCCCACGCTCCGCCTCGGACATGTTCGCATCGTCCTGCTCGTTGGTATAGATCAGCAACAGGTACTTCATGATCGACTCCAGGTAAGGGTTCATCCCTAGTCGAACGGGGATGCCCGGAATCGACAGCCGTTCGGACGCCCGCGCTAGGACGCTCGCGCCAGCCAGGCCGTCCGGAACTCGGCCGGACCTCCCTGCTCGCCCAAATACTGAAGCAACGCATCGGCCACATCGTTACCACGTTGGAAACGTTCGTCCGGGTTCTTGGACAAACACTTCATAATGATCGCGGCGAGCGTGGCCGGGGTCCGCGAATCGACGACTTCGGGCGCCACGGGCGCCTCGTGGACGTGCTTGTAGCCGACCGAGTACGAATCCGCGCCATCAAACGGGGGAAAGCCGAGCAGCATTTCGTACAGCATCACGCCGAGGGCGTAGATGTCCGACCGGCCATCCACTAAGCGCCCCATGGCTTGCTCAGGCGACATATAGTGGGGCGTGCCCATGGCCCGACCGGTACCCGTCAAGCGACCGTGACGACGCGCCGTCGCGATGCCAAAGTCGGTTACCAAACTGTACCCATCATCATCGAACAAAATATTGTCTGGCTTGATGTCGCGATGAATCACGCCACGACGATGCGCGTAGTCGAGCGCACAAGAAACTTGGGCAGTGACCGTCGCCGCGAAGACGGGCGGCACCGTGCGGTCGCGAACCAGGCGATCGGCCAGAGAGCCACCGCCCAGAAATGGCATCAGCAAATACACCACATCGTCGCTCTCGCCGAAATCGACGATTGGACAGATGTGCGGGTGGACCAAGTGCGCCGCGGCTTCAGCCTCGCGGCGAAAGCGCTCGCGCATTTCGGCTTCACGCGCCAGATGCGCGTGCAGCACCTTGATGACCAGCGGCCGGCCCAGCTGCACGTGCTCGGCATAGTAGACATGCGCCATACCGCCGGAGCCCAGTCGATGGACGATGCGGTAGCGATTCCCGGTCAGGCGCCGGAGCGCGCCGATCTCGGAATCCGGCGACTCCGCCGGACCTCCGCTGATCTCGGGCAGCGCCGTCGAGCAACGCGCGCACTGAACGGCGACAGCGCGGTTCCACGTGCCGCAGTCAGGGCAAAACAGAGCGCCTACCCTCCGAACTGCAATCGGACGAAGTCGTACGGCGGCCAGGGGCCGGATACCCAGACGCCGAGCGCGGCATCGCGCCGGTCCTCCTCGGCGACCGCGGCCTCGAAGTCCGACCAATGTGCGCGGTCGATCAAGAAAGACGCCTGCGAACCTTCGGACGCAACCGCGAGCTCGCCGGCTGTGGCGGCGGGCGGCTGAACGGCTGGATACTCGCCCGTCACACTCGGGGCGACACCCGAGATCGGGGTCCATGTGACGGCATGCCCGGAGAGCGACCGGAAGACCTCGCGCGCGACCGCTTCGCCGGCCGTGCGCTCGTGACGCAAGTTCGCGCCGGCGACCGACGGCGCGCGGCGCTCGACGTGCACGCGGCCGACCGTGCGGCCATCGATGAATGCGTGCGCGTCGCTCAGCGCAACGTAGTGCAACTCGAGCCAGCGGACGATCGCCTGCCGCGAGCGAAAGATGATGCCAGGGGGTGCCGGGACGATCGAGCACTGCTCGAACACGGCCTCGATGACGGCTCGGTACGAGTCGAGGTTCGGCGGCGCCGGCGTGCGGCGCCATGAGAACGCCTCGCCTGGTGAGCATTCCGTGGTGATCGCGGCCAGGTCGCGGAATGGCACGATGCACGCGCCATCCGGCATCGGGCGTCCCTCGGCTTCCTGCGCGTTGACGACGCCGTAGAGACGGACTCCAGAGCTCAGTTCCGCCACTTCACACCTTTTATGAGCTGGAAGCCAATGGCCCGCTCATCAGATAGCTCACGGAGCAGTTTGAGCTCTTTTTCTACCGCGCGTCGCGCACCTCGCCATCCCCATTTGCGCCAGGCTCTCGTCGCGATTTGAACCTTCTGTTGCCACGTGAGGTGAACAGCAGAATGGTTGTCCCGGGGCGTGCCGCCTGCCGACGTCCAGTCTTCCACGACCACGTCGACGACACCCGCGTCGCGGAGCATCTGCTTCCATTCGACGAGGAGATGCGGACGGAGACCGAGCCGCTCGACGACCAGCTCGCGCTCCTCGCGAGACAACTCCGATCCCCAGGTCAGCTCGAGCAGCACGACCGACCCCATGGGCTTCACGACACGCACCAGCTCCGATACGGCGCGGCTCGGCGTCCGAGCAGCCGCCAAGGCGGGCTCGCCAATGGCGACGTCGAACACGGCGGTCTCATGGGGCAGATCGTCGAGGGGCGCCTGGCTGTAAGAGAGCGGCAGACGGACGGGCATTGACCTGGCTCGCGCCTCGGCATGCTCGATCCGGGCCCCGTCGGCATCCACACCCGTGACCGCCGCGCCGGTTCGGCGGGCCAGCCACTCGGCGGTAACCCCGTCGCCACATCCGGCGACCAGCACCTCTTGCGAGCGGTCGATCTCCGCGACGCGCACAACCTCGCGATAGAGCTGTTCGCCGGTGGCCCGCCACCGTCCCAGCACCGCGAGCTGGACGAGTCGCAGAATGGCAGGCGCTGGGGGAGGGGTGGGACGCACGCGCGGGGTCGACGTGCTCATGACGCGGATAAACCTACGCGAGCGCGCGTAGATGGGCGACGCATGCGGCCCCGACTCGCTCGGGGACGTAGCCTCCCTCGAGCGCACTCACGATCCTGCCCTGACACCAGCTCTCGGCTCGACCCACCAGCTCACTCGTAAGTCTAACAAAATCAGAGATTTCCAGCGTGAACCCGCCAAGGGGATCGCCGGCGAGCGAGTCGAACCCGGCCGAGATCAGAACGAGGTCCGGCAAGAATCCCGTGGTCGCGGCGTCGACGGTCTCGAGCAGAGCATCCACATAAACCCCTGGGGCGAGCCCCGGGGGCATTGGCACGTTCCATACCGAGTTGTGGGGGCCGCGATCCCCGGCTGCGCCCGTGCCTGGGTACCAGGGCCACTGGTGCATCGAGACGAAATGAATGCCTGGGTCGCGCTCGACGAGCGCCTGTGTGCCGTTGCCATGGTGCACGTCCCAGTCGACGATCAGCACGCGATCGAGCCCGTGCTTTCGTCTGGCATAGAGAGCGGCCAGGGCGACGTTGCCAAAGAGACAGAAGCCCATGGCTTCGTCTTTGAGCGCGTGATGGCCTGGGGGGCGCACCGCGCACAGGCTTCGCTTGGACCGGCCGTCGAGCGCTCGGTCTACGCCATCTAATACGCTGCCAACCGCGGCCGTGGCGGCCGCGAATGAGCCCGGACTTATGACGGTGTCCGGGGTAAGATTTGCGGGCTCTGTCAGACGGTCAATGACCGATGAAAGAGCGGCGACGTATTCAGGTTGGTGGGCGAGCACGATCTCTTCAACCGTCGCATGGCGGCCTTCCACGTGCTCGATCAGCGCGAACAGCTCCGGGTCATCGCGGAGGGCCCGGGTGATGGCGCGCAAACGGCCGACATGCTCGGGATGGCCCCACCCCGTGTCATGCCGGCCGCAGTCGGCGTGAGAGATGAACGCCGCAGTCAGCTGCGGACCGGTCGACGCCGTCGGAAGGTCAACAGGAAGGTCGAGCCATCGAGCACGCCGGCCTGCGAGAGGGGCACGCTCTCGTCGAGGACTTCGTAACCATTCAGCTTGATCACGAAGTCGGCATACGAAGCGCCATTGGGATAGAGCGCTTTGAGGGCCGCCTCTTTCACCTGTGAGACCGGCTCAGTCCCCGGCGCCTGGATACGGACCGTGTCCCAGACCTCCGGCATCTCGACACGGAGCGTGAGACGCGGCGCGTTGCCCAAGACGAGCGTGTCCGGGCGCGCACGCAGCGAGGTTACGAATGGGGTCGTCATGCTGGTGGCAGGGTCGAAAAGAACCGCGCGATCTGCGCGTCGAACATGTAGGACGATCCGGTCACCGCCGTCCCGCCATCCGGAGAGTTGGCGACACCAATAATGATCTCTTCGCCGCCCTGCCCGCGAAACGTCGCGTAGTTCGGGCCCCGCTTCTCGGGGAACGCGGTGTAGAGCGAGTTCTGACGCGAGAAAAATCTGGTAGCGTGAGTCAGCACCGACTCAGGCTCCATCGACGTGCGTGTGGCTTGGACGGTAGGCGGCATAGCAGGAAAAGCTAACTCGCCGCCTCGTTCGTTCGGTACTCTAGGGGGATACCGACGGTAAACGTCGAGCCTTCGTTCGGCACCGACTCGAGATCGATCTCGCCGCCCAGGAGGCGCGCGAGTCTCCGGGAGAGTGCCAGCCCCATGCCTGTCCCGCCATAGCGTCGCGTCAACGACCCATCGACCTGGCGGAAGTCGTCGAAAATGACGGCGCGCGAGGCCGCTGGGACGCCGACGCCGGCGTCGCGCACGCGATAAATCGCCCGATCGTGCTCGACGTGCACGGAGATCGTTACCGCGCCGTCGCCGGCGAACTTGTACGCGTTGTCGAGCAAGTTCACCAGAATCTTGGTCACCTTCCCGCGGTCGCTGCAGACGCAGGGGAGCATGCCCGTCGGCTCGTCGATCTTGGGCGTCGGTCCAGGCGCCGGACGAAACCGCGCGACGGCATCGCGGATCGGCTCGCGCGGATCGAACGCGTCGGCCCTGACGTTGACGCTGCCTTTCGCGAGCGCCGTCAGCTCCAGTAGGTCGTCGATCAACGTGAGCAGGCGCTCGCCGGCGTCGCGGGCATGGCGCAGATCGCCGCGCTGGCGTTCGGTGAGCGGGCCCGCGAGCTCCTCCTGGAGCAGTGCCAGGTACCCCATGATCGTCGTCAGCGGCGTGCGAAGCTCGTGCGAGATGTTCGTCAGGAACTCCTCGCGCACCCGCTGCGCATCGCGCAGCTCGTTCAAGAGCGCGGCCTTTTCCGCGGTCGCCGCCATCTGCGCGGCCACGATCCGGAGCAGCGCCCGGCGCTCGACGCTCGGGCTGCCCGACTCGGCGAAGTAGAACGTCACGGCGCCGAGCACGCGGTGTCCGGTCTGGAGGGGGAGCGCGATCAGGGCGCGGAACCCCAGTTCGGCCGCGACATCCTGCCAATCCTCGAGCGACTGGTCGGCGAAGACATCGGGCACCTCGATCGCGCGCCGCTCGCTCGCCGCCTCTCCGCTCGGCCCGAACCCGACGCGCACGCGCATGTCCGCGAGCCAGGGCTTGTATCGGGCGGGCCAGTTGTACGAGGCGGCGAGCCGCATCAGCTCCGACGGGCCGTCGATCAGATAGACCGAGGCGAAACTGGCACCGACGACGGGGCTCACGCGTTCGAGCGCGAAGCGGAAGACGTCGTCCGGGCGCTCAGCGGTGAGAAGCGCCTGAACGATCTCGCGCACGGCCCCCATTTCGATCGCGCTGTGGCCAGGGTGCACGGATCAAAAAAGTACTGCGAATGGCTAGAAGCTCAATAGCTAAGCTAGCAACCCCTCTAGGGCGTTGATCACCGGCGCGAAGCTCAATGACCGTCCACTGACGCGGAGCGCAACTTCGTCGGCCGTCTCTCGCTGGCCCTCGGCGAAGAGATTTTCAACGAGCCAGGGACCGGCGCGAGGATTTCTGTACCAGTCGACGTCAAATCGCTCCACCAGCGAGGCGGCCAAGAGAGCGCCGAGTTGCCACGCCCGAAGATATCGTGCCGAGTAGAACCGTGGATCGATGTCCACGAATGCATCGGCGGCCGAATACCGAAATGAGGTCGCCCCGGACAGCGTTTCGACGAAGAGATCGGGCAAAGAGGACCAGGGGATGCGCCCGCTATAGAGCTGGACCTCGTAGATCAGCTTCGCCGTGTAGCGGCGCAAAAAATGGAGCTCTTCCAAGGCGGCCGAGCGAAGGTAGGCTGGCAGGTCACGGCCAAGACCCGTGTAGCGCGCCAGCCATCCCCGATTTTGGGTCAGGTGATCGAACAGCATGGCGTACGACTCGGTGACCGAGTTGTCGCCCGCCCACCGATACTCGAACGGAAAGTCCGCGCGCGTATACGCGAAATGCACGGCGTGCCCCAACTCGTGCATCAACGTCATATAGTCGCCCTGCCCCCCGTGGGGACGCAGCACCAGATAGACCTCTTCCGGCACGCGCACCGGCGCGCAAAACGCGCGAGCGCGCTTCCCTTCCCGCTCGCCCACGTCGAACCGCACGCGCCCGCCGGCGTCCGGATCCAGTCGCATCTCCCCCATCTGCCGGCGAACCGCGGGCTCCATAGCGTTACCGGGAAAGGCACCGTCGAACTGGGGCGCACGGAACAACGCCAGCGCGTCCGCGCGGGACAGCTCGCTCACCGGCACGCCGAGCGAGCGCTTGGCCGCCGGCGGCAGCAGCTCCCGCCACAGATCGGCGGTGTCGCGCAGGAACGCCTCGCACTCGCCCATGAGCTTCGCGAGGTCGATGCCGCTCAGCGCCTCGAACGTGGCATTGTAGCTCGGCCCGATCTCCATACCCGCCATGAGATCGACCTCGCGCTGCAGGCGTTCGAGGCGCATCGGCGCCAACTCGGCCTGGACCAACTTGGCGCGGGCCGTATCGAGCGCGGCGCGCTCGCGGCGGTCCGTCAAATTGCCGATTTCGATCGACGCCCGCGCGTAGGGGATGGCTCGGCCGTCGCCGAGCTGCACCATCGCCGTGCTTTCCCAGGCGATTTCACGTTCGTCGTTCGTCGCCAGCGCGCGGGCCGCGCGGGTGTCGACCACGAAATCGAGCAGGATCCGAGATGCGCTGTCCGATGTCGCCTGAAAGTGCTCGCGCGCCAGCGCCAAGGCATCGTCGCTCACGACCACCGCGTGGCGCTCGTAGATCGGCACGAGCTCGGCGTCCGACTTGAACCCGGCGTGGGCAAGGTAGAACTCGCGGGAGATTTCCTCCATCAGCGCGTTCCCCTCGGCCCGAAGCCGCTCGAGCGTCAGCTCAGACATTTATTCGAACAGGTCCTCGATGCGCGCATGGGGACGATCATGCGCGAGCAGCTCGTGCAAGCGGGACGCGACTTGATCGGCCGCGATGCGTACCTGCTTCAGATCATCGCGACCGCGAATCGTCACCGTGCCATCGGTCATCGTTTGGCCATCGACCGTGAAGCAGTACGGCGTCCCCACTTCATCTTGTCTTCGGTAGCGTCTGCCGATCGATCCCGACTCATCGTAGTAGACCGGGAATCGGCGTCTCAGATCCTCGGCCAGCTTGTGCGCGAACTCAGGCATGCCCTCTTTTTTGGTGAGCGCAAACACGCCCGCCTTGATGGGGGCGATCGCCGGGTGCAGGGCCAGAACCGTCCGACCCTCCTCTTCGCCCTCGACCGATTCCTCGCGATACGCGTTGACCAACAGGGCCAGTGTCACTCGATCCGCGCCGACCGATGTCTCGACCACGTAGGGGACGAATCGATGATTGTTGGGCTGATCGAAGTACTCCAGGCGCTTGCCTGAGAAATTTTGATGCTGCGTGAGATCGAAGTCGCCGCGGTTGTGGATGCCTTCGATTTCTTGCGAACCGAGGGTTCCGCCGAAATCGAACTGGATGTCGAACGCCGCGCGCGCGTAGTGCGCGAGTTCGGTGGCGGTGTGCTGATGGAATTCCAGACGAGCGGGATCGAGGCCGAGCGCATGATGCCATTTCATCCGCTGGTCCTTCCAGTACTCGAACGCCTCCATGTCCTTGCCCGGCTCGACAAAGAACTGCATTTCCATCTGTTCGAATTCACGCGTACGGAAAATAAAGTTGCCCGGCGTGATCTCGTTGCGGAACGCTTTGCCGATCTGCGCGATGCCGAACGGGACCTTCTGGCGCGATGACTGTTGGACGTTCAGGAAATTGACGTAGATGCCCTGGGCCGTTTCAGGGCGCAGATAGACCACCGCGGCTGAATCTTCGACCGGGCCCATGAACGTCTTGAACATCAAGTTGAACTGCCGCGGTTCCGTGAGTACGCACGGTGTGCCCGGATCGCCGGGGTGCTTACTCGGTTTTTGGTGACACTGGGCATCGACGAGCTTGTCCGCGCGGAAGCGACCCTTGCACGTTTTGCAATCGATCAGCGGATCCGTGAATCCCGCGACGTGACCGCTCGCTTCCCACACGCGAGAATTCATCAGGATCGCCGCATCGAGGCCCTCGATGTCGTCGCGACTCCGCACCATCGCCTGCCACCACCGATCCTTCACGTTGCGTTTGAGCTCGACGCCGAGGGGACCGTAGTCCCAGACGGCGCCGGCGCCGCCGTAGATCTCGGAGGATTGGAAGACGAAACCGTGTCGCTTCGCGAGCGAGACGATTTTTTCTATTGTCTCTGGGAAAGGCATTGCGCGATGTGGTCGCCGTGGTTGCGGCCGTTCTCGATGAAAATCTTGTTCGCGTCGTATCCCGAAGCTAGGACACCGGCGATGAACACGCCGGGAACGTTCGTTTGCATCGTCCGACCGTCATGCATCGGGATGCCCGTGGCATCATCGATCGACACGCCCAGTCGGCGAAGGAGGGTGACGCTAGGGGTGAATCCCGTCATCAGGTAGACGTGCTGCGCGGGGAGGCGCTCGATGCCAGCCGGGCTCTCGATCTCGAGCGTCTCGAGATCGATGCGCGTGACGCGCGCATTCCACCGGGCGCCGATGCTGCCGTCTTTCAGGCGATTCAGCATGTCCGGCAAAATCCACGGCTTCACGTTCGCGTCGAGTTTGTCGGCGAAGTGCACGATGGTGACGCGGGCGCCGCAGCGATACAGGTCGAGCGCCGCGTCGACCGCCGAGTTGCCGCCGCCGATGACGACCGCATCGCGGCGAAACGCCTCGTGGCCTTCGCGATAGAGATGCGAGACGTGTGGCAGCGATTCGCCCGGGACATCGAGCAGGTTCGGCGTGCCGAAATAGCCGGTGGCGACGACGATCGCGTCGTACGGCGTCTCCACCGTGCCCTCGGCGCGGCGTTCGCTCGTCACGACGAAGTGCGGTGATTCGCTCCGAATGTCGATGACCGGTTCGTACTGGCGCACGTGCAGATTGAAGTGCTGGACGATCGCGCGATAATAGCCGAGCGCGTCGCGCCGGGTCGGCTTGTCTCCACCCGTCGTGAACGGGACATTGCCAATCGAAAGCTTCTCGGCCGTCGAGAAGAATTGCGTGTAGAGCGGGTAGCTCGCGATGCTGGAACACACGGCGGATCGGTCGTACAGCACGACACGATAGCCAGCGCGCTGCAGCGCTATGCCCGCGGCTAGGCCACAGGGACCGGCGCCTATAATGCCAATAGAAAAGGGGGTTTTACCCCGTCCGACAACCACCATTAGAGTATCTGATCGCGACGAGTGCCGACACTCACAAACCGAATAGGAGCGTCCACCAATGATTCTATGCGGTCGAGATACGCACGTGCCTGCGGTGGCAAGTCCTCGCGTGTGCGGGCATCCGCCGTTGAGCACTGCCATCCGTCGAACCACTCGTAGCGCGGCACCATGTCATCGAGCGCGGTGAGATCGCTCGGAAACTCCGTATGCACCTCACCAGCCGCCTCGTATCCAGTACAGATGGCCAGTCGGTCCAGCGTGTCCAGCACATCGAGCTTCGTCACCGCGAGATGGGTGAGACCATTCACGCGAACAGCATAGCGAACGACTACCGCATCGAACCAGCCGCACCGACGAGGACGACCGGTGGTCGCACCATATTCATGGCCCAGTTCGCGAACACGCGATCCTAAGGGTTCGTCGAACTCGGTCGGAAGAGGGCCATTGCCGACACGAGTCGTATACGCTTTCACAACACCCAACGCGGCATCGATGCTTCTTGGAGAAATGCCCGCGCCCGTCGCGGCACCACCCGACGTCGTGTTGCTCGACGTCACGAATGGGTATGTGCCGTGATCGATGTCCAAGAGCGAGCCCTGAGCGCCCTCTAACAGAATCGCGGCGCCACTGGTTCGCGCCCGATGCACCGCGAGGCCGACGTCATCGGCGAGCGCGAGGAGCCGGGGCGCCAACCCGTGCAGGATGTCCAGCGTCTGTCTGACATCGGCGCGTTTCGCGCTGCCGTAGTGCTCCAGCATCGCATTCGCATGCTCGACGCCACGAGATACGAGCGCCTCGAGTTGCGACGGATGACGGAGATCGACGACGCGCACGCCACGGCGCGCGATCTTGTCCTCGTACGCCGGCCCGATGCCGCGGCCCGTCGTGCCGATCTCTTTGCTGGCTGAGCTCTCGGAGTCGACGAGCTTGTGATAGGGCAGCACGAGATGCGCCCGGTCACTGACATAGAGGCGCCCTTCGACATCGACCCCGTCGGCAACCAACGTATCGATCTCGGTAAAGAACGTCTCGGGGTCGAGCACGACGCCGTTGCCGATCGCGCAGCGCACACCGTGATGCAGAATCCCGCTCGGGATTTGATGCAACACGAAGCAACGCGGACCCAGATCCACGGTGTGACCGGCGTTCGCGCCGCCCTGGTAGCGCACGACCCAATCGGCGCCCTCGGCCAGGACGTCAACCAGCTTGCCCTTGCCCTCGTCGCCCCATTGGGCACCGACGACGACAACGGTTCGAGTGCGCTCGTCAAACATCCTCGAGCGCCTCGGCGATGATGTCGGCGGCTTCGGCGACGCCTCGGCCGGTGAGTTTGTCTGGCGAGTCGGCGCGGCGATGGATCCGCGCCAGCGTGGCGAGCGTTCCGCGGCTCACGGTGACCGCGTCCCAGCCCGCCTCGGCGAACGCGACCGAGTCGACCAGGATGCCCGGAAGCACGCCGCGAGACCGCACGGCCCGCCGCTCGAACGCCCGAATCAGCCGTTCAGGCCGGCCGTGCGAGTGCATGATCGTAAGATAACCATGATCGTCGATCGTGTCGCATTCGATCACCGGAGCTTTCGTCCCTTGCTGACGCACCCATGCGCGCGCTCCCGCGAGCCCCAGTTCCTCGGCGCTCGTAATCAGTACGCCGAGCGGCACCGACCGGGCCACGCGCTCGGCCGCCAGCAGTACGGTGGCGACACCGGTGGCGTTGTCGAGGGCGCCCGGTGAGCGGGCGCCGACCGTGGAGATCGCCACGGGCAGCGCCGCGAGGACAGCGGCGATTGTCACGGCGGGCCAGCCAGTTTTGGCATGGAGGAGCGCCATCCCCGCCATGGCTACCCAGATTATCACTGAGGCGACAATGGCCGCCGCCCGCACCAGGATCGGGATCGGTTGCGACTTGCTATCTAAATGCGCTACGAGCCAAACGGCCGGTTCGCCTCGCCTGGCTTCGAGGTTCACGCCTCGGGTTTCGCCATGAATGATGAGGCTCTGGAGCCACTTCGCGCCGACGACAACTATCAGTGCCCCCGCGAATACGGCGTATGGGTACTGATTCGAGATCAGCGCGATCACGATCCATGTGACGCCGGCGGCCGGTGTGCCCCAGCGTCCTGGCCATGTGTTGTACTCGAACGGAACATCGCGCACGTCGAAGCCCAGCGATGTGAGATGGCCTCGGCACGCTTCGCGTGCCTCAGACTCGGCACCCCCACCAGCCGGACGCGGCTTAGCAGCCAGAAGGGAAAGCCAGGCCGCGGCCGAAGCGTTAGGCGTCGTGTGAGCCGTAGACCTTGAGCCCCATAGTCTCTTTCACCTCGGCGATCGTTTTGCGCGCGATGGTCGAGGCTTTGTCAGCGCCGTCACCGAGGATTTGATCAATGCGCCGAGGCTCGGTCCCCAGCTCCTCGGCGCGCGCACGAATGGGAGCGAGCGTGGTTTCCATGCCGTCGTACAAGACGCGCTTGCAGTCGATACACCCCCACCCGGCGTTCCGACACTTCGTCGCGACGTCGTCAACGACCGCCGGCGTGTTGAACGCCCGATGGAGGTGATAGATGTTGCAGACCTCGGGCGTCCCAGGATCGGTCTTCCGCACACGGTTCGGATCGGTCACGGCCGGGCGAAGCTTCTCCCAGACGGCGGTCGGAGACTCCAACACGCCGATCGTGTTGCCGATCGACTTCGACATCTTGGCCGCACCGTCCAGCCCCATGATGCGGCGCGTCGGCGTCAAGAGCGCCGCCGGCTCGGGGAAATACGGTTTCGCCGGCGAGAACCGCGCATTCCACCGACGCGCGATCTCGCGCGAGAGCTCGAGGTGCTGGACCTGGTCTTCACCGACCGGAACCGTGTCGGCGTGATACAAGAGAATGTCGGCGGCCTGCAGAATCGGGTAGTTCAGGATGCCGGCGAGGACGTTCTCCTGCCGCGAGGACTTGTCCTTGTACTGCGTCTGCCGTTCGAGCTCGCCGACCGCGGTGACCGTGTTGAATATCCACGCCAACTCGGTATGTTCCGGCACCGACGACTGCACGAACAGGATGGCGGCGTCCGGATCGATGCCGGCGGCGAGCAGGCCGATCGCCAGATCCCGCGTCCGGACACGAAGATCCGCCGGATCATACGGAATGGTGATCGCGTGATAGTCGACGACACAGAAGATCGACTCGTAGCGACGCTGCACCTCCACCCAGTTCCGTACGGCGCCGAGGTAATTCCCGATGTGGAGCTCACCGGATGGCTGGATCCCGCTGAAGACCCGTGGCATCCGGCGAAAGTAGCGCGCTCCTCGACCTCGCGGTACGGGCTGCCAACGGCGCCGCCGAGATTGTCCGGCGTGGGGCGGCCGGGCTGGCCACGTTACAGTGGGAACAGAAAGGCCCGCAGGACTACGTCAGCGACGTAGACCGTGCCTCCGAGGAGTCCTTGCGTG
>DASRDS010000085.1:0-19929 GCA_035652495.1 Gemmatimonadaceae bacterium
CTGGCGCTCTTCAAGCCGCCGATCGCTCGCATCGACGATCTCGCCGCGACCATCAACCTGGACAACGACTCGCTGTGGTTCCGCGGCGCGCGCCTCGCGATGCCTGGGTCCAGCGTGCAAGACATCAACACGAATTTTGGGATCAAAACGGGCGATCTTACGGTCGATCTGCGCGCGACGCCGGTTGCGCTGTCGGCGCTGCGCTTCGCGTATCCCCCATTGCCGACCCAGGGCACGCTCGCCGCCGCGGTCGGCGTGCGGTGGCGCGGCAAGGGGCAGGATTACGCGGTGCGCGGCCTCGACCTGCGCACGGGATCCGCGCACGCCGGCGGCAACATCTACGCGCACATGGGCGACTCGATGGCCGTGCACAACACGCACCTCGAGTTCGCGGGCGTCGACACGCGGCTCATCGAACAACTCGCGCCGTCGGTTCACGTCCCGCGCCAGGGCGTCGCGTCCGGGCGTGTCACGGTCGACGGGAGCGTGCACAACGCCACGGTGAACGCCGACCTGGGCTTCGATGACGCGCGTACCGGCATGAGCCACCTGACCGCCGTCGGTACGGCGGGACTGGACAGCTCGGCGCGCGGCCGCGACATGCACGCCCGCCATCTGGTGCTCACGCTCGATCAGGTCCGCGTGGCTATGGCCCGGACGTTCGTCAAGAGCTTGCCCGTTGGCGGGTCGCTCTCCGGTACCGTCGATCTCGACGGATCGACGCAGACCGCGCTCACGGCGGACGCGGATCTGACGCACCTCGAGCGCGGACAGGAGTCGCACGTGACCGCGACGGCGAACGCGCAGTTCGAGGGGCGGCCGCGCGACCATCCATGGATCGATCTCAATGCGACGCTCGATCCGCTGTCGCTGACCACGGCTGGGCGGTTCATGCCGGCGGCCGGGCTGCACAACTCGGTCGCTGGGACGACGCATGTCATCGGCGACCTGGGCGACTTGGAGCTGCACTCGCATCTCATCGTCGCCGGAACGACCGTGGCGCCGCCGTCGCCGTTGGTGCCCCCAGTGCAGCCGATCGCGCAGCCCATCGACACATTACCCGCGCCGGTGATCAAGTCCGGTCAGGCGCCGGGAACGACGCTGTCACAGGCTGTCGCCGCGGGCGAAGTCAGTCAAGAAGAGATTGGCGCAGGTCGCCTGCATCCAACGACGGCACCGGCGACATCGGCGACTGCGCGTTCCCACTACTCCCTGTACCCGGGACGACTGGGCGCCTCGACACACGACAGCGTCGTCGCCGTAGGCGATACGGCTGGTCTCATCGCCGTCGATGGCCACATGGATCTCGCGTCGAAGACGAAAAGCTATGATATCGCCGCGAGAGCCTACCTCTTCAACGCCAACGCCGTCAGCACGAAGGCGCCGGCAACCGCGATTACGGCGACGGCGGGAGCCAAGGGAAAAGGCACGGATCCAAAGACGATGCAGGCGACGGTCTACGCGAATGTCACTGGCTCCGTCGTCGACAGCGTGACGGTCGATTCGGCGGTCCTGCGCGGCAGCATCGACAACGGCCTCGCGCATCTCGACACCGCCCACGTGAAGCTCCGCGCCGCGAGCGTCGACGTCACGGGCACGTTCGGCATGAGCCCGCAGTCGTCGGGCGCGCTCAAGTACTTCCTCACGGTCGACTCCCTGGAGACGCTGCGCCGGTTCATGGGATCGTCCGACACAGGCGTGTACCACCCGGGTCCGGGTCGCCTGTCGCAAGCCTTGGCTCGCATGCGAGGCGACACCGGCGCGATGACGCCGGAGCGCCAACTCGAGATGGACACGCTGGCGATGCGCCGCGACCTGCTCTGGGGCCGGGTGCATGCCGCCGGCGTCATCACGGGCTCGATGCAAAAGTTCAACGTGCGCGGCCGCGTGTCGGGCACGGATCTCATCTTCAACGGGAATTCCGTTCAGCGACTCCGGGCCGAGTATGCGTGGCTCGGCGGACCCGATATGAACAATCCGCTGATCCTCGGGGCCCAGCTCGACACCGTAAGTATCGGCACGTTCGCGTTGGACAGCATCGATGCGCGGGTCACGTACAAGAAGCCGAACGGCACGGTGCTGTTCCTCATCCGCCAGCGCGGCATTCCGGAGCAGCCGGGCGGACCGCCGACGCACGACCAGGAGTACACGGCCAACCTCGACTTCGCGTTCAAGCCGGAAGATCGGAAGCTGACGATGAACGCGATGTCGCTGCAGTTCGACACGACGTACTGGACCGCGCCGCCGGCGCCGGCCGCGCCGGCGACCGTGGAATGGGGCGCGCGGGGCCTCGCGCTGCACGGGGTCAACCTGTCGAATGGGCACGGCGGTGTGATCAAGGCCGACGCCGATCTCCCGAAATCGGGCCCGCTCAAAGCGCACGCCGAAGTCACGCATCTGCAGCTCGGCGAGCTGATCGCGCTCATCGAGAGCAAGTCGGTCGCCCGCGGCGACGTGTCGACGACCGTCGACATGGCGGGGACGTATCATCGTCCGACGCTCAACGGCACGTTCACGTTCGCCGACGGCAAGTACAACGGCGTGCCGGTGCCGGACGTGCACACGAAGTTCCAGTACGATACGACGCTGCTGCAGGCGCACGTCGATCTGGCCACGAATATCGGGCCCAACCCGGGGCGCGTCTTCGTCGTCGCTGACGGGAAGCTGCCGATCGACCTGGCGCTCGATCACGATACGACGTCGCGCCTTCCGAACGACGGGCCGATCGAGCTTCACATGAAGGCCGACAGCATGCCGCTCGAGCTCATCCCGGAGCTCGCCACGAGCGTGCAGGATGTGCACGGGCTCGCGAAAGCGAAGTTCGACGTGACGGGGACGATCAACAAGCCGATCGCGATCGGCAACATGTCCCTCGTCAACGGCACGGCGTTCGTGGTGCCGCTCAACATCCGCCTGGAAGACCTGGCCGGGGCGATCCATGTCACGCGCGACTCGCTGGTGGTGGATTCGCTCGTGGCGGCGAGCCTGGGCACGATCAAGATCAACGGCTCGGTCGATCTCACCGATCCGGAAGCGCTGCCGGTCGACATTAGCGAGGTGGCGAGCGGCTTCCGGATCATCAATAGCAAACAGTACGGTTGGGCCGTCATCGATGACTCGCTCACGATCGGCGGATCGCTCCGCGCTTTGAGCGTCAAGACGCCGGCGGCCAGACTCGTCCTGGGTGGCAACATCGACTTCACCGATGGCGTGTTCTACGCGCCCGAGAGCAGCGCGCCGACACCGATCGATCTCGCCGACCCGACAGTCTACAAGGTCGCCGACACGACTGATGCCGCGACGAAAGCGCTCATTCCGCAGCCGAGCGATCTCACCAAGCGTCTGCTCGTCACCGGTATCGAGATCAACGTCGAGCCGCAGGTGTGGGTGCGCAACAAGGAGGCAAACGTCGAGATCTATACCGACGGTCCCCTGACGCTGCGCATCGATGATCGCCGTAACCGGTGGGTGCTCGACGGCGTCGCGGCCACCGAGCGCGGTCAGTACACGTTCTTGAGCAAGCGCTTCCAAATTCAGAAAGGCACGGCGTCGTTCATCGGCACGCCGGACCTCGATCCGTCGATCCAGGCGACCGCGCTCTATCCCGCCACGGTGCCGGGCCGAGAACCGGTCAACATTCAGATCAACATCGGCGGCACGGCAAAAGCGCCGACAGTCGCGCTCACGAGCGACGCTCAACCCCCGCTCTCCCAGTCCGACCTGATCTCCTATCTCGCCTTCGGCTCCTCCACCGCCTCACTCCTCCCCACCTCGAGCTCGGGCGGCGGCGGCACGGGCGCGGGCGCCACCGGTCTTCCGATCGGCGAGGCCGCGGCCTACGTCCAACAGCAACTCGCCAGCGTCGCCGTCGGCACCTTTACCGAGTCCCTCCAGGGCGACATCGCGCGGTCGCTCGATGCCGACGTGTTCAACATCACCAACAACTCGAACACGCCGATCCAATTCTCCCAAGCCGGCGCCCAGAACTTCCTAGCCTCCACCCGGCTCGAGTTCGGCAAATACTGGGACCCGCAGACCTACGTCGCCGTCCAGGCTTCCCCCCTCTCCTGGAACGTCAGCCCACCGGGCGCCCTGGTCCAACGCCGCTTCGGCCAGCGCACGTCGATCCTGGCCACATTCCAGCCCTACTTCCTCCTGCAGCAGCCGACGCTGACGCCGCTCTCGACGTCGAGCGGCATCACGCCGACTCCGGTGTTCGGGCTCTTTTTGCTGCGCGACTGGCGGTGGTAGCTAGCCGCTAGCGCTTCTTCGCTGCTGGCTTCTTCTTCGCGGCCGCGGGTTTCGCGGGGGCCTTTGCCTTGGCAGGCGGCGCGTGCTTGGCCACCGGCGCCGCTTTTTTGGCGGCGGGCGCGGGGGCGGCGTGCTTGGCTGCCGGAGCAGGCGGTGTGGCCGCGGGCGCCGCGGGCTTTGCCGGGGGGCGTTGGAGGATCGGAGCGGGCGTGACTGGCGGGGCGGCGACTGGGGTCGCCACGACCGGGGGCGGTGGGGGCTTGGGCTGCTTCGACGGAGGGAGCGGCAGGTTCACATTCCGCTTGGCCGCGGCTTCCTCGGCTTCGCGGATGAGCTTGTCGGCCTCTTCCTGCGTCATCTGGCCGCGACGGACCATGTATTGGACCAGGTCACGGGCCGAGTCGGCGGCGAAGGATGCCATGCCGGCGGCGGCGCTAATGACATCGCGCATGGCTGCCGCCATTTTGCTGCCGGCTTCCTGACTGATTTCCTGGGCTTTTGCCGCCATTTCGGCGACGGTATCACGTACATCCGCGCCGCGATGCCCCGGACTCCGCTTTGGCGCCGAGTTGGGCGCAGCGGGTTCCGGGGAGGGTTTTGGGTCAGGTGTGAGCGGCTTATCCGCCATCGAAAAATTGCTCCGTGTGGTCTAAGACCATCGCGCGGCGGTAAGTATATGATTGTTCGTCATCTACGCAAGCGGCGCATCCCGTTGGCTCAAGTGTGAAGCTTGGCCATCATAGCCGAATTGCTATGAAAAATACGACTCTATAGCAACAGTAATGCATCAGTTATATCTCAGTAGAATCAAAATTCTGGATCTCACGCGAGTTCTCGCCGGGCCGCTCTGTACGATGATGCTCGGTGACATGGGCGCTCAAGTGCTCAAAATCGAGCGGCCGCGCGGTGGGGATGATACTCGCGGGTGGGGGCCGCCGTTCGATGCCGATGGTCAGAGTGCCTACTACCTGAGCGTCAATCGGAACAAATGGAGTGTCGCGGCGGATCTCGACGATCCCGCCGACCAGGCGTTCGTGCGGGAGCTCGCGGCTGAGGCCGATGTCGTGGTCGACAACTTTCTGCCTGGCGCGCTGGCGAAGCGCGGGCTGGATCCGGACCTCATGCTGCTCCGGCATCCCCGGCTGATCTGGTGCACCATCTCCGGGTTCGGCGCCGCATCGTCTCGCGTTGGTTACGACTTTACGGTTCAGGCCGAGCGCGGGTGGATGGCCATTACCGGCGAGCGTGACGGCTCGCCAATGAAAGTCGGCGTCGCGTTGGCTGACGTCATCGCCGGTAAGGACGCGGCCATCGCCATCTTGGGCGCTTTGGTCGGGCGCGATTCCGCGGGTCCTCGGCGCATTACGATCTCATTGGCGCACAGTGCGGCCGCGGCATTGGTCAACGTCGCTCAGAACACACTCGTGAGCGGGAAGGATTCTCAGCGGTGGGGGAATGCTCATCCCAATCTCGTACCCTATCAGCTCTTTGATACTGCCGACCGTCCCATCGTGATCGCCGTCGGAAATGACAATCAATGGGTTCGGTGTGCCTCGGCACTGGGACTGGATGATCTGACAACTGATAGGGTGCTCGAGACTAACGCCGGGCGCCTCGCCAACCGAGAGCGAATCGTGAGCGCCATCGCGACCAGATTGAGAGAGCGACCCGCGAGCGATTGGATCGGCCGACTTGATGAGGCCGGAGTGCCGAACGGCGTTGTTAAATCCGTTCTGGAATCGTTAAGGGAGGTCGACTGCTCGCCGCTCACCGGCGTGAGCCCGAGCGTACCCGGACTCGTTCGCTATCCACCGCCCAAGCTCGATGAGCATGGCGAGCTCGTTCGCGCATCACGGTGGAACTCTTTCCGTGAGCCCTGACTTTCATCGGCCGAACGCTTGCACGCTGGTCGCACATGTCACGTCGGCTCCAATTGCTGTGCTACACGTTGCTCGTCACGGTCCTCGTTCCGAACGTCGCGCACTCGCAATGGTCGGTGCAGGAAGACAATGGGAATCTCGCCGTATGGGTCCCATCGCACCGGCGGTCCGATGACAACTATACGCAAGGGCTGCGCGTCACGTCCGGCATCACGCATCCGTGGAAGTTGTACGCGAGTATCCTCGGTGTGCCGACCGACAGCGAGTCGCGTGCCTCGCAGCAGTTCGCGTTCGGTCAGGAGATCTACACGCCGACGCGGTATCCCGTCGATCCGATGCCTGGGCAGCGGCCGTACGCGGGATGGTTATACGGCGAGCTCTCGACGTCGGTCGCGACTGGTGCGCGCCATCGATCGCTGACGACTGATCTGGGTGTGATCGGCCCGCAGTCGCTCGCGGGTTGGGTGCAGAACACCTTCCACGAGATCACGCGCCTCGGACCGCCCGTGCCGGGTTGGCGGCATCAGCTCGCGTTCCAGCCGGGGCTCACGGTGCGATACGGCGAGCAGTATCTGCTGTACGAGACGACGCTGCCGCATGGAGTGTCGTTCGCCTTGGCGCCGGACTGGAACGCGTCCATCGGCAACGTGCTCACCGGCACGAGCGTCGGCGCGCGCGGGCGCATCGGGCTACACTCCGAGACGCCGTGGGGCGATACGACCGCGCGACCCTTCGACGTCTATCTCGTCGTCGGCGCGCACGAGGACTGGGTGCTGCGCAACGTCTTCCTCGTGCGCACGTCGGCGCTGCCGTTCACGTCATCATACGACATCGGGCCGGCCACGCGATTGTTCGGGTACACCATCGAGCTGCGTCTTACCACGCAGACGCGCGAGTATCGCGGCGGGCCCGTCGCGCGGTTCGTGGGATCCGTGATTGTCGGGCATATGGCGACATGGTAGCCTTATGCCGTCGTGCGCTACATCGGAAATAAGACCAAGCTCCTCGGCTTTCTCTCCGACGTCTTGTCCAAGGTCGGCATCGCGCCCGGCCGCGCCCATGACGCGTTTGCCGGCACGGCATCCGTTGGGCGATCGCTGAAATCCGCTGGATGGCGCGTCGAGTCCAGCGACGTCATGACGTACTCCTACGTCTTCCAACGCGCGTACGTCGTCGCGCGCCATGGGCCCAACCTGCGCCGTGTGGCCGCGGGTGATGCCGAGCTGCGTCGCGTCTTACCTCGCGTGCTGCCTCGCGCGCAGGGCGATGGGCTGGCGGTGCTCGCCGAGTATCTCTCGTCGTGGGTCGAGCCCGAGCACGGGTTTATCTCGCAGCACTTCTCGGCGACGAGCGGGCGCATGTACTTCACCGATGAGAACGCGCGACGGATCGACGGGGCGCGGCATGCGTTGCATCGGTGGCGCGAGGCCGAGTTGGTCAGCGACGACGCTTACTACCTGTTATTGGCGGGGATCATCGAGGGTGCCGATCGCGTCGCGAATACCGCCGGCATTTACGCGGCCTACATCAAGGAATGGCAGCCCAACGCGACGAAAAGCTTTCAATTGCGAGTCGAGCCTCCGATCTCACGCGCGGCCGGATCTCGGGCACACCGGGACGACGCCGCCGTGGTGGCGAGGAGGGTCGGCCGCGTTGACCTCTTGTACGTGGACCCGCCATACAACGCCCGTCAGTACTCCGGCTACTACCATATACCGGAGATCATCGCCACCGGCTGGTTCGGGACCTTGCCGGTTTTGCGAGGCAAGACAGGGCTTCCGGTCCACCGGCAGCCGCCAAGCGCCTGGTGCAACAGGGCGGGGGCAGCCAGGGCGCTCGACGAGTTGCTCGAGGCGACGGGCGCCAAACACGTCCTCGTCAGCTACAACACCGAGGGCATCCTGCCAGCGGAGGAGTTTTTTGACATCCTGGGGCGCCATTCTGTGGGGCGCGTGCAACAATTCGTGCGGCCGTACAAGCGATATCGGGCCGACCAGGACAGTGAGCGGCGTCGATACCGCTCCGACGGGGTAGACGAGCTGGTCTATTACCTGCAATTATAGACCGTGTGACTTTACTCTTGCATTCTGCGTCATCACGGCGTGACAGCTTCAGTCAAGGACGCAGGGCCGTCCGTGGGGCTATCCGGTACGGACCAAACAGGTTATCCTAGCGCCGTGAAAACCACGGTCACGGCGGCTCAGGCCGATCAACTGGAAGCGGACCAGCAGATCATCGCCCGAGTCCTGGCTGGCAGCCGAGAGGCCTTCAGCACGCTTATCGCGCGCTACAGCGATCCGCTGTACCGGCACGCTCTCGGCATGACGGGCAGCCCCGATGTTGCGGAAGACATTCTTCAGATGTCCTTCATCAAAGCGTACCAACACCTCGCGGAGGTGCGGGGACGTTTCGATGCTTGGGTGTTCCGAATTGTCGCCAATGGGTGCAAGGACTGGCTCAAGAACATTCGGCGGACCCATTTGAGTTACGATGAGGACGATCAGCCGTCTGGATACGCGACCCCCGACGAGGATCTCGATCGGACGGAGTTGAGAAGCGATCTCGACCGCGCGCTCGCCGCGCTGGCCCCGTCGCTTCGCGAGGCGTTCGTGATGAAGCACGTCGAAGGGCGGTCGTACGAGGAGATGGCCGATTTGCTCGGTACTACAGTCGGAGCCCTCAAGATGCGCGTACACCGCGCGCGAGAGGCGCTCCAAGTCCTTTTAGAGGAGAAATACGCGTGATGCATGATGACCTGAACGCGCCAACCCCCGAGTCGCGCGAAAACGGCGAAGCCAAGCGCCCGTCATCGTCGCGTGAGCCGGTGCGCCGTGTCTCTGATCGTGAAGTCCCGATCGGCGGCGGCGATGCGGGCACGTCGTCGGATCTCGTGCACGCGTGGCTCGATGGCGATATTCCCGAGACGGCCGTCGCCGGTCCCGATGCGGCGCGGCAGATCGAGTTCTGGAAGCGCGTCGACCGGGATCTCGAGCAGCGGCGTTATCTGCAGACGCCGGCTGATCTGACGCAGAAGATCATGGATGCGCTGCCGGCGACGGCGCCCGCGACGGCCACGCCGTGGTGGAGCCGTCCGATCGCCATGAGTCCGATCGCCGTGGCGGCCGCGGCGACGAGCTTGTTGGCCCTGGGTGCGGCCATCGGCGCGTCGATTCGGCGCTAGACACACAACAAGCAGGGGCCGGCTTCGGCCGGCCCTTTTTTGTGCTTGTTTTCGTCTTAATTAAGCAGTTAATTAATACATGCCGGATGCGAGAGCAGCCATTCTCGATGCCGCCGAAGAGCTATTCGCACGCCAAGGCTTCGCCGCGACGACTATCAAAGACATCGCCAGAGCGGCGGACGTGAACAGCGCGCTCCTCTACTACTACTTCGCCGACAAAGATGCGCTCTACGAGGCGGTCCTCGAGCGCTTGGTCGGTCCCGCGCTCGAGGGGCTAAAGGCGCTGTCAGATGTGCGGACACCGGAGGAAGGCATCCGGATGCTCATCCGGGCTGTGTCCGGCCGACTCGCCGAGCGCCCGCACATGGCGCGCTTTCTCTCGCGCGAGATGGCCGACCACGAGGGGAGCCGCGCGCGGGCGTTCATCGAGCGCGTCGCCACCGGGCCGTTCGCGAAGCTCACGCAGCTCCTGCGCGCCGCCCAGGCCACCGGCGCCGTCCGCGCCGACATCCGGCCCGAGTTCGCCGCGATCTCGATCATGGCGCAGGTCAACTGGTTCGCGATCGCGCGACCGGCAATGGAGCGGCTCCTCGGCGAGCGCCTGACGCCCGAGGTCTGGGCGCAGTTCGCCGATCACGCCGCGACGTTTGCCTTGAGCGCGCTGAGGCCCGTCTGATGCGCCCGGCATGCATCGGCCTCGCGTGGTTGGCGCTGCTCACGGCCTGTCACGGGCCGCCCGACGATGCGATCACGGGCACGGGCACGCTGGAGGTCACGGAGGTTGACGTGTCGCCGACGAGCGCCGGCCACGTGATGCGCGTCGTTGTCGACGAAGGCCAGCGCGTCAGCGCCGGCGACACCCTGGCCGCCTTGACGCAGCCGACGCTGTCGGGCGACATCGACGCGCTGCGCGCGCGGGTGGCATCGGCCGCGGCGACGCTGCGGGACCTGGAGCAGGGACCCCGACCGGAGGAGATCACGCGCGCCGCGGCGGATCTGGAATCCGCCCGCGCGGACGCCGTGCGCACGACGTCGGATCTGGCCCGACTGACGCCGCTCGCGGCACGCAATATCGTGAGTCAGCAGCAGCTCGACGCCGCGCGGGCGGCGAACGTGAACGCGATCGCCCGCCGCGAGGCGGCCGCCGCGAGCGTGCGGCTCCTGCGGCAGGGGACGCGCGAGGAGCAACTCCGCGCGGCACGGGCCGAGCTCCAGAACGCGCGCGCATCGCTCGCCGCCGCACTCGGCACGGCCTCTGACCTGGTGCTGACTGCGCCGGTGAGCGGCACCGTGTTGGGCCGGCACATCGAGCCGGGCGAGGTCGCCATGCCCGGCGTGCCAGCGCTCACCATCGGGGACGTCGCGCACCCGTTCGTTCACGTCTACGTGCCGGAGCGTTCGCTCCCGCTGGTGCACCTTGGCGCTGCCGCCACCGCGACGGTGGATGGCTTTCCGAACGCCGTCTTTCACGGGCGCGTGGTGGCCATCAATGACAAGGCCGAGTATACGCCGCGGATCGCGATGACGGAGCGCGAGCGGGCCGATCTCGTGTTCGGCGTCAAGGTGGCATTGGATAGCGCCAGCGCGCTCAAGCCCGGGCTGCCCATTACCGTCACGCTTGGGTCGCTATGACGAGCCCCGGCGACGAGGCCGCGGTACAGATAAGCGGGGTGCGGAAGGTCTTTGGCAGCCTGGTCGCGCTGGACGGCATCGATCTCACGATTCCGCGGCGCGAGGTCTTCGGTCTCCTCGGCCCGAATGGCTCGGGGAAGACCACGTTCATTCGTATCCTGTGCGGGCTCATGGCGCCCACGGCGGGTCAGGCGACCGTGGTGGGGTTCGACGTGGTGAAGCAGTCCGACGCCCTGCGCATGCGCATCGGGTATATGTCGCAAAAATTCGGTCTCTATGATGATCTGACGGTCGTCGAGAATCTGCGATTCTTCGCCGGCGTCTATGGCATCAAGGGCCGGGCACTGAGCGAGCGCGTCGACGAGCGACTGACCGCGCTTGGCCTCGAGGAGCGGAAGGATCAGTTGGCCGGCAACCTGAGTGGGGGCTGGAAGCAGCGGCTGGCGCTCGCCTGCGCGACCGCGCACGACCCGGACATGCTCTTCCTCGACGAGCCGACGGCCGGCGTCGATCCGGCCGCGCGGCGCCAGTTCTGGACGACGATCTACGGGATGGCGGAGGCCGGAACGACCATCCTCGTCACGACGCACTACATGGATGAAGCCGCGCGCTGCCGCCGGCTGGCGTTCCTGTCGAAGGGCAGAGTGATCGCCCTCGGCACCCCCGATGAGATCCCCAAACAATTCGGGAAAGCGACGATCGAAGATGTGTTCGTCGCCCTCGAGGAGAAGGTGGCATGAGCACCCTCTGGCCGATGCTCTGGAAGGAGTTCGTGCAGATGCGCCGGGACCGCCTGACGTTGTTCATGATGATTGGCGTGCCGGTCGTCCAGCTGCTCTTGTTCGGGTTCGCGATCAAGACCGAAGTCCGCCACGTGCCGACGGTCGTGCTCGACGACTCCCGGTCGAGCGCCAGCCGTGCGCTGGTCACCGTCATGCGCAACACCGGCAACTTCGATATCGTGGCCCAGGTCCGTACCCCGGACGCCATCCGCGACGCCATCGACGCCGGCGACGCGTCCGCCGCGCTCGTCATTCCCCCCGACTACTATCGCGACGTCAAACGCGGCCACACCGCGCACGCCCAGGTGATCGTCGACGCCGCCGACCCTTTGGGCTCCCAGGCGGCACTCGGCGCCGCGGGCTCGGTCGCCCAGCCGATGACGACGGCGCGGCCCGCGCTCGATCTCCGTCTGCGTCCCTGGTTCAACCCCGACCTCCGCGCCGAAGCGTACATCGTGCCGGGGCTCATCGGCGTGCTGCTCTCGCTCGTGATGCTCATGGTCACGAGCATGTCCATCGTCCGCGAGCGCGAGCGGGGGACCCTCGAGCAGCTCATCGTCACGCCCGTCACCAAGACGAGTCTCATGCTCGGCAAAATGCTGCCATTCGTGCTCGTGGGGTACGTTCAGGTGGTGCTCATCTTGGTGCTCGGGAAGCTGTTGTTCGACATCCCGATCCGCGGGAGCCTGCCGCTGCTGTTCCTGCTGACCTTCTCGTTCATCATCGCGAACCTCGGCATCGGGCTCTTCATCTCGACGGTCGTCCGCACGCAGGCGCAGGCGATGCAGCTCAGCTTCTTCGTCATCCTGCCGAATATCTTGCTGTCGGGGTTCATGTTTCCGCGCGCGGCCATGCCGGCCGTGGCCCGATGGCTGGGACTCATCCTGCCGCTGACGTACTACCTGCGCATTCTCCGTGGGATTTTACTCAAGGCCGTCGGGCTCGAATTTCTGTGGCGGGATGCGCTGATCCTGACCGCGGTCGCGGTCACGACCGTCATGATCAGTGTCGTGCGGTTCTCGAAGTCTATCGAGTAAAGTCGCGGCGCAGGAATACGAGCGCGATGCCATCGCGAAAGTAATCTTTGAGTCGCGACTCTTCGACGAACTTGGCTTGCTGCAAGAGCGTGCGTCCGCCCGCGAGCTCCGGCGCGTCCGGAAATTCGACGAGCACGAACCGGGCGCCTTTCTTCTGCAGATCGTCGCTGAACGCCGCGATGAGCGAACGCGCGATACCATGGCGCTGCGCTTCGGGCGCCACTGCCATGCCATGCATTTTGGCGGCCCCTTCGGTGCCGGCCACCACGCCATAGACGGCGACACCGACCACGCGACCATCATCACGCTCGGCCACGAGCGCGCTCGACTCGGCCGGCGATTGCGCCGTGAGGGCGCGAGCGAGCGCGTACCGAGGGGCCTCCGCATACAACGTGTTACCGAACGCCTGGGTAAACAGCGCCCGGGCGACCTTCTCATCCGCTGGAGCCAGGGCGCGGATCAGATGTGCAGCGCCTCGCCGTGCACCGCGAGCGCGGCCTCTTTCGTCGCCTCCGCGAGCGTCGGATGCGCGTGAATCATCGTCCCGATATCCTCGGCCGTCGCGCGGTACTCGACGCCGAGCACGATCTCGGCGACGAGCTCCGACGCATTCGGCCCGATGACGTGGGCGCCGAGGATCTCATCGGTCTCGGCGTCCGCGATGAACTTGACGAAGCCGCCGCCGCTCTCGCCCATGGTTCGGGCGCGGGGATTGGCCGAGTAGGGATAGCGGCCGACTTTGAACTGGCGACCCGAGGCCTGGACCTCGTGCTCGGCGTACCCGACCGTCGCGATCTCGGGCCAGGTGTAGACGACGTTCGGCACCGAGTGATAGCGCATGCGCGCGGCGCGGCCGGCGATCGTGTCAGCGGCGACGACGCCCTCTTCCATCGCCTTGTGCGCGAGGAGTTTTCCGCCGACGGCGTCGCCGATCGCGTAGACGTTCGGCAGGTTCGTGCGCATCTGCTCGTCGACCAGTATTTCTCCGCGGCGGCCGAGGTCGAGGCCTAGCGCCGCCGCGTCGATGCCGGTCAGGATTGGTCGGCGGCCGACGCAGCAGAGGATGTAGTCACCCTCGATCTGCTCGATCGCGCTGCCGTTGTCGATTTCCAGTACCACACTGGACTGCAGCTTATGGGCGCCGGTGACGCGCACGCCGGTTCTCAGGACGAGACCCTGCTTCTTGAAGATCTTCTCGGCCTCTTTGATCACATCGGCGTCGAACTCCGGCAGGATACTCGGCATGAGCTCCAGGACGGTCACTCGCGAGCCGAGTCGCCGCCAGACGGACCCCAGCTCGAGTCCTATGACGCCGCCGCCAATGACGACCAAGTGCTCCGGCACCCGCGGAATTTTCAGTGCACCGACGTTTGATAGGATGCGGTCCTCGTCGAATTTCAAGAACGGCAATTCGATCGGGACTGATCCCGTCGCGATGATGACGTTTTTCGCTTGATAGGGCGTAACGGTGCCATCAGAGCCGGTGACTTCGACGACATTGCCCGGCTTGAGCACGCCGCGACCCTTGGCCCACGTAATTTTATTTTTCTTGAATAGGAATTCGATGCCGCGAGTGTTTTGAGAAACAACGTCATCTTTGCGCTTGAGCATCTGCGGCAAGTCGAGCGAGACGATGCCCGGCATGATGCCATGCTCACCGGCATGCAGCTTCGTGAACTCGAAGTGCTCGGAGCTGGTGAGCAGGGCCTTTGACGGGATGCACCCGACATTCACGCAGGTGCCGCCGAGGGTTTTGTCCTGCTCGACGCAGACGGTCTCGAGGCCGAGCTGGGCGGCGCGGAGGGCCGCGACGTAGCCGCCGGGCCCACCGCCGATAATGACAACGTCAGTCAATGAGCATGCTCGCGGGGTCCTCGATCAGCTCCTTGATCCGGACCAGGAAGAGCACGGCCTGTTGGCCGTCGACCAGGCGGTGGTCGTAGGAGAGCGCGATGTACATCATCGGGCGGATCACGACCTGACCGTTGAGCGCGATCGGGCGGTCCTGGATCTTGTGCAGGCCGAGGATGCCGGACTGCGGGTAGTTCAGGATCGGCGTCGAGACGAGTGAGCCGAAGACGCCGCCGTTCGTGATCGTGAACGTTCCGCCGGAGAGGTCATCGAGCGTGAGCTTGCCGTCTTTTGCCCTCGTCGCGACTTGGGAGATCTCACGGCTGATGTCGAGAATGCCCTTCGCATCGGCGTCCTTGACCACCGGTACGACTAGTCCCTGGTCGGACGCTACCGCGATACCCATGTGTACATAGTGGTGATAGACGACCGAGTCTTCGTCGATCTGGGCGTTCACCACTGGATATTGCTTGAGCGCCAAACAGGCGGCCTTGGCGAAGAAGGGCATGTACGTGAGACGCACGCCATGCTCTTTCTCGACCTTGTCTCGTAGGCGATCTCTGAGACTCGCCAGCGCCGACATGTCGACTTCGTTGAACGTCGTGAGATGCGCCGTGGACTGTTGGGACAACAACAGATTCTCGGCGATGCGCTTTCTCCGCGTGGACATCTTTTCACGCGTCTCACGAGCGCCATTCGCTACCGGTGCGACTGGCTTCGGTGGCGGCGGAGGGGTCTTTTTAGTTTGCTCGATCACATCAGGCTTGCTGACCACGCCGCCACGCCCGGTCCCCTTGACGGTCGCCAGATCGACGCCACGCTCGGCGGCCAGCTTTTGCGCCGATGGTGCCGCTCGCACCTGAGAGGCGCCAAGTGTAGCCGAGCCCAGGGCCGCCGGTACGGCGACAGCGGGTGCCGCGGCCGTCGCGGCTGTCGCGGCAGCCGCGGGTGCGGCGGCGACGGTGGCCGGGATGGCCTCGTCGTCCATCTCGCCCAGGACCTCGTCGACTTTGACGATGTCCCCCTCTTTATGCGAGTGAGAGACGACAACGCCCGCGCGGATGGCGGGCACTTCGACGGTCACCTTGTCGGTCTCGAGCTCGACGACGGTCTCTCCCGCGGCCACCGCGTCACCGGGTTGCTTCATCCACCGGGACAGGGTCGCCTCGGGCGTCGATTCGCCGAGCGGCGGAACCTTTATGGCAATCATTCAGTTCCCCTCTAGCTTTCGCTGCAGAAAAATATAACCGACGAGTGTAAGGGTGCGAGGACTCACGATCTCCGCGCATGGCGGACTCGATCAGCTGCAGTACCGCACGGATCTGCCCTCGCCGGTGCTGACCGCGCCAACCGACGTCCGCATCCGCGTCCTCGCCGGCGCGCTCAATCACCTGGACCTGTTCGTCGTGGGCGGTCTGCCGAACGTGAAAATCACGCCGCCGTGGATCGTCGGCTGCGACGCCGCGGGCGTTGTCGACGAGGTCGGGTCGGCCGTCGACTCGGTCGAGGTCGGGGACCACGTGATCGTGAACGCCGGCATCAGCGATCGGACCTGCGAGTACTGCCGCGCGGGCGAGCAGTCCGAGTGCGTGAACTTCGCCGTACTCGGTGAGCATCTGCCCGGGACGTTCGCCGAGGAGATCGTCCTGCCCTCGTTCAACGTCCGCCGGATTCCGCGGCACATCAAAATGGAGGTTGCCGCGGCGTTTCCCTTGGCGACCCTGACGGCGTGGCGGATGATGGTCACGAAGGCGCAGGTCCGCGCGGGGGACACGGTGTTGATCTGGGGTATTGGCGGCGGGGTCTCGCTCGCCTGCATGCTCGTCGCGCTCACTCACGGCGCGCAGGTCTGGGTCACGTCAGGAAGTGACGCGAAGCTCGCGCTGGCACGGAAGCTCGGTGCGCATGAAGGGTTCAATCACCATACCGTGGATGTCGCCAAAGAGGTGCGTACGCGCACCAACAAGCGTGGCGTCGATATCGTCGTGGATAGTGTCGGCGCCGCGACGTGGACGAAATCGTTGCTGTCGCTGGGGCGTGGCGGGCGCTTGGTGACGTGCGGCGGGACATCGGGCCCGATGGTCGAGATGGATATCCGGCGATTGTTCTGGTATCAGTGGAAGATCTATGGGTCCACGATGGGGAACGATCGCGAGTTCGACGCGGTCGCGAAGGAATTGTGCGAGGGGCGCCTGTTGCCGCTCGTCGACATGGTTTTCCCGCTGGAAGAGGGGCGGGCCGCCTACGAGCGCATGGCCGCCGGCGAGCAGTTCGGGAAGATCGTGCTTCGGATTGCGCCGCGAGACTAGTGTGAGGATGCCGCTCGAGACGCGTTACAGCGACTACGACATTCGGGGCCACGTCAACAACGCGACGTTTCTGACATATTTCGAGATGGCGCGGCGGCACGTGTGGGCCCGGCTCGCGGGCGTCACGCAGGATTTCAACTTCATCATCGCCGAGGCGCATATTCGCTATGTGAGCCAGGCGAAGTTCGGCGATCCGCTCGCCGTCGACATTACGACGACCGAGATCCGGAATAAGGCCTGGGTCTGGACGTATCGCGTCGTCGACACCCGCGACGAGCGGTTGGTGGCGGAGGGGTCGACCGTCCAGGTCATGTTCGATTACGGGTCGCAGCGGTCTATGCCCATTCCCGAGGCGCTGCGGCCTATGCTTCAGGGGGCCTGATCCAAGGGGGCATGAGATGGCTGATCAGGGTGCCGACCAGTATACGGCTGACGAGTTGCGCACCATGCGTGCGGCGTTGGCGGCTGGCCAGGATCCCCTGTGCCCCCGTTGCCAGGCCACCATGCGCCGCAAGCGCCTCGGCGGCGGGTCGTTTGGGCTCGGGTACGCTCGCTCGCGCGACTGGCTGATCTGTCCGAGTTGTCGACGGAGCGCCATCTTTGATGTGAAGCGAGGCACACGGACATGAGGTGCACGGTGGCTTCGCCAACCGCGCACGCATCACGTGGGTCGGCTGTCTGCCCGACTTATTTGACGGGACTGGTAACAGGTGCGATGGGGCGGCTGGGTGACGGTCGCCCGAAGGGCGCTACGTGATGCAAGCTGATACGGTGGCCGCGGCGCCGCCGATGTTGGACAGAATTCGAGACAGCTTTTTGGAGCTGGCCAAGCACGTCCTACCGTTGCTCGGCGCACTCGTCATTGTCTTCGTCGGCTACCTGCTCGCCGCGCTGATCGAGCGGATCACGCTGCGACTGCTCCGCCGGATTCGGTTCCAGACGATGCTGGAGCGCGGCGGCGTCATGGATGCCGTCGAGCGCACGGGCTCGCACATGGACCCGACGCGGGTCGGCGCGAACCTGGTCTTCTGGTTCGTGATGTTCGCGGTCCTGCTGGTCGCCGCCGACGCGCTCGGGGAGTCCCTCTCCGGCGTGTTCACGGAGCTCGTCGGCTACATCCCGAGCATCATCGGCGCGATCGTGATCATCATGATCGGCAACGTCCTCGGCGCCTTCGTCGGCGGGCTGATCTCGGCCTCCGTCGGCCGCTCGGCCGGCGGCCCGACGTTGGCTCGCGTGGCCCGGGCGAGCGTGATCATGCTGGCCGTGTTCATGGCGCTCCAAGAGCTCGGCGTCGCGACGCAGATCGTCACGACGGCGTTCGCGATTCTGTTCGGCGCGGTCGCCCTGGCGCTGGCCTTGGCCTTCGGACTCGGCAACCGAGAACTGGCGGGTGAGGTCACGCGCGCCTGGTATGAACGGTACCGCGCCGAGCGCTCGCTCAAGGGGCGCGATCTTGAGGGGGAAGGCTCTCCTAAGTAGTTGACCCGACGGCGTTTGCCGCGCGTCGTTCGCGTTGCGCCGAGGTGGACGCAAAGCTTAACTTTCACGGATGACGGCACCGAACAATCGCGAGCGGATTCTCCCGCGCCTGATCGACGACGAGATCAAAGAATCGTTCATCAACTACTCGATGAGCGTCATCGTCTCCCGGGCGCTGCCTGACGTCCGGGATGGCTTGAAGCCAGTCCACCGGCGTGTGTTGTTCGCGATGAATGAGTTGGGCCTGGTGCCGGGCCGCCCGTACAAAAAGGCCGCGACCGTCGTCGGCGACGTGCTCGGCAAGTACCACCCGCACGGTGACGGGTCCGTCTATGACGCGCTCGTGCGTATGGTGCAGGATTTCTCGCTGCGATATCCGCTGGTCGACGGACAGGGCAACTACGGCAGCGCGGACGGCGACGCCGCCGCCGCGTACCGCTACACGGAAGCTCGGCTCACGGCGATGGCCATAGAAATGTTGGCGGATATCGACAAGAACACTGTCGATTTCGCGCCGAATTTCGATGATCGCCTCCAGGAGCCGCGCGTTCTGCCCTCCGGTTTCCCGAATTTGCTCGTCAACGGGTCGTCGGGTATCGCGGTCGGTATGGCGACGAACATTCCGCCGCATAATCTCCGCGAAGTGGTCAATGCGTGCATCGCGCTGATCGACAATCCTGAGACCACTGCCGCTGAGCTCCGCCGAATTGTCAAAGGCCCCGACTTTCCCACTGGGGCGTACATCTACGGGAAACAGGGCATCAAGGATTATCAAGAGACTGGGCGCGGACGCATTGTCATGCGCGCGCGAGCCGTCATTGAAGAACGTGAAAATGGAAAATCGCAGATCGTTGTAACTGAACTGCCGTATCAAGTCAGTGGCGCCAAGCTCGTTGAGCAAATCAAAGAGCTCGTCAACGACAAAAAGCTCGAAGGCATCACTGCCCTGCGGGACGAGACCACGGGCCGTGAGGGCCGGCGCATCGTCATGGAGCTGCGCCGGGACGTCATTCCGCGCGTCGTGCTGAACCAGCTCTATAAGCACACGACGATGCAGGCGACGTTCGGCGTGATCATGCTCGCGCTCGTGCCGGATCCGCAAACGCGGCAGCTGGTGCCGCGCGTCATGGGTCTCAAAGAGCTGCTCGAGCACTATCTCGTGCACCGGCACGAGGTCATCGTGCGCCGGGCGCAGTATGAGCTCGACAAGGCGCTCGAGCGCGAGCACATCCTCGAGGGGCTCAAGATCGCCGTCGACAACATCGACGCGGTCATCGACCTCATCCGGTCGTCGAAGGACACCGAGGCCGCCAAGAGCGGGCTCATGGAGAGCTTCGACCTGTCGGCGCGGCAGGCGCAAGCGATCCTGGACATGCGCCTGGCCAAGCTGACCGGCCTGGAGATCGAGGCCCTGGAGAACGAGATGAGGGAGGTCGCCGCCCTGATCGCCCGCCTGGAGGAGATCCTGGGCAGCGAGGCGGCCCTGGTGGCGGTGGTGATCGGCGAGCTGAACGCGATCAAGGA
>DASRDS010000086.1:0-3488 GCA_035652495.1 Gemmatimonadaceae bacterium
CGACCCGCTATTCTTCCCAAGTAAGACACGGGTGCCGGCATATCGGCTGAGATCACACCGTCGAACCTGATCCGGTTAATTCCGGCGTAGGGAGTCAGCATGACCACGCAGATGCATGCCGCGCGAAGCGGCGAGATCACCGACGCCATGGCGTTCGTCGCGAAGCGCGAGTCGCTCGCCCCAGAAATCGTCCGCGCGGAAGTCGCGTCAGGCCGTCTGGTGATCCCAGCGAACATTCATCACCTCGCTGGGAGGCTCGAGCCGATGGCCATTGGCAAGGTCGCCAAGGTCAAGATCAACGCGAACATCGGCACGTCGGCCGTGACGTCGAGTCTCGACGAAGAAGTCGGGAAGCTCGAGCTGGCCGTCAAGTATGGCGCCGATACGGTGATGGACCTGTCGACCGGCCACGATCTCGACAACATCCGGCAGGCGATCATCAACGCCTCGACGGTACCCGTCGGCACCGTGCCGATCTATCAGGCCGTTTTGATGGGCAAGGAGCTCGAAGACCTCACGATCAATGACCTGCTCGGAGTCATCGAAGCCCAAGCCAAGCAAGGCGTGGACTACATGACGATCCACGCCGGCATTCTGTTCGAGCACCTCCCGCTCGTGCACGGTCGCATCACCGGTATCGTCAGCCGCGGCGGCTCGCTGCTCGGCGTCTGGATGATGCACCACCGCCGCCAGAATCCGCTGTACGAGTTCTACGACGATGTGCTCGACATCCTGCGCCAGTATGACGTGACGATCTCGCTCGGCGATTCGCTGCGTCCCGGCTGTTTGCACGATGCCAGCGACCGCGCGCAGTTCGCCGAGCTGGATACGCTGGGCGAGCTCACGCGGCGCGCGTGGGAGCGCGACGTGCAGGTGATGGTCGAGGGGCCCGGGCACATTCCGATGGACCAGATCGAGATGAACGTGCGCCGCATGAAAGAGGTCTGTCATGGCGCGCCGTTCTACACCCTCGGCCCCCTCGTCGTCGATGTCGCTCCGGGCTACGATCATATCTCGAGCGCGATCGGCGCGGCGATGATCGGGTGGTACGGCGCCGACATGCTGTGCTACGTCACGCCAAAGGAGCACCTCGGCCTCCCGAACGCCGAGGATGTCCGGCAAGGCGTGATCGCGTACAAGATCGCGGCGCACGCGGCGGATATCGCGCGCGGACGCGCGGGTGCGCGCGATCGTGACGATGCCCTGTCCAAGGCTCGATACGGATTTGACTGGAATGAGCAGTTCCGACTCAGTCTCGATCCGGAACGCGCCAGGGAATATCACGACGAGAGCCTTCCGGCCGAGTACTTCAAGAGCGCCGAGTTCTGCGCGATGTGCGGGCCCAAGTTCTGCTCGATGCATCACTCGAGGACTCTCGATGAAGGCATTGCCGAGCTGGCCCGGGAACAGGAAGCGGAAGCCGTCGCGGGCGACTAGCGTCGTCGTCGCGGCGGCGCTGGTCACCGCCTGCGCCGGCGGCCCGCGCCCCGAGACGGCGCCGGGGCCGGCGGAACTTCCGAGCGCCCGTGCGGTCGAGCGGGCGATGGCGACTGACACCGGATACCTGAGGTCGCGTGGACTCATGGTCCCGGTGCTCGGCGTCACGCCTGATCACCTGAATGACACATTCAATGACCCGCGCAGCGAGGAGCGCGTCCACCGCGCGATCGACATCCTGGCGCCGCGCGGCACACCCGTTCTCGCGGCCGACAGCGGCACGATCATTCGGGTGTCCAGCAACACCCTCGGCGGCCTCACGATCTACGCGATCGACCCACAGCGGCGGCTCGTGTATTACTACGCGCACCTCGACCGGTACGACGTCCTCGCGTATCGGGGCAAGACGGTCGCCAAGGGCGACGTCATCGGCTACGTCGGCGCGACGGGAAATGCTCGGGGCGGCCCAGCCCATCTGCACTTTCAGGTCATGCGCTACCGCGACGAGCACCGCTACTGGGAGGGTGAGCCGATCGACCCCTTTCCGTACTTTGCGACGGCCGGACAAGACCACTAGCTTTGCCAACATGCCCTACGTCATTACGGAAGCCTGCATCGGCGTCAAAGACAAAGCGTGTGTCGACGTGTGCCCGGTGGACTGCATTTACGAGGGAGAGCAGCAGCTCTTCATCCACCCGGACGAATGCATTGATTGCGGGGCATGCGAGCCGGAGTGTCCGGTGACGGCGATCTTTCCCGAGGAAGACGTTCCCGGCGCGTCCAAGCAGTACGTCCAGATCAACCGCGACGTATTTAAAGGCCCGACGCCTCCGGGCAGACCAACTCGGTAGGCAGGGTCCGCGCTTGCGGCGTCGGACGTCGATTGCCGTCGCGCATCTCCGCTGAGTAGCAGCGTTTCGCGCGGTTGCATGAAGAAGTCGTTTGCAGGACGCCCAAGCGACTACAACTGCGAAGCGAAGCGAGCCGTGATCAGAACTTGTAGTGAGCCTTCACGACAAGCAGAGCCACGAGCGCAGCATACTGCATGAACGTGCTGCGCTCGCTCCACCACGCCTCACGCCAGTGCTGCTCGCCGGTGGCGTAGCGCGCGCCGAAGCGCGGCCACCAGCGCGCGACCTTGGTCTTGTAGGCTAGGTACTCGGCGCCGAACGTCGACTCAAGGACGCCTTCCTCGTACGCGACGATGAACGTGTACTCGATCGCGAACAGAATGGCCGCGACGAAGGGGAACCACTCAATGCCGGACATCACGGCGAACCCGATCCAGATCAGAAAATTGCCGACGTAGAGCGGGTTTCTCGTCAGGCTGAACACGCCCCACGTGACGAGCTCCTTCACGTTCCGTGAGCGCCGCCGGGTGACGGTGCCCGCGGCGGCGACGCCGGCCAGGCGGAGTCCCTCGCCGCAGATGATGAACCAGGCGCCACCCAGCCATGTGCCCTGGTATTGATATCCGGGCACGAGCAGCCCGATGATGACAATGGGAACGGGCAGGAAGCTCCGGTAGCGGAACAGCCATGCCCCGATGCGAGCCGGACGGCTCTGCTCCGCGGCGCTAGTCATGCGGGCGTCGCCGTTCGCGACCCAGCGAGACCCAGCCGAGGGCGCCGAGGAGCGGAAGTATGAGGACGATGGTCGTCCAGAGTCCCTTCGCTTTGCGCGAGTGTACGGGCGAATGCCAGATCGAGTACAGCGCCGCGAGGTCGCAGAGGACCGCGACGGCGATAAGCCAGCCCACGGTGCTCAGGCTAGCAGGGTGCTGAACAACGCACCCTGTAGCCTGCGTTGGTTGAACTGAGCTCGACTACGTCTCGCTCTAGGTCGCGGGTCGATCGCACGTCGCCAAATCTGACGTGAGGGCCCCCGCATTGAAAGTGACCCACAGTAACGCCGGCCCCCGCGCGGCTCGCGCGACCGCCGCGGCTTTTGTCATGTACGTGTCATCTAGCGCCAATCCGATCTCTTTGGCCGCCTGGCGTCCTCGCTCCAACGGTTTGCCGTATGCGCCGCCATAGGCCGTGTTGTCGATG
>DASRDS010000087.1:0-5812 GCA_035652495.1 Gemmatimonadaceae bacterium
CGGCTTCCCGCCAAAGGCCGGAGTCACATCCTGCGCCGAGGTGGAAAACCAAGAACGGACCTTCGCCCTCGACCTCGTACGCAAGGCGGACACCGTCCGAGGAGGTCACGAACGGCACGATCGGCCAGTTCACACCCGCAAGCGCCCCCTGACAAGCATCAGCTTTCAGACATCGGCTGCGCCAGCGTTCAGGAATGTCACCAGAGCGACGAGTGGGCTAGTCCTCGATCTGCGTCTTTCCCGGGGTCGAGGGTCGCCACCTCGCGCGACGCGACCTTTCTACACTTGGATCACGCAGAGTCCTCGCGAGCGTACTAGTCCACGGCCCAAGCCGTCGCGCTGATGACGGCGACCAGGGTCGCTCTTGGCACGTACGACAGTAAGCGTGTCGTTGCCGATTGCCGTCGTCAGGGCGCGGCGATCTACATCGGACACGAACACTCCCATGCGCGAGAGTCCGGGAATGTCCCCTCGAAAAAGTCGGACTGGATCCTTGCCTGGGCGATGAGGCTCCGGCAGTCTCTCGACTGACTCGGAGGTTGGATTGACGGCTGTCCGGGGCGGTGCTTGACTGGCGCGGGATGGGACACGCGGGTAAGTGCGTCCGTGATCGTTGATCCCGAGCCTCTGCAGCAGGGCCTCATCGACCGGGGGGATGCCGAGATTCATTACCAGGTGTTCGGTGACGGCGATCGCGCGGTCGTTCTGCTTCCAACATGGTCGATCGTGCATTCGGATCACTGGCGGTGGCAGGCCCCGCATCTGGCAGAGCGTTATCGCGTCGTGGTGTTCGACGGTCGCGGCAACGGCGCCTCTTCGCGACCTGAGACGGCGGAGGCCTATGCCGATGCTCTGTTCGCGGCGGACGCTCTGGCGGTTATGGACCAGGTCGAGGTGGAGCGCGCAGCGTTGCTCTCGGTGTCGGCTGGAGCGTGCTGGGAGTTGATTCTGGCTGCGACCGAGCGTGAGCGGGTTACGGCGGCCGTCTTCATCGGTGCGAGCCTCCCGCTTGGCCAGCCGTTGCCGGATCGTGCAGCCACGATGGCGCATTTCGACGAACCGCAGGCAGCTTACGAGGGTTGGCAGAAGTTCAACCGGCACTACTGGCAGGCCGACTGGCCGGGCTTCTTGCGTTTCTTCTTCTCGCAGTGCTTCACCGAGCCTGGCTCCGACGCCGAGATCGAGCATTTCGTTCAGATGGGTCTCGATACAACCCCCGAAACGATCCTTCTCACCGTCGACGCACCCGGCCTCGGCCGCAGCGAGGCTGAAGCGCTCGCGCGCGCGGTGTCGAGTCCCACGCTCGTCATGCACGGCACCGGTGACGCGATCTCCTCACCGTCGCGGGGCGTCGAGCTCGCTCAACTGACTGCCGGCGAGTTGGCGCTCATGCCCAGAGTCGGACATGAGCCGCAGTGCCGCTGGCCGCAGGACGTGAACACGATGATCGACCAGTTCCTTGAACGTCACTGGGCGGCTACCTGAGCCACGTACTGAACGTCAGATGATCACGCGTTCGGCTGCGCCAGTGTGTGGGAGTGTCTCCTGAGGGCGTGAGGCGTCGACGTTGTGTCTTGCTATGCCTTCGTGATCGGGATCGTCTTGCTTCCGATCCTGATCACGATCGTGCCGAGGCCGCCTGGAGGCGCAGTCGCGACGATCCGATAGCGGCCGTTGGGGTGCGAGCCGGAGGCGTAGGCATAGCTCCAGGCATCGCGGGTCGGGCAGATCACCTTCACGGTCACGTGTGCCGCGTTGACCGGATGTCCGGCCCGGTCGCGGAGGACAAATGCCACGACGAAGTGCGCCCCGTGGGGAGCAAAGGCAGGTAGCGGACGGGTTAGGGTCGCATGCACCCCTGTCGCTGTTGATGCAGCGATGGTGGCAAGCGCAAGCCGGACCATTTGTCTGGAGCGTAACGCACCTTGGCTCATGAGTTCCACTCATCCGGCTGAGCATCCTCGGCCTCGCGACCCCGGGCAGCAATACGCAAGCCTGCGCGAGCGTTCCGGAATGACTCCTGTGTGGCGTGTGTCGCGGCGAGTCGCGCTGAGTCTACGGTTGCATCCGCCTGGTGCGGGCGGAAGGATTCGCTGTGACGTGGAACCGTCCGAGGTGCGTTACGCGAGAACAGTCGATGGGGTCAACATCGCGTTCCAGGTGCGTGGCGATGGCCCAGTCGATCTGGTGTACACGCTCGGCATGGCTGGGAACTTCGAGATCGAGTTCGAAACGCCCTGGGGGATTCGATTTCTCGAGCGGCTCGCGAGCTTCTCGAGGGTCATCCTGTTCGACAAGCGCGGCACGGGCCTCTCGGACCGGGTTCTCGGAGCGCCTGACTTCGACATGCGGGCGGATGACCTGCGCGCCGTCCTGGACGCGGCAGGGTCTGAACGGGCTGTGCTCGTCGGGAACCGCGGAGGGGGGAGCCTCGCGGCGTTCTTCGCCGCGATGCACCCCGACCGAGTCTTCGCTCTCGTCCTCTACAACTCGTGGGCACGGACGGCGTGGGCACCGGACTACCCGGTCGGCACATCAACAGAGGACCTGGCTGCCTGGAGAGACGAGATCGCCGCGCACTGGGGGACAGCGAGCCTGGCGAAGCGGTTCCTGCGTAGCGTCGCACCGTCCCGTGCCGACGACCCTGAGTGGATTCGGTGGGAAGCGAGAGCTCTTCGACATGGAGCTTCGCCCGCCGCGGCGCTCGCCTTCGACGAGTTCGAACAGGCGATCGACGTCCGAAGCGTCTTGCACACGGTGCAGGCGCCTACGCTCGTCCTGTCGCGCTCCGAGGCTGCCCGAGCACGTTCTGCTGATCTCGCCGAGAGGATTCCCGGTGCGAAGCATGTTCCGGTGCCCGGCCAGGATTGGATGCCGTACGCGGGCGACATCGACGAGCTAGTGGGCGAGATCGAACGCTTCGTTCGATCTGTTCGTGCTGAGGAGGCGACATTCGAGCGCGTCTTGACGACCGTGCTGTTCACCGACCTCGTCAGCTCCACGGCGGAGGCCGCGCGACTTGGAGATCGCACCTGGAAGGGCCTCGTCGAGCGCCACCACGCGACGATCCGCGCAATGATCGGCCGGTACAGGGGAGCCGAGGTCGATACCGCGGGTGACGGCTTCTTTGCCACGTTCGACGGACCTGCCCGCGCGGTCCGGTGCGGCCAAGCGATCGTCGACGCTGTCCGGCCCCTCGGGATCGCAGTGCGAGTTGGTGTCCACACGGGCGAGGTCGAGCTCATCGACGCGAAGGTCGGGGGGATCGCCGTCGCGATCGGCGCACGTGTGGCGGCGCGTGCGGCTCCGGGCGAGGTGCTCGTGTCTCAGACGGTCAAGGACCTCACGGCCGGCTCCGGCCTCGGCTACACGGACGCCGGCGAGCATGAGCTGAAGGGCGTCCCGGGCGAGTGGCGGCTCTATCGGCTGCTGGCGGACGGCTGAACGGCTGTCGACGAGCACATTTGAATGCGCCAGCGTTCGCGAAGGTCACCCGAGAGCGGCGGTCGCCTCCGCCAGCGCGCGGAGTGACGCTCTTGGGAGAGACGGCGTATGGTGGCTCTCGTGCCACCGAATTTCCGCCGCTACTTGCCGTTCATGCTGATCGCGTTCCTGCTGGTGATCATCGTGCCCAACCTGCTGCGGAAGAAGACTACGACCGGGCCAAGCGCGAGCACACGAGCGGCACAGACCGTCGACGCGATGACGCTGATCGACAGGGGCGAGCGGGCATATCTGAGCGCTCATGGGCGCTTCACGCCCCATCTCGCTGACCTCCTGACCACCCGCCTGGCCAACGACCTGGCCATCGGCCTCGCCGTGCAGCTCGACGTCGGTAGCGACGGTCGGCGCTACCTCGCCTCCGTCGAAAGCGACGTGCTCAGCCTGGTACGAGGCCGCGCCGACGCGAAGGTGATCGCACAGAGCTGCCTCGTGCTCAAGAGCGGCTCCGGCGTCGCCTGCCCGACACCCGTCAAGTAGCCGCCGCCGCCTGGTCGAGCGTTCCGGGGCAGGGCATCGCCCAGTCGTGGTCTAGCGGTCCGGATCGGTTGGGGGGCCGTGGTCGGACGGACGCGGGGTCGGCACCGGGCACCCGCCGGGACGGGATCGCGCCCGCCCCAGAGGGGCCAAGCCGAGGGGCTGGTGCAGGTGCCCCGCCCGCCGAAGAAGCGCTCCTCCCACCCGGTCAGCTTGGGCCCGCTTTAGGAAACCCTGCTCGGTCGTCGGTTGCCGCCTGACCGGCAGCGTACGACTCATATCCGCAGAGGCGTCTACTCCTTGCCGGGATGCCTTATGGGGTGATGTTCTGGTTCACATGGAAGAGATTGTCGGGGTCGTACGTCCGCTTGAGCCGGACGAGACGGTCGTAGTTCTCGCGGTAGTTGTCCTTGATGCGTCCGTAGTCGTCGTCTTGCATGAAGTTGATGTAGCCGCCCGGCTCGGAGTAGGGGGCCAACGCCTGGTAGTAGTCGCGGAGCCACGTGATCCGTGCTTCGTCGTTGGCCGGATCGGTCCAACCTGCCAGCAAGACCATGCCGTAGGTTGCGTCGCGGTAGGCGAAAGCGGTGTCGTTCGCTCCGACCCGATGGCAGGCGCCGTTGATCGGGTACAGATGCATGGTGCACGTGACTTCCGGTACCTGCGAACCATGCTCGAGATGCACGGCAATCGCGGCGTCGGAGAGCTCCTTTACGAACGAGCCCTTCCAATAGGCCCGTAGACCCTTTGGATAGAGGGCATCGAAAGCCCCGTTCAGCGCCGGATACGGAAGCGGACCGGTTCCGTCGGCCACGATCGGCGCAACCTCGCGGAACGGTGCCAGCACACGCTCTGCCTGATCGAGGGGGCCGGCCCAGTGCACCACAACCAGGCAGAGAGGATCGCCGTGCCTGTCCTCAGGGATGAATGGCAGCGGCGGCGCGATCTGGAACCCCGGGAAGCCTCCGAACTGCTCAGGAGCGTCCCGGATGAACTCATCAAACATCCGAAACACCGTTGCCGTGTCTTCAAGGTTGTAGAAGATCGGGCCGGCATAGACCTGGTCGACCTCGTGCAAGCGATACTCGAACGACGTCACGATCCCGAAGTTGCCTCCCCCGCCGCGCAGACCCCAGTAGAGATCGTCGTTCTCGCGCTCGCTCGCAGTCAGGACCTTCCCGTCTGCGGTCACCACATCGGCCGAGATGAGATTGTCCAGCGTCAGCCCACAACCGCGGGCCAAATAGCCGATGCCCCCGCCCAGCGTGAGACCAGCGATACCGGTGGTCGAGATGATTCCGCCGGTCGTCGCCAGGCCGAAAGCGTGGGTTGCATAGTTGAAGTCCCCCCAAGTCGCACCGGCATCGGCGCGGGCCGTCTTGCTCTGCGGATCGACCCGGACCGTGCGCATCCCTGACATGTCGAGAACGAGGCCGCCATCATTTGTTCCAAAACCAGGGCCGCTGTGCCCGCCCCCTCGCACCGAAAGGTCAAGGCCGTGCTCCCCGGCAAGCCTGACAGCTGCGATCACGTCGGCAACCTGCTCCGCCCGCAACACCGCCAGCGGACGCTTGTCGAACATCCCGTTGTGCACCGCGCGCGCCTCGTCATAACCCTCATCGTCCGCGGTGATGACGGCGCCGCGCACCTGCTCGCGGAAAGACACAACGGCCTCGCCCAGGAGTGGGCGCTCAACGATGGCCATCTCCACACCTCCCAATCGCTGGCCCGGACGACATCTTCTGCCACACCCACGTGCCAGTTGCAACGATGCAACGGAGGCCGTTAGGCTCGGACACGACGCTTTAGCCCGCGCCTGATCGCTCATCCGCGA
>DASRDS010000088.1:0-6103 GCA_035652495.1 Gemmatimonadaceae bacterium
GGCATGATTCGACGACCGCGGCGGTTCGCGGCCGCGCTCGCCGTGAGTCTCGCGATGATCGCGGCCGGTGCGCTTCGGCTCGGGCCCCTGCCGCCTCTCGGGCCGTTCCTGAATCCAGCCACCGGCGTCTGGTCGATCACGATCCACGCCGATCTGCCCACGTTCCAGATCGTGCGCCATGTGCGCGGACTGGACTCGTCGGTCCGCGTGTTCTACGACCGAAGAGGCGTCCCGCACATATTCGCCCGCAACTCGCTCGACGCGTATCGTGCGCTCGGCTTCGTCGTGGCGCGCGATCGGCTGTTCCAGCTCGAGGTCCAAACGCGCGCGGCGAATGGCACGCTGACGGAGCTCGTCGGATCGGCCGCGCTGCCGCTCGATCGCGAAACGCGGGCGCTCGGATTTCCGCGGGCGGCCGAGCGTGCGCTCGCGGCGATGGATACGAACGGAGTTCCGTATAAGGCGGCGAAGGCGTATGGCGAGGGCATCAACCTGTGGATCCGGAAGATGGGACCGTGGGATGTGCCGCTCGAGTACCAGCTGCTCGGGCGCCGGCCGGCACGATGGCAGACGATCAATACGCTGCATCTGCTCAATCGCATGAGCCTCACGCTCGCGCACGATCTCGATGAGCAACAGCATGCCGCGTTCGCGGCCGCGGTGGGCGATGCGGCCGCCGACGCGCTGGCGCCGGTGCACTCCCCGCTGCAGGAGCCGATCGTGCCGGCGCCGGGCGAGCCGCATTGGATCTCGCGCCATCTCACCCCACCGGGTAGCCCCGATACGGCATCGCGTGCGTTCGCGATGGCGCAGGAGCGTGACTATGACGTTGGGAGTAACAATTGGGCGGTGTCGCCGCGCCGTACGAAAAATGGGTACGCGCTCCTGGCTGGCGATCCGCACCTCGATCTGACGCTGCCGTCGATCTGGTACGAGGCGCACATCATCGTGTCGGGCGAGCGCGACGTCTATGGCGTGACGCTGCCGGGATCGCCCACGACCGTGATCGGATTCAATCGCGATCTCGCGTGGACGCTAACCAACACTGGCGCTGATGTGCTCGACGAGTACGCCGAGACCGTCGACGATACGGCGCGGCCGACGCGCTACAAGATCGATGGGCAATGGCGGCCGTTGGAGTCTCGCGTCGAGACGTACAAAGATCCGAATGGCCGCGTGTTGGCCGTCGACACGATTCGCTTTACGCATCGCGGTCCACTCTCGCGCGCGGGTCAGCGCTGGATCTCGACGCGGTGGACGGCGTTGGAGCCGTCCGACGCGATCTCGGCGTTCGATCGCGCGGCGACGGCCCACACCGCCGCCGAATTGCTGAAGGGATTTGAAGACTTCAAGGTGCCGGCGCAAAACGTGCTCGTCGCGGATCGATCGGGCAACATCGCGATTCGGTCGAATGGACGATTCCCGATCCGGCCCGGCGATGGACGGGGCGATCACGTCTTTGATGGGTCGACGAGCGCGAGCGATTGGGCTGGCGACCGGCCGATCTCCGAGTATCCGGCCGCCACCAATCCCGCGCAGGGCTTTCTCGCCTCGGCCAACCAGGAGCCGTACGATCCCGCGACGTTCGCGGGTTACTTTGGCGTCGACTGGCCGCCGCCGTGGCGCGCGATGCGCATCGACAGAGCCCTCCGAGCCGACTCGGCGATGACGCCCGATGCCATGCGGCGCCTCCAGACCGACCCCGGGAGCGCCCGCGCGGATTTCTTCGTGCCGTTCTTCCTGCACGCCGCGCGCGGCACGGAAGGCGCCCGGTTGCTCGCCCAGTGGGATCGCCGGTACACGCGCAGCAACGAGCGCGCGGTGCTGTTCGAGGCCGCGATGCGCGAGCTGCAGCGCCGCGCCTGGCATCGACTCGGCGACGTGCGGCCCGATGAGACCACGTTGGCCCAGCTGCTCGAGGATTCGACGAGCGTATGGTGGGACGCGCCGCGTGACAGCGTGCTCGCGGCGAGCCTCAGCGCCGGACTCGACTCGTTGCGGCGGCGATATGGACGCGCCGAGGACGGCGGATGGCGGTGGGATCGCGTGCGGACCGCGAACATCTACCATCTGCTCGGCATCCCGGCATTCTCGCGGCCAAAAATCGCCGTGGCAGGCGGCCCATCCACCATCAGCCCACTCTCGGGCAACGGCGTTCATGGAGCGAGTTGGCGCATGGTCGTGCAACTCGGCCCCACGGTGCAAGCGTGGGCGATCTATCCCGGCGGACAGTCCGGCAATCCGATCAGCGCACGGTACGCGGACCGCTTAGAACGATGGTCGCACGGCGAGCTGGATTCGCTGCTTGTGCCCAAGACTCCACAAGAGATCGCGACCGCGGGCGATGTCGCGATCTTGGAGTTCGAGCCGATCCCGCCGCGGACACACAAGTGATCGACATCATCCTCCTGGCCATCGCGTTCGCGGCCGGAACCTTGTTCGTCGGATGGTGGTCGATCCCCGTCATCGCGCTCGTCTGGGGATGGCTCGTCGGGCCAGTTCGGCGTCCGGCGACGCGCGCCGCCATCGGCGTGGCGCTCGCGTGGGCGGGATTCTTGGCGTTTGACGCCGTGCGTGGACCCATCGGCCGGCTGGCCCGCACGCTCGGTGAGACCATGCATCTGCCAGCGGTGGTCCTCGTTGTCGTGACCGTGCTCTTCGCGGTGATCCTCGCGTGGAGCACCGCTATCGTCGGTGCGTCGCTCCGTCCGGAAAGCGCTCCAGCGACACCAGCTGATCGGCCGTAGCGCGGCTGGCGTAGAGGTGCATCCCACAGGGCGTCAGTCCCGCCTTTTTGATTGTGGCGCGATACCATGATGCGCTTCGGCGCTCCGCGCCTCGCGTGTCGCCCGTCACGGCATCACTGGCGGTGTACATGTCCAAGTACGCTACGCCGTCGAGATGTTGGGCGATTTGAGCGAGACCGCGCGTCAGAACGGCAGGCTCGAGATAGTTGAGCACGCCACAGCAGAGAACCAGGTCGAATTCTCCCTCGACACCGAGATTATCCACGGATCCGAGGTGGATATTCCGCCGTTTGCCCCACCGGCGGACGGCATATTCGCTCGGATCAACTCCAGTGTAGCGAAGTCGTGGCCGAAGCGTCTTGAGGTGCGGCTGCCAATTGCCTTCACCGCAGCCCACGTCCAAAACTGAGCGGAGTTTTCGACCCAAGATGTGCTCGGCGGCGTGCAGCACGAACCGGACCTCCCGCTCGAGCTCGGCCCGCGATTTCACGCGGGATATGGGGTGCCTATACCATCGATCGAAATAGGCGCGATCAAATGTGCGCTTCGGTGTAATATTGGACTCCCGTGTCGTATCGCTTTCGTTCGCTTCTCGTTGTGATGCTCGTGGCGCTCGCCGCCGCGTGCGGCGTCATGCGCCGCGCCGCGCATGCCGTCGCGCCGCAACCCGACCCGCCGGCGGCGACGCGCTGGAACGCGACGCTGTGGGAGCCCTCGGACACGACGGCCGACCGGGGCGACACGAGCGGACCGCACGGCATCGCGTGGATGGCGCCGGGGAGCTCCGACAACCACACGATTCGCGTGCGCATCGCGATGCATCGCGGCGACCCGTCGCAGAAGTATGTGTGGCGCGTGCATTTCGGGAAATGCGACAACGATCAGGGGGTGTTTGGACCCCCCGCGGCCTACCATGATCTGGTCACGGATACGACCGGCGTCGCGTCCAGCTATGCGCTCTTTGCGCTGGGCTTCCCCTCGAGCGGTCAGTACTTCGTGCGGGTCGACAGGGTCGCGGGCGCCGACCCGGACACGTTCATCTGCGGCAATCTGGCCCCACCGAAATAGCTGGTAATCGGGCGGCGCGCTCTCAGGGGTAATCGAGCGCCAATCCCGCCATTCGAAAGCCCGCACGCTGAAATGCCTCGGCGTGCGGGCTTGTCGCGGCGGGGCGGCCATCGATCGTCTCCAGCGTGTGACGGCGTCCGCCACGTCGCTTGGTGATCAACGCCACGGCGACGCTCATCTCGGCGTCCGACAGCTCGCCGAGGATCGTGACACGCCGGCCGTTGGCTTCGACAGTCATGACCGGCTTGCCGCGCCGCGTGATGATGAGCGCGCTCGCGCCGCGCGGGCGAGGCAGCAGATCCGGATACGAAGGATCGGTCGAGGCGATGGCGATAAGCGGCGCATCGGGATCCTCCCGCGCCGCGCGCAGCCGTTCGACCGCTTCGGGTAGCGCGAACTGCGCGCCGGCGAGCCCCTCGACGAAATATCCACGACGCACTTCGCCCCGTAGCTCGAGGCGTTTGAGCTCGCGATAGATCGCGCGCCACGAGACCGGCGGGCGCTCGCGGCGCCACCAGTCGCGGGTGACGACGCCATAGCGCACGAGCCATTTCTGCGCGATGGCCGCGGCTCTTGCGTCTTCGTCGAGAGCGGGGCCGCGGGTGCCTGGGCGATCCAAGAGCGACCATCGGCCGTTGCTCGCACGCTGCGCGCGCGGTCTGTCTGGACGTTGCCAGCGCGGCAACCGGCGCGGATTCGGGCGGCGTGAGGTGACGAACGTATCGGGTAGCCAGCGCGTGGGATCTGGCTCGCTGCGTCTCGATGGTAGTGGCCGCTGATGCATGACCTCGCGCATGGCGTCGATCGAGTCATTCGTCACGATTCCTGCCTGGGCCAGCTCGCGGAGCGCATCCTGAGTCGCAATTGGGCCAAGCCCAGTCGCGACCGTGATGTCGGTCAAGAACGATGCGCCATTATTGACCAGCGCATCGCGAACGCTCTGCGCGGTGTCAGACAGGGTGGCCTCGAGATCCTGTTGCCAAAGCGCGCCTTCCCCCCGCTCAAAAAACCGCACTCGCGTCGGTGGGACGCCGGCCCAGACGCGCGTGCCTGCGCCGGCCGCGCGGGTGAGCCATGTGGGGTCGTAGCGCGTCATTCGCGCTGGGAGATAGTCACGCTCCCAGCTATCGGCTGGGCGAGCGAGGCCGTCCAGCTGCTCCATGATGAGCGCCAACCCGGCTTCCTCGTCCAGCCGATCGCGCGGATCGACGTGCTGCCACCGTTGCAAAAACGCGGCGAACGTCGGCAGATCTGTGGCCTCGATCTGGGCGCGAAGCTTGGCCAGCGCGCGGCGTCGGGCGCGCTCCAGCACGCTGCGCGAAATCCATCGGTCGCCGACGCGGACCAATGTGCCGGCCTTCTCCCATTCGATCAGCCGAAGCTTCGAATTCGGGTAGCGGGCCGCCACATCCTCGGCGGACACGAGTCCCGCCAACGACAGATATCGCGCCAGCATCTCGCGGCGCGGGGCTTGGTTGTACTCGCGTAAGATGTAACGGCCGTTGTCCCGCTTGATCACGCGACCGGAGTCGAGCAGCGCCTGAAGCGCGCCGGACTCTGGCGCCTCTCGCGCCGCGAGCTCCTCGAGTGTCAGCTCGCCCGCGCGCTCGAGGCGCTGTGAGAGCTCGTCGGCGTTGCCCGCTTGGCGGCCGGGCGCCGTGCCGCGACGAATGGCGAGGATTTCTTCGATGGCCTGGGTGGTTGCTTCGTCGAGCGCATCGTCCACGCCGAGCACGTCATCGAGGAGCCCGCGGTCCACCGACAACAGTGTCGCGGCCCGCTCGGCGCGCGGGGTGTCGTCGGCGTAGAGCCACTCCATGACGAAGCCGAGCTGGAGGCCGGCCGCGAATGGCGATGGTCGCTCGGTTTCGACGATGCGGATGGGGAGCTTACCCGACTCCACCTGGCGGAGGATGTCCGTCAGGGCGTCCATGTCGAATGCATCGCGTAGGACTTCGCGATACGTCTCGACGAGGATCGGAAATTCCGGGTATTGCCGCACGGCTTGCAGCAGATCCGTTGCTTTGAGCCGCTGCAGCCAGAGCGGCATGCGACGATTGGGCCGCCCGCGCGGCAGCAGCAGCGCCCGCGCGGCGTTCATCCGGAAGCGTGCGCCGAAGAGCGGCGTATTCCCCACCTCATCCAGTACGGCGCGCTCGACCTCGGCCGGTGCTTGCGCCAGGAGCGATCGGATCGGCGGCGCCGCGGCCAGGGCTGGCAGGCGGAGCATGATGCCATCGTCGCTCGTCTGCACGGCCACGTCGACGGACAGCAGGTCACGCGCGCGG
>DASRDS010000089.1:0-4109 GCA_035652495.1 Gemmatimonadaceae bacterium
CTACCCGACGTATCTGGCGTCCCACGGCATCCCCTGCAGCATGAGTCGCCGCGCCGACTGCTACGATAACGCAGTGATGGAGGCGTTCTTCTCGACCGTCAAGTGTGAGGAGGCCGAGTGCTTCCCGAGCTACAGCGACGCGAAGATGGCCTTGTTCGACTGTGGGTTCCGGAAATTCTGGGCAGGTATTTCCGGAAATTCTGATCAAGTCGGCCTGCTGATCTGAGTCTTCTTTCATCGCGTCGTCAAGGTTCACGTGGAGGGTCCGGACGGACGGTCCGTCGAGGCGCAGGAGGCGACCGCGCTCGAGGACGCGGTCGATGATGGCCTGCGCGAGGTCGTCGTCGTGGAGTACGCGCCCCCAAGCCTTGAGCGACTTGTTCGTCGTAAAGATCATCGAGCGATGCCGCCGGTGTCGCTCGTTGACGACGTGGAAGAGCATGTTGGCCGCGTCGGTACCGTACGTGAGATAGCCGACCTCGTCGACGACGAGGACACCTGGATGCGTGTACGTCGGCAGCGCATGCGCGAGTTCCCCGGCGCGAAACGCGGCTGACAGGTCGTCGATGAGCGCGGCCGCCGTGGTGAAGAAGGCATCGAAGCCGTTCTGGATCGCGCGATACGCCACCGCAATGGCGAGATGGGTTTTGCCGCGCCCGGGCTTGCCCGCCAGGATCAGCGAGCGCCCTTCCGTGACAAAGTCGGGTGCGAGCGCCGAGCCCAGCATCTGCAGGCGCAACGACGATTGATACGTGAAATTGAAATCGTCGATGGTCTTCAAGAAGGGAAAATGCGCGCGCCGCGTCAATCGTGCGAGCCGCGTCTGCTGGCGGTGCGCGATCTCCTCGGTGGCCAGCAGCGTCAGGAAATCCTGATAGGACCACCGCTCTCGCTCCGCACGATCGATGAGGCCGCGCCAGACCCGGCGAGCATTCGCCAGATGCAGCCGCTTGAAGAGCGCGTCCAGGTCGGTATCGGCGGCGATCATGACCGGCCTCCGACGCGCCGAGAGGATGCCGCCGTGCTCGACCGCGTCCAGAGGCTCCGCTGCGCTCCGCCCCTCCGGGCGCCTGCGGCGCTCTGGACCCGGCCTGCGCGCGGCAGCGAGTGGGCGCTTATCGTCGACGGCCGGTCCTCGTCGTCAAAGGGCAGCGACGGCATGGGCGCGCCGAGATAGTGCGCGATGTACTCCGCGCCGATCGCCTGCTCGGCGAGGCCTCGCTCGAAGGCAGTCCGCAGCGCCGCTTCGCCGTGCGTTTGAAGGAGCGCATGCAGGCGCTCGACGTCCGGAATCCACGTCCGCGGCCGACGATGCGTGAGCTCGGTCAAATACGCCAAGGCCGCGGCGCCCACATCGAGGAGGTGCTGACGTTGCAAGTAGCGGCGGGCCCGTTTGCCGGACACCGCCGCCACACGCTGGGCGCGATGCTCGGGCAGAATCGAGCTGGCGCCGGGCTGGAATTGCCGCGCGTGGTCGGCGCTGAAACGCCCGGCGATGATGCGCACGCGGTCTCGGTAGAGATACAGCGTCGCCGGCAAGCCGATCGCATCCGGTGGCATCGAGTACGGGTGGCCCTCGTGGATCACGACGCCGGTCGGCGTCACGCTCACCGGAATCCGCAGCGCCAGGTCCGCAGGCGCGATCTTCAGAGGTCGCAGCCGCGTGCGGTCCTCCGCGATGCGCGCGGACGGCGCGACGCCCGTCGCGCGCGAGGGGCGAGTCGTGTTCGCCTCGGTGAGCCACTCGCGCAGCTGTCGCTCAAGGTCGGCGCGGTCGAGGAATCGGCGCTGCTTGAAGAACGAGTTTTTGACCCAGCCGACGAGATTTTCGACGCTGCCCTTCTCTTGCGGCCGGTACGGCCAGCACACCTCCACGCCGATGCCGAGATCGAGCGCGACGCCGGCAAAGGTCGGATTCCACTCGGTCACCACGCCGTCGCGGCCCCACTTCAGCGCGATCGTCTTCGGCCGATCAAACACGGTCACCAGCGGAATCCCGCCAAACGCGGCGAGATGTTCGACCAGCGCCCGCACGAGCGTTTCGACGCGCTCGTCGGCAACCAGCGTGACCTCGACCCACCGCGAGTACTTGAGGCGCGAGGCGAAGAAATGCACCTTCTCTTCGCGGCCATCTTGAAAGGTGACCCACACCTCACCAAAGTCGTGCTGCGAAAACTCGCCCGGCAGTCCTTCAAACCGCACCAACGGCGTGACGGTGCGGACACGCAGCGTCTGCACGAGTGCGTAGATCGCGCTCTTGCCGCCAGTGTATCCAGCCAGGCGTGCGCGATGAAGCAGCTCGATCGATTTGACCTCGGGCTGCTCGGTCAGTGCCTGCACCAGCACCGTGCGATACGCGCCGGCCTTTGACGGCCGCCCGATCTCCCGCCGCGCCCGCTCCGCCGCGTTATCGACCGTCGTGACGCCGTCTTCCGCGGCCACTCGCCGCGCCGTCCCGACCGACACGCCGGCCAGTGCCGCCACTTCTGCCCAGGTGTGTCCCGCTCGCCGAAGTACCTGAATCTCGTGCCGTTTGAGCATCTCGATCATCCTTTCCCTCGCCGGAGGCTGAATCTCCGACGATCTTCTGACCCGGTAGGGCTACCGGCAGGTGATCAGAATTTCCGGAAAAGGGGTGATCAGAATTTTCGGAACCCGCATCGTGGCACCTACCCGCGAATGTGATAGTGCTCGTTACCGGTACCAGGTGACTCATGCAAGGGTGCCTTGGCATTGATCCGATCGCGTGGACGGGTTAACTACGCGGCTTGAGTCATCTTGCGTTCGTACGCGGCCGGGCTCATCCGACCGGCCGACGAATGTCGGCGACGCTGGTTATAGAACACTTCGATGTAGTTGAACAACTCCATCTTGGCATCGCCGTGACTCGTGAAGCGTTCGCCGAGCTCGCTCTTGACGGTTGAGAAGATGCTCTCCATCACGGCGTTGTCGTAGCAATTGCCGCGACGGCTCATGCTGCAGGTGATGCCGTGGGCGCGCAGCAGGTCGCGATAATCCTCGCTGGCGTACGTGCTGCCGCGATCGGAGTGATGCAGCAACCCGGCGTCCGGACACCGGCGCTTCAGCGCCATTTCGAGCGCCTTCATGGTCAGATGGCGGTTGTTGCACGCGCTCACCGCCCAGCCGACGACGAACCGCGAGAACAGGTCAAGAATCGCGGCGAGGTAGAGCTTGCCGCTCGCCGATCACGAGCTCCGTGGTGTCGCCGACCCAACATTGATTCGGGCGCTCGGCCGCGAACTGCTGCTTCAGCACGTTGTCGGCGATCGGCTGATCGTGATCGCTGTCGGTGGTGACCTTGTAGCGTTTCACCACGCGGGCTTTCAGCTTCTCTTCCTGCATCAGCCGGATGATCCGCTTGCGGCTGACGTGCTCGCCCCATTCTACGAAGTCGTCATAGATGCGCGGGCTGCCGTAGTAGCCGCGCCCGCCTTTGAACGACGCGTGCATCAGTACCTTCAATCGTTGATCTTCCTGCGCGCGTTTCGAGATGGGACGCGTCCGCCAGGCATAGAACCCGCTCGGCGTTACGCGCAGACACCGGCACAACATTCGCACCGAATGCGTGGCCTTCTCCGCGGCGATGAACTGAAACCTTACGATTTCTGCTTCGCGAAGAAGGCCGCCGCTTTTTTTAGGATCTCGCGCTCCTCACGCAAGATGCGGTTTTCTTTGCGGAGCGCGCTGAGCTCCTCGCGCTCGGCCTTGGTGAGGCCGGTGCGGCCGTGCGATCGCTCGGCCTCGGCGTGCTTGACCCAGTACCCCAACGCAGACGCGGTCAGATCGAGCTCGCGCGCGACGGCTCCGATCGATTTGCCTTCGTCGAGCACGAGCCGAACCGCGCTCTCTTTGAACTCATCCGAGAACCGCCGACGCGGTCGCCGGCTGGCTTTGCCTGCTGACATGTGGGACATCGTATCCACCTTTCGGAACGTGTCCACGCGATCCGATCAATGCCCGTCTCGTCGCCCGCCTGTCCGAAAAGTTCTCCACGTTTCTGCGCGTAGAAATCTGTGTCAACCGGCTGAAGGATCTCAGCTTGAATAAGGGGCTGGCCAATCTCGAGGCATTGCGGCAGACGCTCGCCA
>DASRDS010000090.1:0-5251 GCA_035652495.1 Gemmatimonadaceae bacterium
CAGAGCGCCCAGGCCCCGTCGACGAACGTGCCGAACGGAACGCCCGGCTCGATCGGAGCGGTCACGGGTGACCCCGCGGTGGCGACGTATCTCGCGCTCAGGGTCGAGCACGACAACCTGAGCCGTGATATTCAGGCCGCCCAAGGGATCCTAACCGACATGAGCATCGGCAAGGGCACGCCCGATGGCCTTCTGGGCATTCCGTCGCTCATGATCGGCGCCGACAATCTCCGCTCCGCCATCAACGATTACAACACGAAGTCGGCCGAGCTGCGCAATCTGCAGCAGACGTATACCGACAATTACAAGGGCGTCATCGACGCGAAGCGCGTCGTCGACAACCTCTACACGAACACGATCCCTCAACTCGCGAAGCAGTCGCTCGACCGGCTCCGCGCCACGGACTCGACGTACGCCAAGCAACTCGGTGAGAGTCAGCGCGTCGTCGAGAACGTGCCGGCGCGGACGATCGAGAACATGCGCCTGCAGCGCGAAGTGACGTCGGCCAGCGAATTGTTCACGAGCTTGAACAAAGCGTACGAGGACTCGCGCCTGGCGGAAGCCAGCACGATCCCCGACATCGAGATCGTCGACCGCGCCGGCGTGCCGCAAGCGCCCTCGCGCAACACGGCGCCGCGCGTGTTGATCATGGCGGTCTTTGGCGGCTTAGGGCTGGGCCTCATGCTGGCGCTTCTCCTGGACCGGCTCGACCCGCGGTTCCGCTATCCGGAGCAGGCGTCCGACGACTTGGGACTGCCGATCATTGGCACCGTGCCGACGTTGCCGACGCCAAAGGAGAAAAAAGCGGATCCCGAGATCTCGGCGCAGGTCATCGAGGCGTTCCGCACCGTTCGCATGCACATTCGCGAGATGTTCCCACCGGATGGGCCCGTGCAGTTCACCATCACGAGCCCAGGCGCCGGCGAGGGCAAATCGCTCGTCTCGTCCAACCTCGCGATGTCATTCGCGGAGAGTGGGCGGCGGACGCTGCTCGTAGACGGCGACATCCGGCGCGGACAGCTGCATGAGACATTCGGCATGCGCCAGTCGCCGGGACTTCTGGATTATCTGCTGAATCACTCGGCGCTCGACGAGGTCCTGCAGGAGACGGACTACGACGGGCTCACGCTCGTGACCTGCGGGACGCGGCGGCATCGGGGACCGGAGCTGCTGCAGTCCAACGCGCTCGAGTCGTTCATGGCGGCCGTGCGGCCCTTCTTCGACGTGATCATCGTCGATTCGCCGCCGCTGGGCGCCGGTATCGATCCGTTCGCGCTGGCAAAGGCGACGGGTGCGCTAGTCGTGGTCCTGCGCGTCGGACGCTCGGACCTCAAGATGGCGCAGGCGCGGTTACAGGCCATGGATCGCTTCGTGCCCGTGCGGCACCTGGGATCGATTCTCAACGACGTGCGCGCGGGCGGTGCGTATCGCTACTACTCGTATCTCTACGGGTATCGTCTGGACGAGGGCGAGCTACGCGCGCAGGGGCCCTCGCAGGTCGGTGGCCTGATCGGGAGAACGTAGCCGGGACGCCAAGCGCGCGCCGCGCGGGTGAGCGGGAGCAACCATAGGAACAAGCCGCCGACTCAACCGAACCTAGTTGAGCTCTCGTCGAAGGCCTGTATCATGGCGGGCGGGCCGCCGGCGGGACTCTGGCGAAGGGCCGACGCCGCGCGCACGAGCATCTCGACGGCGTCAACGGGCGACGCGGCGAAATCCGCGACGGCGCAATACCCGGCGCGCACCTGAAGTACCGGACGCTCGGTTTCCTCGAGCGGCGTGACGGCGAGCGCCTGTTGGACCCGCTCGCAGAGGCGCACGGCACCGGCGGATTCCGTCGAAGGCGCGACGATCGCGAACTCGGACGCGCCGAGGCGGCCGATCGCGTCGGACATGCGCGCGGTCCGGCCAATGAGTGCGCCCAGGTGTTCGGCGACGCGCTCGAATCCTTCGTCGTCGGCCTGACTCGTCTGCGGCGCAAACGCGATACACGCCAGGGCATGCCGCTGACGCAGCGCCTCGGCGCCGATTTCGCGCGCCCGTCGCACGAGACCACGGGAGTTGTAGACGCCGGTCGCCGGATCCAGCAGGCCATCCTGCCGGAGCACATCGGCTTCGCGTTTCGCGCGCACGTACGTGTCGAGCTTGAGGAGCAAGACGTCGCCGTCGAGCGGCTGCATCATGAAATCCCACGCGCCGACACGAAAGGCATCGAGCTGCTGCGCGCGATTGACGGGATCGGATGTCGTCATCAGGACCGGCGTGCCGGGCACGAGATGCTTGTCGGCGTGGAGCGCTCGACAAATCTCGAATCCGTCCGCGTCTGGCAGGCGTAGGTCGAGAATGACGGCGTCCGGCTGGATGCTCCGAGCCATGGACAGCGTTTGCCGGCCGTTATACGCCCGCAAAACCGCATAGCCGCGAGGCCCGAGAATCGTCTCGAGCGAACGCGCGGACCATTCCTGGTCGTTCGCGATCAAGACGAGAGGCGGACGCGCCGGCCGTTCAGACTCTAACATGAGATCAGGTTGTCGAGTGGCGACGGGTGCGCCCATAACGATCTGCCGAAGTATGAAAAAATTGCACGAGGTACCGTGCTCGGCGCCGGATGCATGTCCCGTGCAGTCCGCGTCAGAATTCGCAACTCGTGTTGCATCAGGAGTTACATCGCGCAGCGTACTGAGCCGTATAGGACAGCCTGCCGCGCAGACACCACAGGATCGATGTAACGGCGGCACGCTTAAAGCCTAAAGGTTCAGTGCGGGACATCACCGTTTGTGTAAACGTTTCATTATACGTTCTAGGCTGTTGAGGTGGCCTTGTAAGTTCCTATCGCGCTTGGAGTGTGGGGGCGGAGCCGAATATGTGTGGGCGCGGTCCTACAACGAAGCGCTCCGGTGGAACGAGATCACCCGTTTCACACCAATCAACCACCACATGCGCTTGTACTTACACGCTCACTGCGGATCGCTTGGACGTGAGCACGCCAGGTGCGTATGCGACGGGCATGAACAGGAGTGATGTGATTCTTTTGTCGTTTGTTTTCAGCCTGTTTGTTTCTCTGCCGGTGGCCGGCCAAACCAGCCCGCCTCCCGCGCGGAGCGCGCAGGCTACGCGTTCGGAGCTCGAGTCGCAGTTGGCGTCGGCGCAGCGCGAGGAGCAGACCGGGTCCGAAAGTGATCGTGATCAGGCACGGATGACGGCCACCAACCTCAATGACCGTCTGACCAATGGAGATTTTCAGGTCGGTGACCGCGTTCTCATCAATGTGCAGGGTCAACAAACGCTGAGTGATACGTTCACCGTTCGCGAAGGGCAGATCGTGCACCTCCCGAACCTCACCGACATCGAGTTACACGGTGTCCTGCGCTCGGAATTGCAGGGACACGTATACGCCGCGGTGAGCAAGTACCTTCGCGATCCCGTGGTGCGCACGGGCTCGCTCGTGCGACTCGCGGTATTGGGCAGCGTCGGGCGCCCGGGATTTTACTCGGTGTCGGCCGACATGTTGCTGAGCGATGCGATTATGAACGCCGGTGGTTTGGCGAGCAATGCGGATGTCTCCCGAACGACCATCAACCGAGCGGGCACGGTCGTTTGGCGGGCGAGTGATGTGGCGACGGCCCTCAAGAACGGCGAGACCGTCGATCAGTTGAGCTTACGCGCCGGTGATCAGCTCAATGTTGGCGCGACCCATCCCAACACGTTCTTGACCATCATACTGCCCGTGACGGCGGCCGTTGTCGGCATTGCCGTTTCGGTGGTCCTCATCACCCGACACTAACATGTCCTCTCCCTTGGCCGTCACCCGGGTCTCAGGCGAACGCCGCAGCGCGCGCGCGTCGGGCGCCTATACGTACCGACCGACCACGTCGCCGGTGGCTTCGATCGTCGTCCCGCGCACGCGGGACGAACGCATCAACCGGGTGATCAACATCGTGCTGGCGTCGATCGCGATCGTGATCCTGTCGCCGGTGTTCTTGCTCGTGGCGCTCGCCGTGTGGCTCACGTCCAAGGGTCCCGTCCTGTATACACAGGATCGCGTCGGCATTGACCGCCGGTCGCGCCGCGCGCTGGCGCTCTACGATCGCCGCGCGAGCGACCATGGCGGCAGCGTGTTCACGATCTACAAGTTCCGCTCGATGCACTGCGACGCCGAGACGCAATCGGGAGCGGTGTGGGCCACCAAGAACGATCCGCGCGTCACGTACGTCGGTCGCTTCCTGCGCAAGACGCGGCTCGATGAGCTGCCGCAGCTGTTCAACGTGATCAAGGGCGACATGAACATCGTCGGCCCGCGGCCGGAACGTCCGACGATCTTCGCGCGGCTGCGCCAGGACATCTCCGAGTATCCGCTGCGCCAGCGCGCCAAGCCCGGGATCACGGGCTGGGCGCAGGTCAATCTGGCGTACGACAGCACGATCGAGGATGTGCGCAAGAAGGTCGATCTCGACCTCGAGTATCTCCGTCGTCAGAGTGTCGTCGAGGACATGCGCATCATGCTGCGCACGGTCCCCGTGATGCTGTTCAAGCGGGGCGGCTGGTAGCAGCGATGTCGGACGCGGTCGGCGACCGGGCTGGCCAGGTCGCCCGGCCCGCGGTGGCTCCGCTGGTGAGGCTTTTGCGGCCTCGCCAGTGGATCAAGAATGGGTTCGTGCTCGCCCCGCTCATTTTCTCGGGGGAGTTCAACAAACCCTCCGCGGTCATCCAAGAATTTGTCGCGTTCGCGCTTTTCTGCGTGGCATCGTCCGCGACCTACGTGGTCAACGATCTCCGAGATCGTGAGGCGGATGCCGCGCATCCCGTGAAATCGAGGAAGCGTCCATTAGCGTCCGGTGAAGTAAAACCCGGCGCCGCCATGGCGCTGGTGTCGGTACTCTATGCGATCATCCTCGCATCGTTCGCGTGGAACTGGCAAACCGCACTGGTCGCGTGCGGATACGTCGTCCTCAACCTCGCGTATTCGCTTCGACTCAAGCACGTCCCGGTCATCGACCTCTTCTGTCTCGCCGCCGGGTTCGTGCTGCGCGTCTACGCCGGCGCGGTCGCGATCGACGTGCCGTTGTCGTCGTGGATGATGATCACGACCCTGTCGCTGGCCCTCTATCTGGCCGCCATCAAGCGACGGGATGAGCTCGCGACGAGTGGGGACGCGTCGCGATCGGTGTTGCAGTTCTATACGCTGCGGCTGCTCGATCGCTACGCCGAGACGGCGGCGTTGTCGGCGATCATGTTCTACGGGCTGTTTGTG